>CAJCIQ010000246.1 GCA_903970475.1 Beijerinckiaceae bacterium
GGCGATCATACCCATTTTCGGACGGGCTTTTTCTTTTGCGAGGAGTAATGCGCTGCCTAATCCGATTTCCGCTAGTCCGGAATATAGGACGGTATCATCTTTTGTAAGGGGTACCCAATCGGGTACCTGAGCGCGAAATTCCCGATGGGCAAACGATAAGTGTGCGAGACCGGCAAAAATTAAACCGGTACCCAATAGCACTCGGGAGATCTGTTTGGTATCAAGGGTTTCCATGATGTGATTTAATTTTACTTATTCAAGGATGTGTCCAATTGCTTGCTGGTGGATTTCGCTGTGGCCGATTTCTCCCTCAGACTTAGCATCAAACGCTGCGACGGGATCCCACGGCAATCACTATGACACCACCTACGATAAGTATCCCACCAGCGTATGGAGGCCAATCGACGGTCTTTTCCCTGTCGGCGGAGATGTGAACAGGTCCGGCATCGACTATTTTTTCGCGGTGTTTGTACGAGAATCCCGTGTAAACAAGCATTAATATGCCCATAGCGATCAAAACAATACCAAGTACTTTCATATTACTGATTAAACAAAAGCCAGGCCGGGTTTGGGAGCTTTCCGTGGCTGGGCTCCTGTGTCTATGAAGGTGGTACAATATGTAGGTGAATATACTTAAGAAAAAACACGAGGGGCTAAGTACATATATGGATATTTGATTAATTATCCCGAATTGGATACCTAACTAATGGAATCAAATGTATTTTGATGCTCATTCAATCATTTTTAAATCTAACCAGCATGAGACTCTCAAAACACATTCGTTTTAACCGTTTTGCTCCGTTTGCATTAATGGCGGTATTGGTTATTTCCAGTTGTAAAAAGGATTCCAGCGCCCCCCCAACTGGAAAAACGCCCGCGTCGTCTTCAGGAGACCTGGTTCTTACACCTGCCGGATATATGGACAAATCCAGGGTCCATTTCATAGCGGAAGGGTATCACCTCAGTGTTGAAAACGGCAGGTTGCAGAAACTAGAAAACGGTACCGGCCGTATAGCAGAGGATTTCGGCGAGTTCAGGCCTACTAAGCAAAGGTTTGACCCCAAGCATTCTTCTTCGAGCCAGATTGTACCCTATTTGGAAGGATGGATCGCCTACACCTATTGGCAAAACCCAACCACCAGTACGCCGGTTACCTCCTTCAGTACCACCTGGACTGTTCCTGATGTTCCTTCAGATGAAGGCAGCCAGACCATTTTCCTGTTTAACGGTATACAGGATGGAACAACTTCCACTTCCTACATTATCCAGCCTGTCCTGCAATGGGGTCCCTCTGCTGCCGGTGGAGGTAAATACTGGGCCATTACCAATTGGTATGTTACTTCAAGTGACGCCTACTATGGTAGTCTTGCCAGTGTAAGTACAGGCACCTCTCTAACAGGGGTCATTACACAGACAGCCGTTTCCGGGAGCAATTACAGTTACAGTTCTGTCTTCACGGGGTATCCTTCTTCCACCTCTTTGTCGGTCAGTAATGTGCCCGAGGGGTATTGGCTGGCCGAAACCCTTGAATCTTATGGCGTAAGTAAGCCAAGCACCATGTATCCGGCCAATACTTATGATGCATTCACCGGCATTGCCATCCTGGAAGGAACTACAAATCCGACCATTACCTGGACTCCAGAACAGGGCGAGTCAGGCATTGCTCAAAAAGCAGTGGTTGTCAGCAACAGCACGACTAACGGAGAAGTCGAAATTTATTTTAGAAATTAATAAGCGCTCGGCGCATCCTATTCGGCTCAACCGGATCACCCCGCAACATTTGTTACGGGGCTTTTTCATTGCGGGTTTTCGTGAGCTGGAAAGAAAAGCATTTGGTTGTCGCAAAAGTGCCATATTTGTCGCAAAATTCTTTAATTGTCGCAAAAAGATTCTTTTTGTCGCGAAAATCCATATCTTTGTCGTGAAACAAGGCAAAATGGTCAAGCAATATTCAGCCATCAACGAGGAACTTGAAGCGCTAGCCAGGCTACTGGCCGCATTTCCTAATGGTGCAGGTATTGACGCTATTCAAGCCAGATATGGCCAGCCAATTGGTCTGCGTACCCTTCAACGTCGGTTAGCAACGCTTCAGCAGCAAGGCATTATTACGATCTCTGGTCAGAGTCGGTCGACCATGTACCATTTTGGCCAACCTGCGTCCGAACGCTATGTCAATGAGACACCCGCCAGCTATACCGTCTTGGCATTGTCCACTGAAGGTCGAAATATTCAGCGACTCATACTGCGACCCGCCGGCAATCGGCAGCCCGTAAGTTACCATCCCTCCTTTCTACGAAATTACCAACCCAATAAAGACGCTTATCTGACGGTGGTAGAACGTACACGCCTCTGGCAGCTTGGACAAACTGCCCAACGCGATCAACCAGCCGGTACCTATGCCCGCCAGATTCTACAGCGCCTCCTGATCGATCTTTCTTGGAACTCAAGTAGGTTGGAAGGGAATACCTACAGCCTGCTGGACACCCAACGCCTTATCTCACAGGGAGAGTTAGCTACAGACAAATCCGCTGCTGATGCGCAGATGATTCTCAACCACAAAGAGGCTATCGAATTCATCGTAGAATCCGCAGAAGATGTTGGATTCAATCGCTACACTATTACAAATCTACATGCCCTGCTATCGAATAACCTGTTGCCTGACCCTGGCGCACCCGGGCGTCTCAGAACCTTTGCGGTGGGCATCGACAAATCTGTCTATACCCCGCTGGCTGTCCCCCAGCAAATCGAGGATTTCTTCGATCTCATGCTGGTCAAGACCGATGCCATTACCGACCCATTTGAGCAGGCATTTTTCGTCATGGTGCAGCTACCGTACTTGCAGCCCTTTGACGATGTGAACAAACGCGTATCTAGGCTTGCTGCTAATATCACACTGGCCCAGCACAACCTGGCGCCCCTGTCATTTGTCGACGTGCCTCAGGATCTGTATACGCAGGGACTTCTCGGCGTTTACGAACTGCAACGCATTGAGCTCTTAAAAGATGTGTTTCTTTGGGCCTATGAGCGCTCTTGCTTGCGCTACGGAGCTTTACGTCAATCGTTGGGCGAACCTGATCCCTTTCGGCTTCAATATCGGGATGACATTCGGATGCTCATAACACTCATTGTGACAAATGCTGAATCGCCAGCGGAAACCAGCCAACAGATTACAAACTTTGCCACAAGGCTACCCGAAGCTGATCGTGCGAAATATATTGAAGTCGTCGAAACAGAATTGCTTGGCCTACATGTGGGAAACATTGCGCGATACCGTATCCGGCCATCGGAGTTTGCTGCTTGGAAAGCAAATTGGATTGGTAAATAAGTTCGTGATGTCGCTAAAATAAAAGCCCCGCAACTATTGCTCATCAAATGAAAGAATAAATTGCTTGAGGGTTTTTAGTGTTTCCTGAATTTCTTCATGGGTACTTGCATGACCGCTACGTTCGCCAGTTCGTTCAGCCAGTCCTGGGTATCATTGAGCAGGAAAACGAGCTTTATCCAGGCGTCTTCGTTGAAAGATGGGGTATTACGTATGGGCTCTTGTTCCTCCATGTTTAGTTGAAAAAATGGCTGAAATAGTTTGGCCTCCCTGTGGCATTAAAGATAGGTGGTAGGCCCAGAACAGTAGCTTATACACTGCTTATACCCCATCAAGTGTACAAGCCTTTAGGCAAGTGACTATAACTGGGTTTGGTATCGAAGATCTGATTACATTACAAAAACTCATAGACGCAGAGAAATCGGATCTTTTTGATGTTTTAGAATTTATTGCTTATTCAGCAGAACCCATAACCAGGGAAGAAAGGGTAGCCCACGCACAAGCTCGTATTTTTGAGCTTTTAGATCCCAAACAAAAGGAGTTTTTAGATTTTGTCCTCAGTAAATACATTGATGTTGGGGTGGAAGAATTGGATCAGGACAAACTGCCGGATCTTTTGGAGTTAAAATATCATACGGTTAATGACGCAATGGAGCAATTAGGTGGAGCTGATAAGACCAAAGGGTTATTCATTGATTTTCAGCAATATCTATATAATGTAAGATTTGCTTAAGCTGTAGGTGCCCACTACTGCTTGTTAGTGGAATTGAAAATGCTTATATTTGTAGTGTAAATGAATAAAAAGGACATTAAAGACTTTGAGGCGGCCATCCTGAAACAAAGGAAGGAAGTCAATAGCTCGAAGAAAGCGGTAGTGTTTAATTCTTTGTGTAAATAACATAAGTAACTGTATAAGGTGGTTAAACCACCCGCGTAGATGGAGTGAAGTGAGGCGGAGCGTAGCGGAGCCGAACGGAACGGAATCTACGCGGGGACGGCGCCGAAAAATG
>CAJCIQ010000247.1 GCA_903970475.1 Beijerinckiaceae bacterium
CCAAGCATATTATCCTACCAATAGAAGCTTAAATACCACTACATTTGCCACCTGCTAAGTGGTACACTTCTGAACAAGGATCCTGGTACATAATTCAATCAGTACTTACACCGAGAAGAGCGAAGCTCCATCAAATTCGAAGTCGATAACAACTTGTCCTGTTTTATTGATGAATCCAACCTTTCCATTCTTTTGTACATGAAAGAGGGCCTCTTGCATACATTATAAGTTTGAATAAAGTATTGACGGAAACGGCATCGAAAGTAAAATAAATTAAATCTATTGATATTCATTGCGCAAGCGGAGCAAACATCTCAAATCCATGAGAAAAAGGTTCGAAATCTGTCCTGCCAAGTCGACCAAAATATAAAACCCGCTCCGGTAGCGGGTTTTTACTTTTCTTTATTTGAATAAAAGACGCTATATAATTGATTCCTAGAGTATAATCGATTCGAACACTCCCACCTATTTATACACGTTCAGAGATTAAAACAGGTCCTTATTTCTCTCGACATATTGAATATTTAAGGTGTTTAAATCATCATCATACTTAAAAAACCTCTGATCAAGTATGTCCCAAACAGCTTCCGCGTTTTCCATATGCTCCATCATTTCTTGGCGTTTATCTCGATCAACGGGAACCTTATGGTCAGGGAACTCGTTTATTGCTTGCTGAAGTATATTGACCGTTTTAAGGGCGCCGATTGACACAAGCGCTAAAATCGTTTCATGTGCATTATCACCACTGGAATTGGAAAAATATTGCTCAAAACCACCATTGTTAACCTCGCGCTCCAAGTTTTGGATGAAATAGAATTGCTTTTGAGGCTCTGTTAAGTTTTCAAGTTCGTCCCCGTAGACACAAAGGTCACAGACAAAATTGTCTATTTCAATTATGCTTCCATTGATATTTTCAGAAACCAAGAGCGTGTCTAAATTGGAGATATGAGTCATTGCTTGATAACTTAAAGCGAATTCGAAGTCCCGCTATATTAAACTTACACCATTCCTCAAATCCGTCCAAAAATGGTTCGAAATCTGTCCCGCCATCCCGACTTTAATTCAAAACCCGCCACCATGGCGGGTTTTCTGATTCGAAATAGTATTGACCGAATCCAAACTCGAACATAACTAATTCATCATAAACTAGTTAATCAGTTCGAATACAGCCAGCATTGACGTTCCATTTTACAGGTTCCGAAAAATATATTACCTTTAACTCATGGAATTAAGAGTTGACATAGGCTTTGAGCAATTAATACACATGGTTAAGCAACTTCCCCGGAAGCAGCTTGATAAGCTATTATCAGAAGTCAATAAACCCTCTCAACCCGTTGCAAAAAAAGGAGATCTAAAAAGCTTGTTGCTTTCTGGGCCTACATTCAGTGACGAGCAACTTCAGGCTGTATATAAAACACGCGAAGCGCTGACTAAATGGCGAGCAAAATAGTTCTTTTGGATACCTCCATTCCAATTGATTACTTCAGGAAAAAGGACAAGTCTAAAACCTCTTTTGTAAGGCTGGCAGATTCATACAACCATTTTTGTATTTCCGCGATTACAGAATACGAGATCCGCTCTGGAATAAATATTGAACAGGAAACCTTTTGGCAGGAACTACTTGGACAATTAGAGGTATTGCCCTTTGAAAGCCAAGCTGTACTTGCCGCAGTAAAAATCAACAACGAACTCAAAAGAAAACGTAAGCAAATCGCCATTCCAGACCTTTTCATCGCTGCTACCGCTATTGCAAATAAACTACCTCTGGCGACGCTAAATCGGAAACATTTTGAGCGAATTGACAACCTGATGATCGCTGATTAATAATGTGTTTGCCCATGCCCCAGATTAATCTCCTTGTTCTTAAAACAGATAAATTGGCGGCACAAGTCGAATTTTATTCCAAACTAGGATTTCGATTTCAGTATCACCAACACGGAAATGGCCCTTTTCATTATGCAAGTGAGGAAAACGGTTTTGTTTTCGAAATTTATCCGCTACCTAAAAGTGTAGCTGAACCAGACGTTACAACAAGAATAGGCCTTGAAGTTAATGGTCTTGAGGTACTATTAAGTAATTTGAACGAGATAAATGTGGTTTCTGCCTCCCAGAAAACGGAGTTCGGTTATATTGCGACAATAGTGGATTTGGACGGACGAAAAATAGAACTACTAGAATACGGATCATAAATTCATGATTGTCAATTGCCTAATTTCATTATTAGACTAGCGTCATTCCAAAACTGGTTCGAAAAATATACAGCCATCCCGACTATATTTCAAAACCCGCCACTAAGACGGGTTTTATATTTCACTAATTTTTCTTTAAAATGGAAGAAGCTTTGTTTCAGCCACTTAAGGATTCGAATCCTGTGAAGTTTGACAGAGCTAATCGGTGGTCGAAATCAACTTAGAAATTTACTGCAATAGGTCAAGCAAGCGAATTTGAATGGTATCCCACACGATCTGGCTATTGATGCCGAAGTATTCGTGGATGATAAAGTTTCGAAAGTCTTTGATGATGCGCCATTCAATGCCTGGATTTAGCTTTTTGAAATCATTTGGAATTCGAGAAGCAGCCTCACCAATAATTTCAAAATTGCGCTCTACCGCATCTTTTGTCTTATAATCGGCTTCGTAATTCTCAAAATCATCCCCGCAGTGTATTCCAAAATCCTGCCAATTGAAACCTTAATATCCGATAGCAAAAGGGATAGGTTACGTTCAGACATGAATGAGGCTTTTCTCAATGTAAGGTAAATACTGGGGTTTTATACCTTTGCGGGAAACAACAACGACCTTTTGATTAAAGGTATCTTCCAGCTCATGAGCAAGTCGTATATATTCAAAACCGTCAATTCTTGCATTGAAATCGACAAGGATGTCAATGTCACTTTTCTCATTGAAATCCCCTCGTGCATAGGAGCCAAATATGCCCAATTCAGAAATCGGATACCTTTTTTGTAGGTATTCCTTTTTCTCTTTTAGAATGGTTAATATTTGGCTTGTTGAGTACATCAGAATCAAATGTACCAAAAGTATGCCGAGTTTGCAATTTTTGTATGATCATCAATCCGTTACGGCACAAAAGCGTTTTAGTTCAATAAGGAATTGGTTCGAAAAATGTACAGCCATCCCGACTTCACAGGACAAAGTTTCGTTTAAGGGACTTTGTCCTTTTTCTTTTTCAGCCACTTCCTTATCCAGCGTATATATTAACCTTACCGCTTCATTTATCCGGTTCAGGGATCAGGTTGAAAAGTTGGGGGATTTTAGAAAAAGTGGCCTCTTTGCGCTGAAGAAAAACGCATAGATCATTACCGCGCTTAAGCGCGGCTGCACCTGTGGATTGTTTTGCGCGGTAGTAATCTTGCCATCCCGACAAAAATTCAAAACCCGCACCAGTAGCGGGTTTTATTATTTGTTCATATTGCTCGTAAAATAAAATGAATTCAATCCCAATGGGTTACGGGTTCGAATACGGTTAGGATCGTGGCTTCCAGGTCTTGAGCTTTGTGTGCTTACTGATCAGATCAAAATCATTGTCTGAATGTACAAGGGCTGTCGAAAATTCGATTGCATAGAATGCAATCAGACAATCATTGCTTTTACGAATAGTCAGACCCTTTTTACGTAGTGAGCGATATAGATCAGCCGACCCCACAGCAGCCTGAACCGGCGGATGCTGTAGGGTAGTAAAGTAAGACAAAATCTCCTTGATATGCTGATATTGCGTATCATCCCGGATGCCTTGCAATACTTCTTGTAAAATTGTTGGAGTTAGCAAAACCTGATCATTTTTCTCTATATACGCTGTAAGTAGATCCGAGGGAGGATTGCCTTTATTCCGCAAAAAGTCTATCCAAACCGAAGTATCAAATATCAAGGGTTCGCTCATAAGCTACGCATCTCTTTTAAATTCCCTTCCCAGGTAATACGGCCTTTAAGGCTCAATAACTCTTTTTTTTTCATATAGGCGACATAATTCTTTAATGCCTCCTGTACTACTTCTCGCTTGGTTTTAAGCTTGCTTAGTTTTATAGCCTGGTTGACCAATGTATCGTCCAATTCAATATTAGTCCGCATAGTTAAAAATTTATGTGTAAAAATAAAGAAAATTATACACATTGATAGGATCAATCATCTCAAACCGAAAAAAGGGTCAGCCTAATACATCATATTGAATATCAATTAATTAATAACAAAACCCGCGTGATGTCCGTCAGAGGACGGTTGTCCCGAGAGAAGTCCGAAACCATACATACCCAGCAGCGCGGAATCCCTTACGGAAAAGGGTTTTCGAAAACTTTTTCCCCTGTTTGAAACGATCGCTAAGATGCCATCAAAGCGGTAATGGTTTTTTACCAAGCCAGGATATTGTTCCTTTAATGCTTTAGTCAAAGGGCCAAGCGTTGCTACTTCATATCCTTCTCCGGCATCCTTCCAATGGCGTTGAATGATGTATTGGTTAGGTTAAGCGCCTATCAACATGGTTATTGTCAGGCCAACGGCTAATCCCGCAATGTTCACGATGGAATAGAACGGTTTTTTGGCCAGGTTCCGCAAGGCGACAAGGAAATAGTTTTTCAGCATGGTATTACATACAGCTAAAAAAAATGACAGCGTTGTAAATAATTATATATCAGATAATTACATACGAATGAACCCATCAACTACACGCGGATGATCCAATCAGGCGTCCACCTTTGCGACATATTTTTGGAAACATCCCGCCAATGCTGGTGCCATTTGAACACTTGCGTTTTTGGTGAACGGTAGCCAAGGAAAATGGAAACGGATAGCTGTTTTAATTGCCTTTAAAATTAAATGCGTAAGACCGATGCTGTATGAATTTTATGTAAAGAATTGGAGCTGCCTACCAACCTACCAGGCCGCATGGGCCTCATTTTCACCGATAAGTTAAAATTTTGAAACTTCCTCCTATTCATTCTGACTTTTGCGAAAATATCCTATCTTTCCCCTGTTTCCACCTACACATTTTCCGCGAACCTGTGTCTCTCGCCTATAATGCGAATAAAATTCCATTACCCTAACTAAACCCATGCCAGGTCAAAAGCGGTTGCAACAGTTGAATTATTATTGTCTTTACACTTTATTATACGGCCTCTCGCTGTTGCCATTCCCCCTTTTATATGGATTATCCGATTTGGTTTGCTTCCTGCTATACCGCGTATTTCGTTATCGGAAAGCCGTGATTTTCAAAAACCTGAAAAATGCATTCCCTGATAAAGATGACGCAGCGATAGAAGAATTAACCCGGCGCTTCTATCATCATTTATGTGACCTGTTCCTGGAGACCTTCAAGACATTAAGCATTTCTAAGAAGTCAATGCTACGTCACTGTAAAATGGATCCCAAAACACTAACGTTGTTCCAGGACCTGGCGGCGAACCAACAGAGTGTGATTCTGATCCTGGGTCACTATGGAAACTGGGAATGGGCCGGCAATACCTTCAGCCTCCTTTGCCCGCAACCCCTGTCTGTCATCTACCATCCGTTGAGCTCACCAGCCTTCGACCGGTTAATGTACCATATCCGGACCCGCTTTGGATCGGGGCTTATACGAATGAACGACACCTTCAAAACCATGGTTCGGCAAAAGGGTACACTAACAGCAACCGCATTCATCGCCGACCAAACACCTCAGCCTGATAAAGCCCACTGGATGACCTTCCTGAACCAGGACACACCCGTATTTACGGGCGCAGAGGTCATTGCCCGCAAACTAAACTACCCCACCGTGTACGCCGCCGTTAAAAGGGAACGCCGTGGATACTATACCATTTATGCAGAACGGCTTGTGGAAGCACCAGCAACCTCAGCGGATGGAGAAATAACCGAACTGCATACCCAAC
This sequence comes from Beijerinckiaceae bacterium, assembly GCA_903970475.1. GTDB lineage: Bacteria > Bacteroidota > Bacteroidia > Chitinophagales > Chitinophagaceae > Dinghuibacter. The sequence continues at coordinate 5,876 of CAJCIQ010000247.1, forward strand.
GACTGGAAAAGGACATTATAGCCCACCCGGAATTTTGGTTATGGTCCCACAAACGCTGGAAACACGCCCGACCCAACCCCGCATAATCCAATATACAACAACCCATATCCAACGATCATGTTAAACGGTAAAGACCTTATTCTGGCGACAAAGAAATACGCAAAAGATTGCCCCAGGAGCAGCTGGACCCATACGCTGACTACGCTAACCTTGTTGCTGATCGCGCTGTCGGGGACAATAATTGCCCCCTTCCTTCTCCTAAAAATCGTCTCCAGCATCTTTTCAGGTTTGTTGGTCATCCGCTTTTTTATCATCTTCCACGATTTCCAGCACCATGCCATCCTGCGCAACAACAAGGTTGCCGACGTCATCATGACCTTTTTTGGCATTTATATCCTGACGCCTCCGAGCATTTGGAAAAGATCCCACGATTATCACCACCAGCATAACTCAAAGCTCTTTAGTGCTGATATAGGCTCCTACCCCATCGTCACCAAATCCAGGTACCTTTCGATGACGAACAAGGAGCGCCTCGGTTACCTGGCGATACGTCATCCCCTGACGATCCTCTTTGGCTATTTCAGCATGTTTATCTGGGGAATGTGTATACGATCCTTCCTATCCAGCCCAAAGAAGCACATGGACTCCCTTGCCGCCTTATTCCTCCACGCAGCCATTGCTTTCAGCGCCTGGTATTTCCTTGGCTTCGAGGGGTGGCTCCTAAGCGTATTTATCCCCTTTTTTATCGGGCATGCTATTGGCGCCTACCTATTTTATGCACAGCACAATTTCCCAGGCGTTATGTTCAGGACCCGCTGTGGATGGACCTACGAAGGCGCCGCTCTGGAATCCTCCAGCTATATGAAAATGAGCCCCTTTATGCAATGGTGCACCGGAAATATAGGTTATCACCATATACACCACCTCAATTGCCGGATACCCTTTTATGCGTTGCCTAAAGCAATGCGAGAGATCCCCGAACTACAGCAAGCAAAGACAACCTCGTTAAAGTGGAAAGATATATGGGGCTGCCTTCGCCTAAAAGTATGGGATCCGGAAGCACAACAAATGATCGGATACAGGGAGATCTATGCGGAGCTGCCGGTTATGGCCTATAGCGCAACTCAGGTCGATTAGCCGTCCACGGATACTCCGTGAAAGTTCTCTAGGCATAACCCTTGCACCCAATCTCCAGCGTTAACGGACTCCTGAAATCAACGCCTTGTTCCAAACAACGAAGGACGTAACCAAAATTATACCTAGGAGTCCAGCCCAATTCAGTCCTTGCTTTTTGGTTGACATATACCCTGTCAATGGTGGGAAACATTTTCCAACCTTTTTGTGCATATAAAGCGCTCATTTGAGGAAACAGCGTTTCCACCACAGAGACAGCATCTACGTTTAATTCAGGCAAATGCACCTTTTCAAAAGGCGTTGTAGCACTTATGATGTATTTCCCGAATCCTATGTCTTTTAACTTTTCAACAGCCAGTAACTGCGCAGAAACCACGTCATCGATATCCACTCTTCTGTATAAATACTCATTGGCTTTGGCGTTCAGTTGATCGTACATAACCCGGATAGATTCCTGATCATCCTCTTCAGGGAAGAAACGAGCTATCTTCAAAACAACGCAAGGCAACCGATGATTTCTGTAAAATAATTGACATAGGTCTTCGGCAGTGCTTTTGGTTACCCCATAAATATTTTTGGGCTTACTCAAGGAATCCTCCGTGATCCAGATCGCAGGCTCCCCTTCCTTTGGGGTAAGCATATCCCCAAAGGTACTTGTAGTACTTGAATAGACAAATCCCTTTACGTTTTTAACCACTGCCTCTTCCAGCAGGTTCAAAGTGCCTATAATATTAGTGTTGACAAATGCCAGGTTTGAATGCGTACCTACGTGAGGCTTATGCAAAGTAGCCGTGTGGATGATATAGTCCACCTCTTTAAGCAAGCTGTTTACAAAAGCCCGGTCTTCAATGTTTCCAACATGAGTAGTAAATGGAGAACGATGGAGATCCACGCCTATATATTCCTGATGTTTTGATTGCAGGGTCCGGCAAATGGCCTCCCCCAAATGTCCGCTGCTTCCAGTAATGAGCAATTTAATCTCCATACCTTCGTAAGTTTATCAAACAAAATAATCAAATTCCGCATATGGCAACCCACACAGCACCGTGTCAATGTATCAAATTCCTGCTCGCCATACTGCTAACTTATCCAGCGCTTACCCATGCGCAGGGAACTACTTCAGCCCCCGCCCAAACCATACGATTCAGTACCTTGGGGGATGCCGTAGACGCACATGACGGAGAAATCACCTATTTCAATGGGGTGTACTACCTCTATGGCACCAGCTATGATTGCGGGTTCGAATGGGGTAATAAACAGGCGCCCTTTTGCGGATTTAAAAGTTATTCTTCCACCGACCTGGTTAACTGGACAGACAGGGGTTCTTTGTTTGATGCGAGGACCGAGGTCTGGCAAACAAGGTGCAACGGAAGTACCTACGGATGCTTCAGGCCCCATGTCATTTATAATAAAACAACAAATCGATACGTCCTCTGGATCAATGTCTATGACAACACTTCCGGATATAGGGTATTCACTTCAACCAAACCCACCGGGCCCTTTGTGGAACAAGTTCAACCAAAGCTGGGCGTCAATGCGGACGCACCAACGGCGGGGCTCAATAACGGAGACCACGATACTTTTGTAGATGATGACGGAACAGCCTACCTGGCCTACACTGACTGGAGGAGCAATGGCTCCATCGTCATAGAGCAACTAAGTGATGACTACCTGACCGGCACCGGCAAATTGGTAAAAGGAGTCACCAGCGGGCAAACAGAAGCACCCGCCCTGTTTAAACGAAACGGCATTTATTACCTGCTTTATTCCGATCCCAATTGCGGTTATTGCTCCGGAACCGGGACTTCCTACAAAACAGCAAACACACCCTTAGGTCCCTGGTCAGCAGGGAAAAAGATCAGTGACAATTCCTGTGGAGGACAGCCCTCCTTCGTCTCCACCTTTGAGCTAAAAACAGGGAATATCTACTTATACGGTTCCGACCTTTGGAACAATGCAGCCAAAAATGAAGCCCTGGCCAACTATTTCTGGACCTCACTCCAATTCGGTCCTGATGGCTCCATTCAACCGATTTCCTGCAATACGCAAATCCAGGATCCCGCTGCGCCCATAGAGGCCCAGGCGCCTGCCGCCTCCAAAGAAGACCAACCTGAAACCTACTTCAGGCTCTGCGATATAAAAGCCGGCGTCATTCATGCACAAACCTTCCTGGCTACCTCTACCGGCATACTGGATTCCATATCATTCAATGGCTTTACCACCAGCCATCTCGATACCGGTCTGGAAGTCTCTGTTTACAAAGCCAATAGTTCGGGAGAACCTAAAGGGCAGCCACTATTCAGCACCCTTATTCCAGCCAACCGTATAGGATGGTCCGCCAGGAAATTAAGTGTAGCGCCTAACATCCGGTTGACAAAGGACAGTACCTATTGCTTCGCATTAAGCTCCTCCATTCAAACAAGTTGTTATGGAATTATCTATCAGACCTCTGGCCCCAACGCGCCTACCATATTGACCAATATAAATGGGTCCGGATGGGTCCCTGAACCAGGGAAGGCCATGAAGTTCAACTTGCTGATGGGACATTAATGCTTGCCCAACCTCCACTGAAAAGGTATCATCGAAGAGTCAGCCAAATACTGAAGAGGATACCCGACAAACCGTTCAGGATGCAGGTCAAATTTATTTTCCTCCTTTCTATAGAACAAAGTGTCGTAAGAAAAATAATACCTTCCTGTCGAAACAACCGTATCGACCTTTTGTTCGCTATTTAACGGCCACCAATTCCCGTTTTACCATCCGCACACAACCCAATCCATAAATAAAATAGAAGCCCAACAAAGGCATAAATAAAACCGGTGCGAAACGCTCCAGATTCGGGAAGGACGCGAATGTCCAATTATGACAAAGCAAATTGATGGCCCCAAACAAGTAGGTACTGAGCTGGCTCATGAATCCTGTACACTGCTTCAGGTAGCGCTTACATAGGGATTCCCTCCCTTCTCCTGCTTGGATCTTGCGTGTTGAATGAGCAATAAACCCATGAGGAATCATGGCTAATAGAGCCACAGCTAGTGTCAAGCATATAGTAGTAATCCAGCCAGGGGGTATGTAAAATCCCCAAATAATAAGAAGAGCCAGCAAAGGAAGTGTTATCCAGTTGATGGAATCCTTGAAGGCAGCCAACAAATCACTTCATATCTTTTTCTTATAAGCCTTCTCGTATTGACGCTCGATCAACTGAAAGGGTTGATTCCCCGGGAACTGGGTTTGTACCACTTCTATAAACAAAACCCCTATACTCCTTTGGTCCCCGCAGCCACGAATATCCTCCACAGCAGAGATCATATGATCGAAGATCTCATCATAGATCTCCTGGTATTTGATTTGGTAGGTGTCGAGCAGAAGGCCGATCAGGTCTATTTCCTGGTAACTGAACGTCATAAGCCGGGCTTTAAATTCAGGACATTTTGCAAATGGATAATGAAAGCCCTGTCCTCATGAAGTTTAGTCTGCACCTCCTTTCCTTCTTTAGGCGTAAGCATATAATACTTACGAGCCCGGCCATCAACAATTTCTGTCTTTGCTTTTAACATACCATCACCCTCCAATTTGTGCAGGGCTGAATATAGCGCTCCTTCCGTTATCAATAGCTCACCCGCAGAATCTTCTTTTACCTTCTGGGTAATCTCATATCCATACATGCGGGTATTGTCTTCCAGCAGTTTCAGGATAATGGTTTGAAGGGTGCCCTTCAAGAGAGGATTAACATTCATGTCCCTAATATGTGAAACTTTCTTATATACATAAGAGCATTATGCCTCCACCATAATGCTTCTCCTAATGCTATATAGTCACCACTAATCGCCCACCATCTGGGACCTCCTTACTCCATAGCTCTGCAATGTCGGAAAGTTTCACGGTGCTGGTCTTGAGTACTAAACCACCGGAAACGGCCAGTTGATACATTTCAGGCAATATCTCGGAAAACAGCTTTCCCACTTCGTCCCTGGTCCAGGCTCCTAATCCGGAACCCGTCAATTGCAGGTTTACACTCCGGAGTACTGCCGCAGATACCTGTATCAGATCTCCCGTCATACTGCCCACCGATACATACCGTATCCGATTGGAAAAATTCCCTTTCCCCTTCATAGAACCTAGTATTAATGCGGCACTATGTCCCCATAGGTAATCAATTACAACGTCGATAGGACCAAGGGCCGATACCCCGGACTGAAAATCCTCGTCCGATGAACCAACAGGAATCACCGCATCAGCACCCAAGGACAACAGCTCCTGCAAGGATTGTGTATTCCGGCCAGTAGCTATGATTTTCCCCGCTCCATAGTGTTTGGCTATCTGTACAGCTACCCTGCCCGTAAAACCCGTGGCCCCGTTCACCATCACCACATCTCCCGGGCGTATATCAGCCTTGAATCGAAGGCCCATCGCAGCACCAATGACCGCATTGGGTAATGCCGCCGCTAAGACATCATTCAGCCCGTCCGGAACAACCACCATTCTATCCCGGTCAATGATAGCCTTTTGGGCCATCGTTCCGCTGCTGCCTAAGGCAAACACCCTAGTTCCGTCTTCCAATTGAAACACCCCATCCCCACCAATCACACGACCATTTTCCTTGGGTGCATCGCTGGAATAGTGTTTACCCGAAGCCCTGCTTTTATCGAAGTGTTTTAGCGCAACCGCGCGCACAGATACCAATAACTCGTCAGCGCCTTGAGGAACCGGCGTTTGAAAATCTGTATACATCGGCATGTCGTAACCCGGATACATAACTGCTGCTTTCATCGTCTTACATTTTAATGTAAAACAAAGCTAGGCAGGGCCGGCAACCTAGTCCATAACATATGTTATCAAAACGAAGCGCCCTTATTTATCTATACGCTGAAAGATCTTACTGACGATTAACCACTGCCCATCCAACTTCAAAAGATTAAAAAAGTCTACAAACTGATGGGTAGGATAATCAATGGTGAGCTTTGCGGACCCAGCGTTTCCTGTCATATCCACCCCATCGATGGCAACAGTCCTTGATTGAACTACCCCCTCCTGAATAAATTTCTCAAAGTATTCCTGAATGGGGACATCAACCAACTTTCCTTCCTTTACGAATTTCATATAAGTACCCGGATGAAAAGCCTTAGCCACCTGCGCCCTGTTTCCATTAGTACCGCCCTGGATATAATAGTCCAAGGTCTGGAACATCAATTCTTGATCTGTCATCGTTTTTTGGGATACAAGTAGGACGGAGCCCAGCCCTGAAAAATGGATTATTTCGCCAGGCTTGAAGCGGCCATGGCATACAATGCGCTCCTCTACCAGTTGACAAGCTGTTTTTCCCGAAATATCCCTGGCAATCGCATTGAGTTTCTTTTGACTAACGCCTAATGCCTATGCAAACAGGTCTGCATAGGTAAACTCAATAAGCGCTTTTACCATTAACTGCTGAAATCGCTCATATAATTCCTTGTCTGCTGATGCTTCCATTGCTGAACAATAATCCCGATTTGCTTATCCAATATGGCAAACTCCCTTGGAATGAGTTTTGTAAATTTCATGGTCATTCTTTTTGTGCTTGCGCATGCCTGATCCTGCTCAATGTTTCCCTGCTCACCCCAAGGTAAGAAGCCACCATATGCAAAGGCACCCTATTAAAAACATCCGGAAAGGTGGTAATGAAATCCTGGTACTTCTCTTCAGAGGAATAACTCAGGTTCATCATAATCCGCTCATAGGTCTGACTCAAGGTGGACGTTAGAAAACGGTCTATATAGGCCTTGAACTCAGGGATGGCAAAATGTATTTTCTCCAGACTTTCCCTGGTAAACAGCACTACCTCGGAGTCCTCCAGGGCTTCGATATGAATACGGGAAGGGATTTGGGAAAAAAGGCTATCATGCTCCGTCGTCCAGGTATTTTCCGGGGAAAAACGCATGATATGTTCTGACCCATCCTCCCTCACGTGATAGCTCCTCAGTAAACCCTTAGCCACGAATATCTTATGCTGGCAGATCTCCCCTTCCCTCAGCAAAAAATGCCGCTTCCGTACCCTTCTGGTCGAAGCCAGGGAACGTATCATCCTCAACTCGTCCTGAGTCAAAGTTGCCTGAGAAGTGATATAAGCCTCAAATTGCTCGTACATGTGCAACTAATGTTACCAAAATTAGGTCAAATGACCTCGAAAAATTGCGTCAAATCTCCTCGGTACCATAGGCTTCCCTACCCCAATTTTGCATTAGGAAATCAAAAACATCGACTATATGCACGTATTTGTAACCGGCGCTACAGGCTTTATAGGCTCAGCCGTCGTTCAGGATTTGCTTAAAGCAGGCCACCAAGTAACAGGTTTGGCCAGAACCGAAGATGGGGCCAAGGCCCTGATTGCTGCCGGTGCAGCCGTCCAAAGGGGCTCATTGGAAGACCTGGACAGCCTCGGGCAAGGGGCTAAAACCGCCGATGGGGTACTACACCTGGCTTTTATCCATGACTTCAGCAAGTTTGAAGAAAATTGCAAGACGGATAGGGCGGCCATATTGGCCATGGGGGAGGTATTGGAAGGGACCAACAAACCCCTGATCGTTACATCCGGAACCGCCTTGCTGCCTACAGGGAAGCTTACCGAAGAAGACGCCCCGTATAAAGGCCCTGGAGGCGTTCCAAGGGTACTTTCAGAAGACACCACAGCAGAACTCCGTGCACGCGGACTAAAAGCCTCCATTATGCGACTTCCCCCAACCGTCCATGGAAAAGGAGAACACGGATTCATTCCAATGGTCATTGGCGTAGCACGGGAAAAAGGCGTATCCGCCTATGTAGGAGACGGGCAGAATGTATGGAACACCGTACACCGCCTCGATGCTGCCAAGGCTTACAGGCTAGCCCTGGAAAGCGGAGCCACGCATCCCATTTATCATGCCGTCGCAGAAGAAGGAATCACCACTAAAAGTATAGCCGAGGTCATTGGAAAACAGTTGAATCTGCCCGTCATTTCGGTACCTGCCGAAGAAGCAGGCAATCATTTCGGGTTCATCGGTTATTTCTTTTCCAAGGACGCTCCCGCCTCCAGCAAACTCACCAGGCAATGGCTGCATTGGGAGCCTGTCCAACCCGGTTTGATTGCCGATCTGCAAGAAGGCCATTATTTCAAATAGATTGAAACGTAAAAGCAGCCGGCCTGACCTCCGGTTGCTTTTTGTAGATTTGGGCTAACGATGCCAAATAAATCCCATTTCAATAAAGGGCATATCACCATCAACCGGTTGCGGAAAGAAGGACAGGCACATAGCGCTCACTTAACCGCAAAGCCCGTAACACAAACCTATCACGCCATCTTTACAGAGGACAGCGTACCTTTCTTAAAAAAACTCCCGGACGCCTCCGTTCAATTGATCCTGATAGACCCTCCTTACAATATTGACCTGGCGCACTGGGACACTTACGAGAACTACCTGGATTGGGCCAAACAATGGCTGGATCAGCTATACCGCATCTTATCCGATACAGGAAGCCTGGTTATCTTCGGAGGATTTCAATACCAGGATCTGAAGAAAGGAGACCTATTGGAGATCCTGCACTATACACGCCATCATACCCCTTTGCGATTTGTAAACCTCATTATCTGGTACTATAAAAACGGGATGTCCGCCCATCGGTTTTTTGCCAACCGGCACGAGGAAGCCGTCTGGTTATCCAAAACCAATAAATATTATTTTGATCTGGATGCTGTGCGTACGCCCTTTGATGAACAAACCAAAAAGCTATATCAAAAAGACAAAAGACTAAATCCCCAAAGCATAGAGAAGGGAAAGAACCCTACCAACGTCTGGGAAATCGGGCGATTGAACGGAAATTCAACCGAAAGGGTTGGGCATCCCACCCAAAAGCCCACCCAGCTTATCCGCCGGTTTGTTCGGGCCCTTTCCTATGAGGGCTCCCTGGTATTAGATTTCTTTGCCGGTTCCGGCACTACCGCAAGGGTTTGCATAGAAGAGAACAGGCATAGCCTGATCAACGATAGCAGCCCGGAAATAAACAACTTCCTCAAAGCGCACCTGGACAAAATGACCGTCAAGCCACCCCATCAGATCTTCCATAATCCAGTATTGGAAAATTTTCTGGAACTGATCCTCCAATAAGCAAGTACAAATAGTCCCAAACGACCCCTGATTCAAGGCAAATGCAGTAGGAATAACCCTGTGAGCCATTTTGAGGACGTCCGGCAATAATTAATCCCCTTATCCGTTTATTAATAAGAGCATGTATCCATATATGGAATAGAAGATATAATGAAAAATTATCTCCCCATTTTTAAACTTTCTACAACATTTCGCATCTTATCTCTGTACTAACATCATCCATTCATGAAAACTACTATCCTTACCCGACTGACGATCACATCTATGCTTGTAGTAGCCGGCTTGATTTACTCCTGTAGTAAAAGCTCCAACAACTCGGGCCCCGGCACAGGAACGTCAAGCGCAGCAGAATTGCAAACCTCTTCAGACGACCAACAACAAGTTTCTTACGAATCCGACAACATCACCGACGACGTAAATAATGCGCTGAACGCTTCTTATTCAGCCAGCAACACTACCAGCCTTGCGGCGGTAAGTGCAACAGGTCGTCTGACCAATTTTGGCGGAGGTAACGGCTCCGGAGTAATAGATTCCGCAGTTAACTGTCCTGCCATTTGTGATGCAACCATTACCTATGCCGATTCCAATGGCATTCGTTCCCTGACCATCAATTACAGTGGTACCGGTTGCAATGCTTATCATTCCCGTTCTGGTTCCATTACCATTACCATACCCGATACGGTACGCTGGAAAGATGCAGGTGCTCAGGTAACCGTTACGCTCAATAAGGTAACCATTACCCGTACCTGGGACAAAAAAGTCATCGTACTTAACGGCACCAAGGTGTACACCAATGTTAGCGGAGGTCTGCTGGGTAGCATAACCGGCACACAGAATACCATTACCCATACCATTACCGGTAACATGAGCATTACCTTCCCCAATGGTCAAATCAGGACCTGGAGTGAATCAAAACAAAGGGTTTGGAGTTATAATGACGGCTTTGTAGCCACCACTACCGGCACCCATAGCGACAGCCTGGGTAATTCCGATGTTGCCGAATGGGGTGTTGACCGTTATGGCACTCCTTTCGAATCTCAAATCACCCAGCCTAAGGTCATCTCCGAAAGCTGCGATTGGCGGTTAACCAGTGGTCAAAATACCATCATCAGGTCAGACGATATCCAATTACAGATCACCTACGGACTGGATGCTACTGGTGTGGCCACCACCTGCCCTGGTAGCGGAACTTACTATTACAAAATAGTAGCCACCAAAGGAAGCCTGAGCTATACCTACATACTTCCGTACTAAGTTTATAAATCCTTAAATCATACAACAGGGCCCTATCTGGGGCCCTTTTTTTGTGTTTTTTTCACAGCAGTTCCCGGTGGGTGCCCGGATAGGCCTAAAAAAAGTTGATCATTTTTTATGGAAAAACGCCGATCCGGCATCTTAGGTACAAATAGCATTTGTATGAATCGTGTTGCACATTTGAGAACCATGGGCGTTGCCATGCTATTGGTAGGCTGGATCGCGCGTTATGTATTCACCCAATTAAAATCTGAGCCCAAAGACAACAGTTGGAGTAGCTATGTCCTGACCAGGGCTAAACGTTTGGGATCCAGGTTTAGCTCCTTTGCTATCCATGTAGGAGTATTCCTGTTACTGATCACCATTTGGTGACCTGCCTGACCTGCAAATCGGCCAGCAAATTAACACCCGGATCAACTTGAAGTTGACCGGGTTTATGTTTATAATGCCTGTATACGACTGTTTGTCTGCGGTGAATATTTACCCGGTAGATCCGGAAGGAATTCCCCAATGCGTATTCCATTGGAAAAGCAAAGGTCTTCCTTTGCGCCTGTAGGATATGGATCTCTACCACCTTATGCGCCGTATCATACGCCCAGGTAATGTGCAACTCAGGAATCCCAGGCCTATACAACCATTGTTTAAAATAAACGCTGAGGTCTTCCCCGCTCACCCTTTCCATAACGTCCCTGAAGTCTTTGGTATCCGCATTTTGTCCGCCGTAACGTGCATAGTATTGGCGGATACCCTTCCAGAACAAGGAATCACCCAAATGCCTTCTGAGCATATGTAAAACCCAACTTCCTTTCTGGTAACTGAAGGTATTGAGCACCTCTATATAGCGGCTGGTGGTATCGATTACCGGCGTGTGTCTCTTCTTAGAGAAGGAAATCACGCTTATCCTGTCCCGGCTCAGTCCCTTATTCAAGGCATCCCTTCCGTATTTATTTTCCAGATACAACAGGGTCATATAGGTGGCAAAACCCTCGCTCAACCACAAATGACTAAAATCCTTTTCAGAGATCGCATCTCCAAACCACTGATGCGCAATTTCGTGGGCCATCAAGGGCTCCACGTTTGGGTAACCCACTGAGTTCTCAAAATAGAAGATGGCACTCGCATTTTCCATTCCCCCAAACATGGTTTTGGATTGGATATTGGCCAGCTTTTCATAAGCAAAGGGCCCGATCATCCTAATATAGAAGGGCAGTATCTGGAGTGCATCCGCATAATCAGAAAATCCTCTTTCCTTATTTTGGGGAAAAACATAGCTAAACAATGGGATACTCCCCACGTCGCCCGGATGATCAATGGCAAACTCCGCCACACCGATGACCATTACTTTGGTAGGCAAAGGCTGGGATTCAGACCAATGGGTAAGTTTGAGGTTACCTGCCAGGGAATCTTCCGAAACTTTCCTCCCGTTGGAGACTACCTGGTATTTATCGGGAGCTGTTACGTAAAAATCCAGGGTTGCCTTATCATAGGGAAGATCCACGCAGGGCAGCCACTGGTGCGCCCTGTTTGGCCAATTATCGCCGAAAAAAGTGCGTTTCCCAAATCGATTGGAAGATATAATCAACCCATCTCCGGGAGTACCCGCATATTGAATGGTATACTCATGCAGTTCATCTTTAGCAGCATGGACCTCTACATATAATCTATTCGTATCCTGTCCAAAGCTTACCGGTTTTCCATCTTCTGATACCGAACTTACACGCATACCAGCATCTAAAGCCCCTGGGCCCCTCAGATCTAATCGCCAGTAGGTTAATGGTGCCCCAAAACGAACCAGGACCTTAGCTATCCCTTCTATACGATTGGTGCTGTCATTGAGCCGAAGGGAAAAAGTATAATGTTGGACATCGGCAACAGCCCGGTAATAAGCGCCAGAATCCGGCACCTGCGCCTTCAACACGCCAATACCCAGCACAACCAGGGTACTCAGGAATTTGCTAATATGCCCGCTGAGAATTGGACTCATTATTTAATTTTCCGGACTGGGTGTCGGTTCTATTCCCTGGGGTAGGGAAAAAACGCTGGGATCCAGTTTTTGAGGTTTAATCCCTACAGCCACTTCTGTGATGTCGAGTTCCTTACTGCTTATGACAAATTTTAAGGGAATAGCACCAGCTTCAGCCAGGTAGGCCGCATAATTGCCGTATCGGTGTTTGGCAAAAAGTTTAGGGTCCAATTTAAATCTGGAGGAGTAATAGTAAATCTGTACGCCGCTTTTGCAAAGCAGTGTCAGTTCATCGCAGGTATAACCCATGATGGTTGCTGCATTCCTTTTCAAAGAAGCCTTAAACACCGTATCATGGTCAGTCCAGGCGTCTACCCACTGAACACGCCCATTGGCAAACTTATTATAGATCTTATTCTCTGCGTGTATATAGAGTTGCCAGTTCAGTACAGAACCATTACTGACAGACTTGTAATTGCCTGCACTTGTGTAGTAGGTACTCTTGTCCCCCATCGCTTTGGTCATTTGGGTATCGCTGACGGTAGCGATTCTGGAAGTATAGCGTACCTGATAATCGACTTCTCCTTCAAAGTTCTGGGCTATGCTAACGAATGGGGACAGGAAAACCAGGAGGGTTAAAACGCAGAATGATTTCATGGGTGTTGCATCTTTTCGATAAAAGCAAGGGTTTCTTCCATATGACGGGTTCCTTTCAACATGGAATTATAGGTGAAGGCCACTTTGCCGCCCAGGTCAATGACAAAAGTTTCCCTGCCGGTCATAAAGAACGCGCTCTTCACGCCAAATTGCTCCAGTACTTTGTTTCCGGTATCACTCAATAAAAGAAAGGGAAGATGGTAGTGTTCCAGGAAGGCTTTGTGACTCTCAACTGTACCGGAATTGATCCCAATGACCAGGGCTCCTTTTTGGGTAAAGTCTTCATATTTATCCCGAAAAGCGCATGCTTCCTTTGTGCATACTGGACTCTCATCCTTGGGATAGAAATAGATCACCAGGATCTTCTTTCCAATATAATCCCCCACATTAAAGGGCTTTCCATTTTGATCAGGAAGGGTGAAAGAGGGCACAGGGTCTCCTACTTTCAGGGTGGGTGACCCGCCAGAAGCAGCCCCCAACCCAAATAGTGCGGTTATGGCAATCATAATAGCCGTTTTACTCATCTGGAATTTGTAGTCGGAAAGATACAAAAAAAGATATGGCTACCTAATGCTCAAACTACCAGGTTACATGGCAGCCAGTTGGATCTTCTGCTGAAGCTCCATAACGCTTTCCCTGTAAAGCAGATCCGTATCCATCAAGTCCTTTACCGTCTGGAAGGAGTGAATTACGGTTGTATGGTCCCTGCCCCCGAAATGTTCACCAATTGTTTTCAACGAGTTCTTCGTAAACATCTTGGCCAGGTACATGGTGATTTGACGGGCCTGAACAACTTCCCTTTTACGGGTCTTCTCCAGGAGCTTGTCGTAAGGCACGTCAAAAAAGTCGCAGACCATCTTCTGGATGGTTTCTATGGTAATTTCTTTAGAAGAAGTCTTAACAAAGTTGCGGAGCACTTTCTTAGCCAACTCCAGGTCGATCTCCCTTTTATTGAGGGAGGACTGGGCTAACAACGAAATGAGTGCCCCTTCCAGTTCGCGGACATTGCTGTTAATGTTATAGGCGAGGTATTTAACTACTTCCCTGGACATGTCCAACCCATCATTTTTCATCTTACGGTCCAGGATCTCAATCCTGGTATCGTAATCGGGCACTTGCAGGTCTGCACTCAATCCCCAACGAAATCTGCTTAACAAACGCTCCTGTACACCATCCAAATCCTTAGGGGGTTTATCGGAGGTAAGGATAAGCTGTTTGCCACTTTGATGTAAGTGGTTGAAGATGGCAAAAAAAGCATCCTGCGTCTTTTCTGCCCTGGAGAAAAACTGAACGTCGTCAATAATTAATACGTCAATGAGTTGGTAGAAATGAATGAAATCATTGATGGCGTTGTTACGACTGTGATCCATGAACTGATTGATGAACTTCTCAGAGCTCACATACAACACCACTTTCGAAGGATGGGTTCTTTTGACTTCATTTCCTATGGATTGTGCCAGGTGGGTTTTACCCAATCCTACACCACCATATATAACCAAAGGGTTAAAAGAAGTAGCGCCTGGCTTTTCAGCGACGGTTTTACCCGCCCTGCGGGCAACTCTGTTACAGTCACCTTCTATGAATGCGTCAAAAGTATAAACTGGATTTAATTGGGGATCGATCTGAACTTTTTTCAGACCGGGAATAACAAAGGGATTTTTGACCGGGTTGTTAATCACGAGGGGAAAATCCATTTCATTGTTGGTGTATACTTTGTATCCCTGCGCCGGGACATCCATGGTAATGGGTTTGGAGCTATGGTTACCGCTATCCATCATGATGCGGTATTCCAATCTTGCTTCTTTTCCCAATTCCCTCTTCAGCGTCTTTCCTAATAACCCTATATAATGTTCCTCAAGGTACTCATAAAAAAACTGGCTGGGAACCTGAATGGTCAACACATTTTCTTTTAATTCTACTGGAGAGATAGGTTCAAACCAAGTTTTAAAATGCTGCCATTCCACAATATCCTTTATAATAGATAGACAAGTTTCCCAAACTTTATCGCAAGTTTTCGTCATTGTACCTTAAGCAATTTTTTATAGTAGAGTAAATAATATTTGAAAACTAGTTGTTATCATCATCAATTAGCCTTTAACCATTCAAAAAAATTACCTTCCTGACGAGTGTTGAACCGATAAAGTTTTTTTGAGCAGGACAGCGAATATCAAAAGAAATTGTTGAAAAAAAAATTTTTACTGCCTTGTTTTTTTGCCAATAAACACAGAATCGGATTTCAACAAATATTTTTATTTCTTTCACACTATCCTGTTCACTTTTTTCCGGGATAAAACACGTACAACTACGTACAAGTCTTAGCCATCGGGCATTTCAGAAGATATTGGAACAGGAATAAAAAATAAATTTTTTTTTGAAAAAAAACTTAGCGGATGATAACTAAAGCCTTAAGTGAACGCTCTTTCTCTATTTGCAAAAAGCGTGCAACATATTAAGACCTTAAAAAGTTGCGGTAATCTGATGTGAAGAACTTTTTGAAAATGTTCCATAGGTGTTATAGATCTAGCGAAATAGGAAAGTACAAAATTTTGTCCTTGGTCCAAGTTATATTTTGCTTCTAGCTTTACGTACTTTCGCGGTTTAAATAATCCCTACATGAGTTTTGAAATAACAGGAAAGCTAGTGGCTAAATATGACACCGTTCAAAGAACGGGTACATTTAAGACCAGAGAATTTGTCATCGAGAAGAGTGAAGATATTGGCGGTCGTGTAATCACCAACTACGTGAAATTTCAAAGCGTACAGGATCGTACCACTCTGGTGGATCGCTTTAATATAGGAGACGAAGTAAAAGTGTCCTTCAATATTAAAGGCAGCCGTTGGGAAAAAGATGGTAAGGTAAATTACATCACCAACCTGGATGCATGGCGCTTAGAACAAGTTCAATTAGTCGCTGCCGGCAGTGTAGACAATATGCCTGACTACAGCGCCCCTACTGCAAGCCCTTCCGCTCCTCCTGATTTTGTGGATGATCTTCCCTTCTAAGGATGCAAACCGAAATCACATGCAGATTATTGCCTTCCCAGTCAGAAAACGAGGAGGTGATCAGGCAATACATTGCCGAATCCACGGGCAAGCCCCTTACGAGCGTTAGCGGATATTATCCGATCAAACGCTCTATTGACGCTCGTGGTAAGGAGCCTGTGATTCAACTAACCCTAAGGGTGTTTTTAGACGAACCCCTTCAACCCAGACCCAATCCCGGATTCCGGTTTCAGGATGTAAGACATGCCCCAAAGCAAGTTATCATCGTAGGAGCCGGTCCGGCTGGACTGTTTGCAGCCTTGGATCTGATAGAAAGGGGTATTCGTCCACTGATCCTGGAGAGAGGAAAAGATGTTCGGGCCCGAAGGAGAGATCTGGCGGCCATGAACAAAGAAGGGATCGTAAACCCCGATAGTAACTATTGTTTCGGAGAAGGCGGTGCGGGCACATACAGCGACGGTAAATTATATACCCGTAGTCATAAAAGAGGAGACATTGACCGCATTCTGAATCTGTTGGTCCATTTTGGGGCTGAAGAAAAAATAGTGTATGAAGCTCATCCTCATATTGGCACCAACAAGCTTCCACAAATAATTACAGCCATCAGGGAATTCATTCTACAATGTGGAGGATTGTTCTTATTTGAACAAAAAGTAACTGACCTCATTGTTAGCGGTGACCTGATCAGTGAAGTAGGTACCGAGAAAGGAGACAAGTGGACCGGTGATGCTGTCATTTTGGCTACCGGTCATTCTGCCAGGG
Organism: Beijerinckiaceae bacterium; assembly: GCA_903970475.1. Taxonomy (GTDB): domain Bacteria; phylum Bacteroidota; class Bacteroidia; order Chitinophagales; family Chitinophagaceae; genus Dinghuibacter. Next base: position 22,766 of record CAJCIQ010000247.1, read on the forward strand.
ACATATTTGAGCTCTTATACCGAAAAGAAATCTCCATTGAATTTAAGCCCTTTGCCCTGGGGGTGCGCGTGGAACATCCACAAACATTGATTGATACCATTCAATACCATAGACCCGACAGAGGATCTTTTTTGCCACCTGCTTCCTATAGTTTGGTAGAACAGGTAGAAGGAAACGGTGTTTTTTCCTTTTGCATGTGCCCTGGTGGGATCATTGCACCGGCTGCAACAGCACCCGGAGAAATTGTAGTTAACGGATGGTCTCCTTCCAAACGCAATAACGCCTATGCCAATAGTGGTATCGTCACCTCCATAGGAGAGGCGCAGATAAAACCTTTCGAAAGCTTCGGCGTCCTCGCAGGCTTATACTTCCAGCAATCCGTTGAGCAAAAAGCCTACGCGGCTGGAGGAGGCAACTTAGTAGCGCCCGCGCAGCGGATGGGGGATTTCGTACAGAAAAAGTTATCAAGTAACCTTCCCGATTGCTCTTACATTCCCGGACTAAAATCCGCTCCATTACAAGAAGTGCTACCTCCCTACGTTTATAAGGGCTTACAGGAAGCCTTTGTCCGTTTTGGAAAAAAAATGAAGGGCTATTATACCAATGAAGCTGTAGTAGTAGCTACTGAATCCAGGACCTCTTCCCCCGTTAGGATCCCCAGGGAGGCCCAAACTTTGGCCCATCCTCAAATACGAAACCTTTATCCCTGCGGGGAAGGAGCCGGTTATGCCGGAGGAATTGTCAGTGCCGCCATGGACGGACAAAGAGTCGCCCAGCTCTTGGCTGATAAATTAGGATAACAATTTTGTCGGTTCAACTACTGTAACATTCTTTACCTTTCGGAGACTAACGCTACTACTATGAGTTCTCTTTTAGAAGTAAAGCATTTGAAGAAGTATTATGCCACCCAAAAAGCGGTGGATGATATCAGTTGCTCCATACCAGACGGAAGCATATTTGGATTGCTGGGTCCCAATGGGGCCGGCAAGACCACGCTCCTCAGGATGATCACCGGTATATTTTATCCGGACAGTGGTCAGATACTTTTTGATGGCAGACCCTTCCGCCCGGAGGAAGACCTGGTTCATATAGGTTATATGCCTGAAGAAAGAGGGCTATATAAGAAAATGAAGATCGGTGAACAAGCCATGTACCTGGCCAGGCTCAAAGGACTCAGCAAAGCAGAAGCTACAGAGCGCATAAACTATTGGTTTGATCGTCTGGATATGAATAGCTGGGCGGGAAAAAAAATGGAAGACCTATCCAAAGGCATGGGGCAAAAGCTCCAATTTGTCATGACCATCCTGCATAATCCTAAATTGATCATACTGGATGAGCCTTTCAGCGGCTTGGACCCAGTAAATGCCAACCTCATTAAAGATGAAATCTATGAATTGGCTTCAAAAGGTAGTACCATCATCTTCTCCACCCACCGGATGGAACAAGTAGAAGAAATCTGTGACCAGATAATACTCGTCAATAGGGGGAAAAAGATCCTTGATGGAACCGTAGCGCAGGTGAAACAGGACTTTAAGGAACACCTTTTTCACCTGGAGACCGCCGCTACACTAACGACGTATTCCCATCCTTCCTTTGAAGTAGTCCAGAAAAACCCTAAATCACTAGTCCTGCGGATACAGCCAGGTTTCCAGTCCAATCACGTGCTGGAGTATTTCATTTCCACCGGGCAAATAGTCGTTTGTTTCCAGGAAATCCTGCCTACCCTCAACGATATATTCATCAAACTGGTGGAAGGCACCCCCTTAAGCCGTCAGTTCCAAACAACCGTTCCCCAATAATTCCTATAGCCATGAATAAAACAGGACTAGTCATACAAAGGGAATACCTGACCAGGGTCAAAAAGAAATCCTTCCTGGTTTTCACCATACTGATTCCCACCATCATCATAGGCTTCTATGTGGGATTGTTTGCCGTATCCATGAGCGGCAACTCTACCAGAGAACATATAGCCGTCATAGATAAAGCAGGCCTATTCGATGGAAAAGACAAACAAGTGAAAGAGTTCACCTTTCATCTCGTTCCGACCAACCAGGAGGCATTGATCGCAAAACAATACGAGCACCAGGGGTATGACGGCTATCTGCTCATTCCCGTTAATGCTGTAGATACCCCATCCGGCATGCACTTCCAGCGGATATCTGAAGCAGGTTCCGGAGCCCAGAACGACCTCAACGAAATTCTGGCCGGACTCATCAGCCACAAAAGAATGGAAGCAGCCCATATCGATGCCCAATTGATCCGCCAGCTAACGCCAGAAGTCTCTATAAATGCCACCATAGGAACAGAGGCCAGACAAAGCGTCTCCGAAGTAGCCAGGTGGGCAGGATTTGCCGCAGGCTTTCTGATTTATTTTATTTTATTGATCTACGGAACCATGGTCATGCGTGGTGTGACGGAAGAAAAAACAACACGCATTGCCGAAGTCATCGTTTCCTCCGTCAAACCCTTCCAACTCATGATGGGGAAAATCCTCGGCATAGGTGCGGTAGGATTGACCCAATTCCTGATATGGGGTATACTCCTTTATGCCTTGCAGCTCTTATTACCCCTGGCCTGGCCTGCTTTGGGCCACAGCCTTCAAAATGCAGGCCCCCAAGGAGCAGAAGGATATTTCGGCATGCTCATGCACGAGGTAGCCCCACTCAACTTCACTTTTATCCTGCTTTGTTTCCTGTTCTACTTCCTGGGAGGTTACCTGCTGTTCGCTTCCTTGTTTGCGGCTGTAGGCAGCTCTGTCAGCGATGACGCCCAGGAAGCCCAACAAATGGTCATGCCCATCACCCTGATCATCGTATTCAGCCTGGTGCTCATGGTTAAAGCCAGCGCCGACCCCAACAGCAGCCTGGCCGTATTCGGTAGTATTTTCCCCCTGACCTCCCCCATCGTCATGATGGGAAGGATTCCATACGGAATACCCACCATTCCACTCTGGCAAATAGCCACTTCCATGATCCTATTAATAGGTGCTTTTTTCGGCACCACCTGGGTATCCGGCAAGATCTATCGAACCGGTATCCTCCTCTACGGCAAGAAAGTGACCCTCAAGGAAATGCTGCGCTGGGCCTCCAAGCGCAATTAGGCCTACGGCCTTCTTCGCCAAATACCCAGTCGTCACTGTGTATGACAGCCAGTTTCTCAATCAGAGGGTGGTATCAGCCTCTAGCAGCGTAACCGCACATACGTTCAGACTTGACTGGGGTCATCCTTATAGCAGATGCGCCCTGCCGGGCACACCACAAAAAAAGAGGGAACCTTGCGGTTCCCCTTTGTCTATAGATGCGGTACTTACTTTCTAATCGTAAATCTGTAACTGGGAAGAAAAAGTTCCGTGGTCACTGTCATTCCAAAGACATTCGGAACATTGTGGCTGTAATTGGACTTTCAGTTGGGTCTTCTTGTCAGAAGCCACTACCACTTTCTCCGTAATCACTTTTTTATAACCGTTGGATTCGAAGGTCACTTTATAAGTGCAAGGCTCCAGTTGACCGAAATTGAAGTTCCCGTTTTCATCCGTTTCGACGGACTGGGGTTTGGGTAGGCAAGGCGCAGATATCACCACTGTAACCTTGTTCAGTGGTTTGGCACTTTCTGTAACGACCGTGCCGCTGATATTACTGCTCCCATTATTGGTCCCTGAGGCTCCTTTACCCGCGCTTGCGGCAAGGGCAGTAAGCATGTAAAATCCAATAAAGAGGTAATGCTTGCCCATATATTCGATTTCGGCCTTAAAACTACTGAAATTTAATTGGATTTCGCAACGTTTGGTTAAATTCCTCCCAGACTTGGCGGACTATTTCACTTGCAGGTAAAATATCATGTAAACTGGCGCTTACCTGCCCAATTTCCAATTCCCCTTCCGTCATATCCCCCTCGAACATCCCCTTTTTGGCTCTTCCCCTGCCCAATAAAGCCGCTAATGCCTCCTTGGTAGCTCCGCTGGCCTCCGCCTTGAGCACCTCCCCCAAAAAAGCATTTCGGAGCAAACGAACAGGCGTTAGCTGTTTTAGGCTCAAAAAAGTATCTCCTTCCCTGGCCTCAATAACCGCCTTTTTAAATGCCTCATGCGAGGAGGCTTCCACCGAAGCCACAAACCGGCTTCCCATTTGTACCCCTTCCGCGCCTAATACCATAACGGCCAGCATACTTTTGCCCGTAGCTATCCCGCCGGCAGCAATGACTGGAATAGAAACCGCTTCCACCACTTGGGGTATCAGGCATAGGGTGGTTGTTTCCTCCCTTCCGTTATGGCCGCCTGCCTCAAAACCCTCCGCCACAACAGCGTCACATCCGGCCTGCTGAGCCTTGAGGGCGAACACAGCACTACTGACCACATGTACCACGATGATTCCCTTTTCTTTCAAATAGCCCGTCCAGGTTTTAGGATTGCCCGCAGAAGTGAACACAATAGGCACCTGACCAGAAACGACTTCAGCAACCAGCTGGTCAATATCCGGATACAATAGGGGGAGATTCACGCCAAAAGGCTTATCCGTAGCCGCTTTGCATTTTTGAATATGCTCCCTCAGCACCTCAGGCCTCATGCTACCCGCACCAATAATACCTAGACCTCCCGCATTACTTACGGCACTGGCCAACCTCCAGCCACTGGCCCAAATCATACCCGCCCCAATGATGGGATATTCAATTCCTAATAACCGGCTGACCCTGGTAATGGACATAACTACAGGTATTTACCCCAAAGCAATCTCGGTATTATCACCTATGTTCAAGCTGCGGCTTTCCCCCTTCAGGGTAGCGTCACTGCCGATCAGCGATTCCGTCAAAACAATTTCGGTTAGGTTGGAATAAGCCCCAATGATGGAATCGCGCAATATAGAATGAGTAATCACCGCGCCCTCACCTATGGCTACATTGGGTCCTACAATGGAATGACGGATATCACAGCCTTCCGCTATGCTCACGGGAGGAATCACGATGGAGTTTTCGAACTTATGGTTGGTAGAAATATTGCTGCCAAATTTCTTCAACAAAATAGCATTTGACTGAAGTAACGTTTCCTTGCGACCACAGTCAAACCAGTTCTGCACCTTGAATGCATGGAAATTGGTCCCCTGGCCTATCATGCACTCCAAAGCATCGGTGAGGTTAAAGTCATGCGGCCTGGAGGGATGTGGCTGATGGCTTACTGTAGACAAACAATTGAATAACAGGTCAGTCTCCTTAATCTTATACAATCCTACCAAGGCCATATTGGATTTTGGAATCTGAGGCTTCTCCACCACCTGGGAAATATTCCCATCATCCTCCACTTCTGCTACCCCAAAATCCCTGGGATCATCAACCCGCTTGACCCCTAACATGGAATGAGGACTATCCAGCACAGACCGGACGTCATATTCGCAAATCGTATCCCCCAAGGCAATGAACACTTCATCCCCATTCACCAATTCACGGGTTAATGAGATCGCGTGCCCAGTACCCCTTCTCTCGGTTTGCTCTACAAAATGAACCGTGAGGTGAGGATATTTCTCTTTTATATAATCTCGAATCTTATGACCCAGGTATCCCGTGATGAATATAAACTCCTGGATACCGGCTTCCTGCAACTGATCCACTATGATACTGAGTATCGTTTTTCCGGCTAATGGGATAAGTGCCTTAGGCTGGGTATAGGTCAGCGGACGGAGTCTGGTGCCGGCACCGGCCACTGGAATTATTGCCTTCATTGAATAAAACGTTTTAGCATGCTATATCCGAGGCCGTGAAAATAAGGATTTTTAAAAATAAGGGGCGAGCTTTGATCAACACAGTTTATTTTTGCGCCAAAATACCTCCTATCCATGCAAAGAGACACGCTCGTATTTGACTTAATACATCAGGAACTGGAACGCCAGCGACACGGCATTGAATTGATTGCTTCGGAAAACTTCGCAAGCCTCCAGGTCATTCAGTCCATGGGCAGTGTATTAACCAACAAATACGCCGAGGGCTACCCCGGAAGGAGATATTACGGAGGCTGTGAAATTGTGGACCAGGTAGAACAACTGGCCATAGATAGGGCTAAAGAGATTTTCGGTTGCGCCTATGCCAACGTGCAACCCCATTCAGGCGCTCAGGCGAACGCAGCCGTCATGCAAGCCCTGCTTCAACCAGGGGACAAAATCCTGGGACTGGATCTGAGCATGGGTGGGCACCTTACACATGGTTCTCCGGTAAACTTTTCAGGTAAACTCTACCATGCCCTTTCCTATGGCGTCATCAAAGAAACCGGCAGGGTTGATTATGATCACCTGGAAAAAGTCGCCCTCTCTGAAAAACCCAAGCTGATTATTTGTGGCGCCTCTGCCTACAGCAGGGATTGGGACTATGCCCGTATCCGTGCCGTAGCCGATAAGATAGGCGCCTTTGTTATGGCCGACATCGCTCACCCAGCCGGCCTTATCGCTAAGAAACTACTCAATAGCCCCTTCGAATACTGCCATGTAGTAACTACTACTACACATAAAACACTCAGAGGCCCCAGGGGAGGTTTGATCCTCATGAAATCAGACTTCGATAACCCCTTTGGTCTTAAAGACGTAAAAGGAAATATCCGTCCCATGAGCAACCTCCTGGACATGGCGGTATTTCCGGGCATACAAGGTGGTCCATTGGAACACGTCATTGCATCCAAAGCCATTGCCTTTGGAGAAGTCCTCACCGATGAATTCGGGGCATACGCCCGTCAAGTCATATCCAATGCCCAAACCATGGCCGGCGCCCTTGTAGCCAAAGGATATGAACTCATCTCCGGAGGGACCGACAACCACCTTATGCTCATTGACCTGCGCAATAAAAACATCAGTGGTAAGAAGGCCGAACAAACTTTGGGCAAAGCCGATATTACCGTCAACAAAAACATGGTACCTTTCGACGACAAATCTGCTTTTGTCACCTCCGGTATACGCGTAGGTGTTCCCGCCGTCACCAGCCGTGGAATGACCGAAACCCATATGGCCTTCATCGTTGAAGCCATTGACCGGGCCCTGATGAATGCAGACAACGATACCATACTCGCGGATCTGAAGAAGGAAGTACATGCCTTCATGGACCAGTTCAAGCTATACCCGGAATTACACTAAAACCCGAAACTATGATTCAACGAATCCAATCAGTTTGGTTATTGGTTGCAGGGCTGCTCACCCTTCTTACCTTCAGGCTGGCCTTCTGGACCACCACCTGGAAAGACGCAAGCACCACGAAAATGTACACCAACAGCTCCGGCAGCTTGCTGATGTATATCGCCGTCATAGCATTAATCGTTCTGTCCTTTGCCACCATATTCCTGTTTAAGAAACGTCCCTTGCAGATGCAACTAGCCTGGCTCGGAATCCTTATTTCCATAGGATTATTCATCCTGGAAATCAAAGAAGCCGAAGACATCAGGGATAATCCCAACTTTTCCTTCGGAAATTGGAACCTGGGTATCATCCTGCCGCTGTTAATGCTGGTGTTCTTCTTCATGGCCTGGAAGGGAATGCGGAAAGATCACAAGCTGGTAAAGAGTTTAAATCGTCTCAGGTAGTTTTTGCCCGCGCCTTCGGCGCGAAAAACACTTTCCGCTCCTTAGGCCCAGGTGCTTCCCTGCACTATATAGACCTGGTAGGAACATTTTTACCGCGTGAAAAAAAACGCGGTAAAAATGCCCTACCAGGTCTCTTCATTTCATGCCAAGTCTACATTTAACAGGTGCTAAATCCTGTTGCCAGTCCTCGCTGATTTAAGGTGCATAAGCTGCCTGCATAAACGAAACGAGGGAACAAAACGCCGCACAGTATGGTATGACAACTTCAATCGCGCTACAGAAACCGCCCGGTAGCGCTCTCTGGGACATTCTTAGCCCCCGCCGGAGGCCCCGCGTAAATGAGGTTGCCACCCGCGTCGCCTGCATCGGGACCCAAATCGATCAGCCAATCAGCAGAGCGGATAACATCCGTATTGTGCTCAATCACCAGGATGGTATGCCCCTGAGCGACCAGCGCATTAAAAGAAGCGAGTAATTTTTTGATATCATGGAAATGCAGACCCGTAGTGGGTTCGTCAAAGATAAAAAGGATATGTCCCTGCGCTTTGCCTTTGCCCAGGAAGGACGCCAGTTTCACCCGTTGGGCCTCCCCACCGGATAAGGTGTCGGAAGACTGACCCAGCTTCACATAACCCAATCCCACATCAGATAAGGGTTTTATTTTGGAAACCACGTCCTTTTCGGCACTGAAGAACGCTATCGCTTCGTCTACACTCAATTCCAGAATATCGAATATGCTCTTTCCCTTGTACTGTACTTCCAATACTTCCTCTTTGAATCGTTTCCCTCCGCATACTTCACAGGTGAGGTGCACGTCGGCGAGAAATTGCATTTCTACGATCTGTTCACCTTCCCCTTTGCAACCATCGCATCTTCCCCCGTCTACGTTAAAGGAAAAGTGCTTGGGCTGAAAACCCCTCATTTTAGACAGGGGCTGGGACGCATACAAATCCCTGATTTCATCGTAGGCTTTGATATAAGTAACCGGATTACTCCTGGAAGATTTACCAATAGGATGCTGGTCCACCATCTCAATCTGGGTGATATCATCCAGGTTTCCAGACAAAGTCTTGAATAAACCGGGCTTGTCGGTAGCTTCCCCTTTGAGTTGTTGGAGGGCAGGATATAGGATTTGCTTAATAAGGGTGGTTTTGCCGCTACCACTGACCCCACTAACCACCGTAAAGGCCTCTAGTGGGATCTGCACGGTAATATCCTGGAGGTTGTTTTGGCGCGCTCCTTCTATGGTGATGAATCGCTTCCACTTTCGCACAGCGGCCGGAGGATCGATGGATAGATCTCCCCTCAGGTATTTGCCCGTCAGGCTTTCCGGGTTGCTGATAATGGCTTCATAGTTCCCCTCCGCTATGACCTTGCCTCCCTGGTAAGAAGCCAACGGTCCCATATCAATGATATGATCGGCCTCCCGCATCATGCGTTCGTCATGCTCCACCACCACTACGGTATTGCCCAGGTCCCTCAATTCTTTAAGCACCCCTATCAATCGTAGGGTGTCTCTGGAATGTAGGCCTATAGAAGGTTCGTCCAATATGTACAAAGAATTGGTCAGGTTAGAACCCAGAGAGCGGGTAAGCTGTATACGCTGGCTTTCACCACCACTCAGGGAATTGGCTAACCTGCTCAGGGTGAGGTAGCCCAACCCAACGTCCATCAATGTCTTGAGGCGTTGGTGTATTTCCAGTAAGATCCGTTTGGCCACTTGTTGCTCATATTCACTAAGGAGTAAATCATGGAACCATTGTTGAAGGTCCCGTACAGGCATATCACACAGCTCCCCGATATGCTTACCGGCTACTTTCACATACAAAGCTTCTTTACGGAGCCTATACCCCTTACAATCAGGACAAGTGGTCCTACCTCTGTATCTGGAGAGCAATACCCTGTACTGAACCTTATAAAGGTTTTGTTCCACCTCCTTAAAAAATTCATTTATTCCCTGGAAGTGGGCCGTCCCTTCCCATAACTGGGCATATTGGGCCTTTGTCAGATCCATGATGGGTTTATGGATAGGGAAATCAGCCTTTCTCGCCCCTTTGATGAATTGATCTTTCCACAAACCTAGTTTTTCTCCCTTCCAGGGAGCGACCGCCCCTTCATATACACTTAGTCTTTTATCGGGGATAACCAGATTTTCATCTATGCCCAACACCTGAGAAAAGCCCTCGCAGGTAGGACAAGCCCCAAAGGGATTGTTGAAAGAAAACAGATTGGGAACGGGTTCTTCGAACACAATTCCATCCAATTCAAACTTATTGGAAAAAGAAAACACTTCCTTACTATTCACTTCCAGGGTAATGGCTCCTTCCCCCTCATAAAAAGCAGTACCCACGGAATCGGATATACGATGCAGGTCATCTTCATCAAAAGATTTAACCACCAAACGGTCTACCAACACATAGGTTCTGGAAGGAGCCAGGGCGCTGAAATCACCTGATTCCTGCAATTCCTCCAACCTTAGAATCTGTCCAGCTTCTCCTTTTTTCTGGGCACGGACGTAAATGCGGGTAAACCCTTTCTGCATCAGGATACCCACTTCTTCTGCGGCTTCCCTGCGGTCATGCTGACGAAAAGGTACCAAAAGCAAAACCCTATCCCCTTCGGTCAGTCGTCTAATGGCTTCTACCACATCTTTGACGTCATCCTTCTTTACCTCCCGACCAGAAACGGGTGATATCGTGTGTCCAGCGCGGGCAAAAAGCAAGCGCAAATAGTCGTAGACCTCCGTCATGGAACCCACCGTGGAGCGGGGCGTACGCGTAATAACCTTTTGCTCTATGGCAATAGCAGGGCATAGACCCTTGATATAATCGACGTCCGGTTTATTCATGCGCATCAGAAACTGGCGCGCATAGGCGCTCAGGCTTTCGGCATACCGACGCTGACCTTCGGCATAAAGGGTGTCAATGGTCAGGGATGATTTTCCAGACCCGGAGACGCCCGTGACCACAACCAGTTTGCCCCTGGGTATAGACACCGTTATGTTTTTGAGATTGTGGACCCTTGCACCTTTGATGAGGATATCCTCGGATGCAGAGACCTTTTTTTGTATGTTTTTAGGTAGTGTTTTTTCGGCTGTAGCGGCTTTTGTCTTCATAATATAGATGGCAAATTTACCACTCTATTTCCCCTGTAGGCCTGAGAATGTTATTTTTTACGTGGATGTGATCTATAAATTTTGTTATATTTTGAATAAACATTACTTTTATATACACTGTAATTTTAAAAAAGATCGCTTATTGATTAGATTTCTACGCTGTTTCTATTGAAAAACCATTGATAATAAACCTAGTAGAAATCTATGCACTCATTGCAGCAATTACCCGATCAACAATTGATCCGCCAATTTGCGGAGGGTAATACAATTGCCCTTGAAACCCTGGTAATGAGGTATAAGGATAAGATATATACCTCTATTTTTTTGCTGGTAAAAGACAAATACCTGGCGGAAGACATTTTTCAAGACGTATTCATCCGGGTGATCGACACCCTGCGTGGGGGCAGATACACGGATGAAGGGAAGTTCCTACCCTGGGCCATGAGAATTGCACATAATCTCTGTGTGGATCATTTCAGGAGAGTCCGTAGGACCCCTGTTATTAAGACCAACGATGACAGAGATATTTTCGAAGTGTTACATTTCACAGAAGAAGGTGCGGACAAAAAGATGATGCAGCGTCAGAGCCATGACAGGGTCCGGCAGATGCTCGATAAATTGCCGGAAGAGCAAAGGGAGGTGATTGTGCTCAGACACTACGCAGAGTTAAGCTTTAAAGAGATTGCAGAACTCACCAACTGTAGCATCAATACCGCATTAGGCCGCATGCGTTACGGATTAATTAACCTCCGTAAAATGATGGTCGATAAACAGATTGCGTTGTGAATACTCACGCGCTTGCCTGCAAATACCCCTGGGTTTCGTCCCGGGGGTTCGCGTTATAATGAGGCCCCT
>CAJCIQ010000248.1 GCA_903970475.1 Beijerinckiaceae bacterium
TTTATTTCCTCAATAAGTACCATACGGAATACCTCAAAGGGAAGGGGAAACAGGCAGCCCTGCAAGGCATGGTCAGCCGTATGGGTATTGTTACTTTCATGTGTAACGTATCGGCAGCCATAGGGTTTGCTGTATTTGCCCTCACCCAAAGCCCGATATTGAAAGAGTTTGGGATCGTTGCCGGGATAAACATCATGGCCCTCTTCGTGATTTCCTTTTGCGTTTTGCCCGGCTTGTTGAGCTACTTGCCAGAACCCAAACCTTCCCATACGCGCTATCTGGAAAATGATCTCATCAATCGTTGGTTGTTAAAGATTGAGAACTGGGTATTTGTGCGCAGGACCATGGTGTTTGCTGTGACGGGTGTGGTGCTGGTAATTGCCATTGCAGGATTGTTCCGGCTAAAGTCAGTGGGCTATATCGTGGATGACTTGCCCAAAAACGACAAGATCTATACGGACCTTAAATTCATAGAACACAATTTTCATGGGGTCATGCCTTTGGAAATTGTGGTGGATACCAAAAAGAGAAGAGGGTTAAGTGGGCTTAAAGCTTTGCGGGTATTCACCAAGATGGATTCTTTGTCCCAAACCATGGCTGGCTTTACAGAAATTGGTAGACCCTTGTCCATAGCAGAAGCGATGAAGTTTGTCAAACAGGCATTTTATTCCGGGGATAGCACTCAGTACGCCATGCCCAATGATTTTGATGCCCCGCTGATTGCAGATTATCTGGCCCCATCTTCATCTATGGGCGCAGCCGGTGGTTTTGGGCGTATCCTCAATTCCTTTATCGATACGGCAAAACAAAGGACCCGGTTGAGTGTGAATATGGCTGACGTAGGTACTGAGCGTCTTCCCAAGTTATTGGATACCCTGGAGAAAAGGTCAGCACAGTTGTTTGATACCGCCCATTATAAAGTTACCTTCACAGGGTCCACCATCACTTTCCTGGTAGGCAGCAGCTTTATCATCAATGGACTAAAAGACAGCATTATGTGGGCCTTCCTGCTGATCGCCCTTTGTATGCTTTACCTGTTTAAGTCTTTTCGCATTTTGATCTGCTCGCTGATACCCAATATCATCCCCCTGGTCATTACCGCCGGCATCATGGGATGGGTGGGCGTGCCATTAAAACCTAGTACGGTCCTCATTTTTAGCGTCGCATTGGGAATAGCCATTGATGTAACCATTCGCTTTCTGGTAAACTACAAACAGGAATTACCTGCTTATAACGGAGACGTCACCCAAACCATACAACAGACCATACGCCACACAGGCATCAGTATCATTTATACTTCCCTGGTGCTGATCGCAGGATTTGTGATTTTTTGCTTCAGCAATTTTGGGGGAACCAAATCCATGGGATGGTTGATATCCTTAACCTTGCTCGTGGCTATGGTTACGAACCTGGTCTTGTTGCCGGTGTTATTGATCATCACCTCCGGTAAAAGAAAGGCTCAGGCACCGGCCGGTACGTCCACCGGGAACTCCTAAAATTTGTTGAGGCTACTCGGGTATCTGGAAGGATGTTTTATGTTTTCGGCATTTTCCGCCCCGGTGTTACGGGCATTTGCCGGACAGCCATATTTGGGGGCGCAGCCATATAATACGGCCACTAAGGTGAGGGTCACCAGGACCAATGGGAAGGTTTTCATATCAGGTGATGTTGGATCTGAACCTGAATATACAACATTTACCGGAACCAGTCTGCATATTTGAGGTAGTTGCCGGCAATGCGCTCAATCTGGCCACTGATCAGCTCCTGGGGAATGTTTTTGACCTTTTTGGCTGGGACACCGGCATAAATCGTCCCCTCTTCTACATGGGTGCCTTCCAGGACCACAGCCCCCGCAGCGATGATGCTGTTGCTCCCGATAAAGGCATCGTCCATCACGATGGCTCCCATGCCAATGAGGACGTTATCGGCAATAGTACATCCGTGCACAATGGCATTATGGCCAATAGATACATTGTTGCCGATGATGGTTTTGGTTTTCTGATAGGTGCAGTGGATAACCGCCCCATCCTGAATATTCACTTTATTACCGATTCGGATGCTGTTGACGTCTCCCCTTAATACCGCATTGAACCAAACGCTACAGTCTATGCCCATGATCACGTCCCCGACGATGGTGGCGTTAGGCGCTATGAAGCAATTATCACCCCATTGGGGCTGGATCCCATTGACCGGAAGTATGACTGACATTTTTATTTCAAAAGAACAAAAAACTTTCCTATATCTCTAACTTAATATTAGTGGGTTGGCGTTTAATCCCATTAATTTTGTGCCACATGAAGCGGGAGTTATTTTTGAGACATGTGGCCCAGACTACAGATAATCCTTTAGCGCTGGAATTTGCCAGGGCGGAAGGTTCTTACTTATGGGACATGGAGGGGAAACAGTACATTGACCTCATAGGGGGCATCAACGTTTGTCATATAGGCCACCGGCATCCCAGAGTAGTGGAGGCTATTAAAAACCAGGCGGATAAGTATTTACATACCATGGTATATGGGGAGATCATTCAGTCGCCCCAGGTGGACTATGCAACCCTGCTAGCGAATCATTTACCAGATAGCCTGAATAGTGTATACTTTACCAATTCGGGCACAGAAGCCGTAGAGGGCGCCATGAAGCTGGCAAAGAGAGCAACGGGCCGCACACAAATATTGGCTTTTCAGCACGCCTACCATGGATCCACCCAGGGGTCGCTTAGTCTCCTGGGAGATGAATTTTTCCGAAACGCTTTCCGGCCCTTGCTACCAGGTGTATACCATCTTAGGCATAACCATTTTCCTGACCTGGATGCCATAGCTGCGGATACGGCCGCCGTGGTATTGGAAACCATTCAGGGAGAAGCTGGGGTGGTGGCGCCCGATCCAGCTTGGATTCGGGCTTTAAGGGCCAAATGCACCCAGGCGGGAGCCTTACTGATCCTGGATGAAATCCAATGTGCCTTTGGGCGCTGTGGCAGCCTATGGGCCTTTGAACAGTTTGGCATTGTACCCGATATTTTATTGCTGGGTAAAGCCCTGGGTGGAGGAATGCCTTTGGGCGCTTTTATTGCCGACCGTCCCCTGATGCATGAGCTGGCGCATTCGCCTATACTGGGACATATCACTACCTTCGGCGGACATCCCGTTTGCTGTGCGGCAGGGTTGGCAGGATTTAATGCCCTGCTCTCTGAGGATATGACTAGCGGGGTCCCGGAAAAAGAAGCTATATTCAGGGCCAATCTTTCCCATCCTGCTATCCGGGAAGTCCGGAGCCAAGGATTGATGATCGCAGTAGAATTCGATAGCTTTGAAGTCAACAAAGGGGTCATTGACAGGGCCATCGGGAAAGGTGTATTTACGGACTGGTTCCTGTTCAATGCCCAAAGCATGAGGATTGCGCCACCGCTGAATATCAGTACAACAGATATTATCAGGGCTTGTAACCTGATTTGTGAAAGTATCCATTAAAGTTACACTTAGTCAATATGCATATTCTATTGGTGGAAGACGAACCCAAAGTCGCTGATTTCATCAAAAAAGGGCTCAAGGAACAAACACATACGGTAGAGCTTGCCAGTGATGGAATCGCGGGTGAAAACCAGGGGATCAACGAAGAATTTGACCTGATTATCCTGGACGTAATCCTTCCGGGGAAAAGCGGGTTGGAAGTTTGCAGGGCCATACGCAAGGCCAAACCGGATGTGCCTATCCTCATGCTGACGGCCCTTGGAACGACCCAGGACAAAGTCATCGGTTTTGAATCAGGAGCAGACGATTACTTAGTGAAGCCCTTTCACTTTGAGGAATTGCTGGCCAGGATTAAGGCCCTTAGCCGGAGAAGGATCGCGGCAACGCCTGGTACCATCCGAAAAGTGGCCGACCTGGAAATCGACATCTATCAGAAAAAGGCCTGGAGGGCCGGCAAAGAAATTTTGTTGACCACTAAGGAATTTGCTTTGCTGGACCTGTTGGTTCAGAATAAAGGAAATGTACTGTCCCGGTCTTCTATAGCCGAAGCCGTTTGGGGCATTGACTTTAACCGCAGGACGAATCTCATAGACGTCTATATCAATTACCTCCGCGAAAAGATCGATAAGGGATTCGGATCTCCGCTGATCCATACCGTCATAGGAATGGGTTACGTCCTCAGAGAGAAATAAGCGCCATGAGAATCAGAGACAGACTATCCCTGCAATTTACCCTCATTTTTGCGGTATTGCTGTTGTGCGCGTTGGCAACGATTTACTTCGTGACCTATAAGTACAGGGCTGGGAATTTTTATGCCCGCTTAAAGGACAGGGCCTTGATCACGGCAGAATTGTTCCTGGCAGAGGACTCTTTGTCGGAGGAGAACTTCAGGTCGGTTCAGAAAAAGTATCCCCAAACTTTATCGGATGAAATCGTAAGGATATACAATGATAAGGATAAGCCCGTTTTTCTTCAGGATACCGGCTACCAATGGACCCATGCGGTCATCGATGACGTCCGGTCAAAGGAAGAACTCAATTATAGTGTAAGGAATATTCAGACCGTTGGGTTATATTATAGGGATAACTCAGGGAATTTTGTGGTTCTTGCTTCGGCTGTGGATATTCAAGGGGAAGAGACCCTCAGACAGCTTTTCTGGTCCATGTTTTCCGTATGGCTGATCTCCATCCTGGTCATGTATTTTTTAGGTTCCCTATTCGCCCGCATTGCCCTTTATCCCATTACCCGGATAATCAACGCGGTAAAATTCATCCGGTCAACCAGCCTGGATAAAAGGCTTCCTGTAAAAGAGGGGAAGGATGAAATTAATGAGCTCTCTATTACTTTTAATAACCTCCTGGAGCACCTGGAGCAGTCTTTTGATGCCCAGCGTTCCTTTGTGGCCAATGCCTCCCATGAACTGAGGACCCCGCTTACTTCCATTATGGGGGGTATAGAAGTAGCCCTGAGCGTGGAACGGGATAAGGAAGAGTATAAGAAGGTATTGGCAGACGTATTGGTAGAATCCGAAAAACTGACCGATCTGATCAATCACTTGTTTGAGTTGTCCCACTCCAATGTGGACGTCAATGATTTCCATGAAATCAGGCTCGACGAATTGCTCTGGCAGGTTAAGGATGAATGGAGCCACAGGCTGGCAGACTCCAAGATACTTTTGCAGTATAACCTTCCGGAAGATCCCAAACGGTATACCATCTCAGGGAACAGCCATCTTTTGTTTATTGCTTTAGGTAATATATTGAAAAACGCAGTAAAATTCTCCGGGGGCCAGACCGTTACCTGTACGATGGGTGTTCAGGACAATAAAGCAGTGATCAGCATAGCGGACCTGGGAATCGGGATTAAGCCAGAGGATTTGCCCAATATATTTCAACCCTTTTACAGAGGCAGTAATGCCATAGGCCATGACGGAGTGGGGATAGGGCTTTCCTTAAGTGATAAGATTTTCCGTTTACACAATGCTTCCGTTCAAGTGCGCTCCGAATTGGGAAAGGGTACCACCTTTTTCATCATATTCCCCGTATGATTTCGACGCATTTTGCTGATAATCATTCAATTAATAAAATCTAATCCTTTCATTAAAGCATTCTAATTGATTAGAAAAGCATTTGGTTATTGCGCAATCTAACTTTACGTGGTGCAAAAGAGCTGCATTTATATTTTTTATAATACAATATCCAATTTAATTTGCGAGGTTGTTCCGCTGAGGTTATCCTCGGGCTCAAATGAAAGCTTGGTAAATTAATTTAATATAACTCGTATGCAAAGTAGGTTTCGTATGACTGGGAAGATTGTGTTGGTAGCTTTGGTTTTGTTTTCGGGCGTGCAGCCCTTATTTGCGCAGAATGGTGATGAAAGTCAGTTGAAGGCAGATACCCTGAAGATTGGAATCGATAGTGCGGAAAACATTTTCGTCAGGCAGAACTTACAGTTGCTTGCCCAGCGATATAATGTGGATGCCCAGGATGCGTTGATTTTGCAGGCCAAACTTTGGCCAAACCCTAATTTGTCCGTTAATACCCTCGTTTATAACACCCAAACGAAATCCTTTTTCCCCTTTGGTTATCCAAATGGGGAGCTTTCCGGTGGTATATCCCAGCTCATCCTGCTGGCGCGCAAGAGGGGCATCTCCATTGATATTGCAAAAGCCAATACAGAACTGGCCAGGTATCAGTTGTATGATTTGTTGAGGACCTTAAAGTATACACTCAGGACTGATTTTTTTAATATATATTATTTACAGCAGACGGCCAGGGTATACGACGAAGAGATTACCGCCCTTCAAAAAGTAGTGAAAGCCTATGACCAGCAGGCCGGCAAAGGTTACATAGCCCGGTCGGAAGTGGTACAGGTCAAAGCTCAGTTGTATAGCCTTCAAAGCGAATACAATGACCTGATCAATCAGATCAACGACACGGAAAGTGAACTCAAACTGGTTCTTCAGGTAAACCACTCCGTATATGTGGTCCCGGATGTGGATACCAATAGTGTGAAGGCCCTGGACCCTGCCAAATATGCACTAACGGCGTTAATTGACTCTGCGGACGCAAATCGTACAGATCTGAAGATTGCTAGGGAAAATACGGAAATCAACAAGTTGCAATACAATTACCAAAAAGCCTTGGCTGTGCCTGACCTTACCTTATCACTTGGTTATGATCAGCAAGGTAGCTTTGTCAACAACCTGACTTCTCTGGGGGCATCCATAGACCTACCTTTTCTTAACAGGAACCAGGGTAATATCAAATCTGCAAAGGCAATGATTGGATTTGCGACAGCCACGCAGAAGAGCACAGAGCTAACCGTTCAGGAAAATGTATACCGTGCCTTGCAGAAAGCTTACGCAAATAATAAACTCGCTCAAAGTATAGATCCGGCATTTTCCGGGGAATTCGAAGAGTTGTCTAAGGCAGAGCTGGATAATTACGAAAAAAGAAATATCAGCTTGCTTCAATTCCAGTCATTTTATGACGCCTATAAGAGCAATGTCGTTCAGGTAAATACCATATTGTTCAACCGCGTGAGCGCATTTGAAGACCTAAACTTCTATACAGCTACGAACCTGTATTGATTACCCGTTAACCTTCGCTGTGTCCGTATGTAATTGGCCTATCCGGGGCTGGTGCGTATTATTGTGGTCCATGATAATAGTTAATGATATTAACTAATTTTAATACCTATGTTTATGTATGTGCAAAAAAAGCAAAAAGTCCTTGGGCTGGCTATTTTGGTATTCATTGGAGCCGGTTTAATTGGACTGTCCTGATCTTCGGATGGGCTTACAGGAACTATAAGCATAAGGACAGCTAGTCGCAACACGGCGCCGGTCAACTGTTTAGCAACGTTAAGGGCCATAGGTCTTAGTCAACTTTTGTGAATGGTGAAAAAACAAAAGTTGACCAAGACATACAGCCCATCTAGCGCCAACCTCACGGTTTGGGGCATGGTGACCGTGAGGATCATCACCGCCTGATGTTTTGAAGTATTAAGGCCCTATGCCACCGGAAACATTTGTTTGTTTCTAAAGCACAAAAGTTTCTGGTGACATAGGGTCTAGAGTGTTACTATAGCGTCGGGCCTAAGTCGTATAGAGTGGCGAATGAGCGACGGAGCTTACTGAGCGGCACGGATGCGCAACAAGATCACCCCGTGGGAAGGAATGCTTCCTGAAGGATAGGTTCCAATATAAGTGCCCAGGTCTTTTTGCCTCCAGCAATCTCTTACTTGCTGGGGCCCGTTAAGGCCCAGGTCGGAGAAGGTCAGTGCCGTGGTGGAAGTATGGGCGCCCAGGTTGAAGATACCTACAGCCACGCTTCCGTCTTCCATGGGTTTGGTCCAGATCTGTATGTCATCGCTAAGGACCTTTTTGGTGGCAGGACTGCCCAAGGCATCCTGGTCAATGGCCAATACTTCATCGTTACTAAGGAGGTTAAGGGTAAAGTCATCCATTTGGGTCATGTCACATCCGATCAACAAAGGAGATGATAACAAGCACCACAAACTGATATGGGTATATTGTTCATCGGGGCTGAGTCGGGTGCCGTGTAGGCTTGGGCCCCAACCTACTTTTCCAACGACCAGCATGTCTGGATCATTCCAGTTGCCCGGACGGGTATAGGGTGCACAAACATCCTGATGGAAGCCTATGCCCGACATGGATCCCCAGGTATCGGTAATGTCCCCAGTTGTCCTCCAGGAATTGCCCCCGGTTTGGCCACCCCATTTCCATACATCACCCATGCCGTATTGGCAAAAGCTAAACAGGATATCCCTGTTTACCTGATCCAGGGCGGAACGCATGACCTGGTAGGGCTTTTTCATCTCATCCAGGTTGGGATTGGGGAATAAATCCCCATAAGAGCACCAATCGTATTTCAGGTAGTCTATACCCCATTTGGCGTAGGTTTGGGCATCCTGTACCTCGTGCTGGTAACTACCCAGATAACCTCCGCAGGTACGGGGACCGGGAGAAGAATAAATACCCACCCTCAGGCCAAGGGAATGGACATAGGCCGTCATTTTGGCCATATCGGGGAATTTACTGTTGGGGACAATTTCTCCTTTGCTATCCCGGGTTTCTCTTTCCCATCCGTCATCCATATTGATATAAGTCCATCCATGATTGATTAATCCAATCCTTCTCATGGCGTCTGCTGCACCTTTCACTTTGACGTCACTAACGCTTAGTCCCCAACAGTTCCAACTGTTCCAACCCAAGGCGGGCGTAAGGGAAATCTGACTGCCTACAACAATACGCAGTTCTTTGGTACCATGTCCTAGGGCATTGGATGCTGTAAGGTGTACGTGATAGGTTCCCGTATCGGAGACAGATCCACTGATAACACCGGTTGTTTCATTGATCAGTAGTCCTTTAGGTAGCCCTTGGGCCGTATAGGTGATGGGGCCTGTTCCTGTGGCGGGAACCTTAAATATCAAGGGGTGGGTAGGTCTGACGCCAACAATGGATGCACCGTTGATGCGGGGAGTAGCGGCTTGGACAGGGGTGAGGATATAGGGAATGCCCTCTGTAGCACTAACCTCTTTTTTGGACTTCCGGTCATGGAAAATATACTGGACGGTGTAGGATTGCTGTGCTGGTAGCTGAACGCTGTATACATAGCGGAAGGGTTCAGCCCGGGAGAATGCATTGACAGGAACGACTTTATGGTACACCACAGCTCCGGTCAACGGATCTTCTACAGAAATAGTCAGGTTTCCTGAGAAAATATAATGAGTGTCTGTTGATTTGAGGGAAATGTTTTTCCTTACCCTACGAGGGCCCTTGAATTTAAATGAGAAAGAGTGATCATCAATGCTTACAAAATCTGTAACATCGGTCATATTCAAGGTATACCTACCCTCGTACATGCCTCCGCCTCCGCCATGATCATACACCCTTACGGCGATGACGTTATCCTGATCCCAATGTATGCTGCTGTCGTTGATAGACACCGTATAATTTCTGAGAAGATCATACTGGCCTTGTGTAATATCGGTACTTCTACCTGCATTGGCGCCTATGAGTTTTCCATTGAGAAATACCTGATCTCCATCGTCTATGCGGCCCAGGTCAAACCTCAGGCTCTCTTTCAAAAAGGAATTGTTTTTCAGTGCCGAAGGGATCACTACATGCAACCTATACCAGGCATATCCGTCCAGATCAGGGTAACCCTGAACTTCCCATTGTTTACCCACCTCAATGGGTTTCCAGTCGTCTTCATTTAAGGATGGGGAAGACCAGGCCGTATTGTCTCCTGTGTGAAATTTCCACCCTCTGGAAAGGTCAACCTGGGCGGTTGCGCCCAAGGCAAGTAGCAAGAAAGGCAGCAATAGTCGATAACGCATGTCCGTGATATTGAATGAATAAAAACGGAAGGTAACGATGCTTTTCTGAAAAACACTTCCATTTTGACACGGTTTATGATCAGGGGCATTAACCTTATACGAAAGCAAAAACAGCACATTTACTTGTGAATCAGAGCGTTTTCCAGGGTACGCTCCAAAACAGGTAATAATGTGGTATGCCCTTTGGTTATTCCCCATACAGGCGTATAAATCGCTTCTTTTATGATAAACCAATACGAAGTGGTTGCATGTATGAGGGACGAGTTTCCTCAGGTATCCAATGACATCCCCGAATTAGCCGCGCTGGACATTCATTCTACTATTCAAGGATTAACCGACTATGCCAAACAGAAAGCCACGTTAAATGACTTTTTAGAGGTAAAAAAATGTATGCTCTTTGCGGAAAAGATGTATGGAAAGGGAAATAAGTACGTTAAGGATGTGATCGAAAACATTTTCGTGTACTCTTTTTCTTCCATGCTGCTTTGTGAGCGAAGCCAGAAAATGAAGTTACTGGCGCTTATCCCGCTTTCCTTGTACAGTGTATATGTGCAGCAGATCCTGAAGTCACATATCTAATGATCATTGGACCTGGGGATACGAGGCCCTGATCTGCCTGATGCCTTCATCATAAGAGGTGGGGGTAAACCCAAAGGTTTTTTCAAAATCACTGCTGTCAAAAAGGTAGTCTATCCTTTGTTGATAGAGCATTTCTATGACGCCTTTGATGTCAGGTACAAACCATCCGGCCATGACCAGCATCCAGGTGGGGAGTATGGTAAAGGATGCGGGTCTTCCAAAGGCTTTGGCCGCTTTGGCAATAAAGGCTTCTCCTGTAAGGGCCTCCTTGGCAGTGGGTAGATTCCATATCCTGTTGAAGGCTGAAGGGGTATTGCCAAGAATGGCAGTCGCTTTTCCGGCATCCGGTGTATAGATCAGGGAATGTTTGGTTTTAGCATTGACCAGCCATTGGGGTTTTTTACCCTTGCTCAGGTTGTCGAAAACCATCATCTGAGCCATACTGTTTTTGGAGTCCGGGCCATAGAAGTCAGGTGCCCTTGCAATGATGACAGGGATAATACCTTTTTGCATTTCTTCCAACAACCTCTTTTCTATCTGGGCCCTGATCTTTCCCTTCTTGCTGGAGGGATTCATCGGGGTTTGCTCTGTCATCCAGCCATGGACTTCTCCCAAGGCATAAACATTACTGAAGAAGATCAGACGGGCTCCCGCTTTCCTACATCCTTCAATGACGTTATCTATGATGACGGGCCATTGGGCTGCCCATACTTGATGATCGTATTTCAGCCCGGCAGTGAGGTATACGACTTCTGAACCTGCACAGGCGGCTTTGACCTGTTCTTTATCCAGGAGGTCTGCTTTCAGGAGCTGATCTGTTTCATTTACTTTCTGGGGATGACGGCTTACCAATCTGATGTCTTTGGTATAGGTGGTTGCCAATGCTATGGCTAGTTCCCTGGCTATGACGCCGTTTGCGCCTAGTATGGTTTGCATGTGTTTTAATTTTAACCAAAGGTAGTCGCAGGCTCAAGCTGTCGAATTGATAAAAATCAAGAAGTCAGGTCAGCATTTTCTTTCGGAGGCGGCTCAGGGTTTCCGGGGTCATGCCCATCATGGAGGCCAGATATTGAAGGGGAACCTTATTGAATAGGTCAGGTTGTTGAATAAATAATTGCTGGAAGCGTTCTTCCGCACTCATGGATAAGAGGTTGAAAACCCTTTCTTCCATGTACACAAAACAATGAATGAGCAACATGCGTTCAAACTCGATCCAACGGGGTACTGCCGCTGCTAATTTTTGATAATCCTCCTTCTGAATGACCCATATTTCAGCGTCTTCTATGGCCTGCATATTCCAGCGTCCTGGCTTGCCCATAACGAAGCTGGAAAGGTCTGTGGTAAAATAATCTTTGGTGAGGATCCACTGGGTGACCTCTTTATCTCCTGCTTCCAGGTAGATCCGGATAAGTCCGGCGGCTAAAAAAGCCATGGCATTGCAAGGCCTTCCAGCACGGAAAAGGAATTCTCCTTTCTTTAAGGTGCGGGGTTGAAAGAAACTGCTGATGGTTTGGGCTTCTGTCGCTTCTGTTTGGAAGGAGGATTGAATAAAGACTTCTAACTGCTCCATGCACAACAAATTACTTAAAATCCGCTTTAGCGAATGAGTACGGTAGTTCCCTTTTGAGATACTTTTTCCCCGGAGTCGCTGTTGGTATACCGGAGGGTCCAGACATAGGCGCCCACTGGTTGAGGTTTACCATTGACGGTTCCATCCCAGCGGATGGTCCAATTGGTGGTTTGGAAAACAATCTGGCCAAAACGGTCGTATACCCTGAACTCCAGGTTTACTGCTTTATAGGCATTGAGGGGATAGAGGTAATCGTTGATCCCGTCTCCGTTGGGGGTGAAGGCTGAGGGGACGGCAATATAGCAATTGGCAATAACCTGGATGGCCTGGGCGGCGGTATCAAAACATCCAGGCCCATTGGAGACGATCAGTAGTACCGTATAACTTTTGTCCTGTGGAAGATCCGGATAGGTTTTAGCGGGGGGATATTCCAGACTGCTGGTGGTACCGTCTCCAAATATCCAGTTATAGGAAACGATAGCGCCAATGCTGCTGTCTGAGAAAGAAGCCTGATCCCTGGGGCAGAGTAAATTGGTGGCTTCAAAGACTGCCTTCAGGGTATTATTGAGGTTTACTACTGCGGTCGCGGAATCGGAACAGGTACCGTTGCTGACGACGAGCTTGGCAGTTTCGTTGCCGAACAGGGTATAGATTTCCTGCTGATTTTCCCCGTTGGCATTTATAGTAGAGCCTGTCTGACCGGAACCACTTCCTGACTGAGCGATACCGAAGGTCCAGTTCCATTGATTGATGCCATTTCCTCCTGCACCGACCCAGTCAATGGTATCCTGATGGCAACCTAATATGACCTGATCCTGGATCTGAGCGAAGACAGTATCTGCTGTTGTAAAAGATATGCTTTGTCCGGCGGTTAATTCCTGGGAGCAGGTATCAATGAGGGTGTTGCCATCGGTACCCTTGACCAGGGTGAGTTTGTAAGCGCCAGCCTGATCAATGGGGCCGGATAGCTGGACGCGCACTTTATTGGAGGAATCGGGAACGCATGAGGCGGCAGTAATGGTGATACTTCCGGGACCGGATAGCTTAAAATCGCTTCCATCAGGGGCCACACTGCTGCACTGAATCCCCTGGGATAATACGACGGTAAGCGAAGTAGGCGCACAACCTGCGGGTTCCAGGCTATCAAAAGGCGGTGGCGGTGGGGGAACGGGCACCAAAAGGGGAACGGAATATCCTACGGGTATGGGCGTGGAGCAAGCGTCCAACACTGTATTTCCATCGCTGCCGTTGCGGGCGACAATACTATAGTTACCGGGGGGAATGGGGCCAGTGAAAGTGAGGGTCACGGAATCCATTTCAAATCCCGAATTGCAATAGTCTCCCGAGGCGGCAATGATAGCGGGCCCGGCAGGAACTAGTTGAAAATCGCTTCCATCTGCCGCCAGGCTGCTGCACAACATTTGTTTATCAAGGGCCACCTTTACCAGGGTAGTGCCACAATTTGCGGGTGATGCGCTGACCAGCCTGGGCTGGGTTGTGTCTGTGATGACGGCTGTACCAACATCGCTGCCATAATTGGGGATAGAAGCATTGTTGTTAAAAGAAAGAGCATAGCCGCTTTGGCTTGAAGTATAGTGGCTTATAAGGAGTAAATATTTGTGACCCCTTATTAGGTCCGGCATGCTGCTGAAAGGATTTACGTAACTAATGACCCCATTAATATCACTCGATTCGCACTCTCTGAGTTGGGTTCCACCGCTTGATGCTCCCGTCAGGCCCACCGTACCTGACCAGTCATAGGCAACGATAAGGGAGGCGTCCGAGTAAATATTATTGGGGCTACTTTGGCCTGTTATGTCAAATAGGGACCAATCATAATCGTCTCCCAGATTATTGGGTGTGATGAGGAAACCCAGCGTTCCAGACTGGAAGCAGGTAAAAACATAATAAAACGGGTTGGCATCCGGAATTGGGACATTGCAAGAGTTCGGGACATTTATACCGGTGCATAATGGCACACTGGACTGGCTAAAAACACTGGTCCCGCAGACAGGGAAGGCTGTTTGTGGATTCTGCCCCATGGTGGGACAGCCGTTTTCCTGTGCATAAGTTGCCCCTGTCGCCAGGATAAGGGCGGTTAGCAGGGATAAGACCCTTTTAGAGGCAGTATTGCGGTGAGAAATCAATGAAAATATATCCAAGCTAAAGGTAATAACGTTCCAAGCGCTTTAAACATTGGGGTTGAATATACGTTAAAATTGACCCTGGAAACTTGGAATTGATCAAGGTTTTCTATTACTTTGCAATACAAAGCACTTTATGGAATCTACGAAGTCCCCTTCTTTAGACACCCTCAAAGACATACGTAATATGATGGAGCGCAGCAGCCGTTTCATCAGTCTAAGCGGATGGAGTGGCGTTTCTGCGGGCATTTGCGCCCTGATCGGGGCTTTTCTGGCGCATAAGCAATTTGCTTTTCTAAAGGAAGGCACTATAGATCTGCGGTTGGGTTTGGGAGAACTCAAAACGCGGTTGGTGCTGTTGGCTTTTTGCGTATTTGTAGCGGCTTTGGTTTCAGCCACCTTTTTTACCTGGTTGAGAAGCAGGCGCGAAAGGGTTTCGATGTGGGGAGCTGCCACGAAAAGATTATTCTGGAGTATAACCGTACCTATGCTGGCTGGAGGGGTATTAGCGGCAAGGTTGATTTATTTGGATACGGTTGGCCTGCTGGCGCCTGTCTGTCTTTTGTTTTATGGGCTGGCTCTGGTCAACGGAAGTAAATATACTTTGGGAGAAATCCGGTACCTGGGTTATGCTTTAATCATATTAGGTGCTATTAATTGTTGGATGCCAGGATATGGATTGTATTTTTGGGCGCTCGGTTTCGGGGTCCTTCATATCGTATATGGTATCTGGATGTGGAGGAAATACGAGGCCAATCAGGGTAAGTAAATATGAAGAATCCCATAGCCAACCTGAATAAATTGTTTGATTCCAGGATAAGACTGGGGATCATGAGTGCGCTCGTGGTCAATGAATCCGTCAACTTCAATGAGTTAAAGGAACTCATTGAAGTAACGGATGGTAACCTGGCCTCTCACCTCAAAACCTTGGAGGAAAGCGGGTTTATAAAGGTTCAAAAGGGATTTATTGGCCGGAAGACACAAACAACCTATTCGGTGACCAAAGCAGGGGAAAAAGCATTTAAGCAACACCTGGAAGCGCTGGAGGCGATGATCAGATCGCTGGACTAAGGCGCTGGAGGCGATGATCCGATCTCTGGAGTAGGGGCCGGAAGCAATGATTCACTCGCAAGAGGAGGGGGCCGTAAACGGCATTTTTTTTGTACTATAACTTTGCAATACAAAGCACTTTAATATATAGGAACCATGAGGCGTTTTTTTCGTTCGTTTACATATGCTTTTGGGGGTATAGTTTCTGCATTCTCCGGAGAAAGTAATTGTCGTATCCAGCTTAGTGTGGGTATTTTGGTTATCCTGGTTTCTGCCTTGCTTGGCCTGAGCCAACTTCAATGGTGTATTATCCTATTATGTATCGCACTGGTCATCTCCCTGGAAATGGTCAATAGCGCCATTGAAAAGGCCTGTGACAGGATCACCCGGGAAAAAGATGATTATGTGCGTTACGTCAAAGATATAGCGGCGGGCGCGGTACTATGGTCTTCCGTTATTTCCGCTGTCATTGGCGCCATTATATTCCTTCCTAAAATCTGGCAACTTATATGAAACAAGCAATGATTTCCTGGCGTTGGTGGTTATTATCTCTGAGTATCCCTGTGGGGTTGGTCACGTTCAGGATGATTTATACGCATTCCCTGACCTATGGCTTTTACTATTGGAATCTCTATCTGGCATTCATACCATTATTGGCCAGTTCTTTCCTGGATACCACCCGGTCTATAACTACGCGCCGTAATCTGCTGTGTCTGGGCACCTGGTTCTTTTTTCTGCCCAACGCCCCCTACCTGATTACGGATATGATCCATTTTCAGGAGCGGCCTCCGGTCCCAGCCTATCTGGACATCGTGATTGTGTATTCGGCAGCCTGGAATGGGGTGTTGTTGGCCTATGCTTCTATTATGCACGTGGAAAAATGGCTGTTGACCAGGTATGCAGCCAGACCGGTAAGTATCAGCCTGATTGCCGTCTTTTTGTTGTGTGGACTTGGGGTTTACCTGGGTCGGTTTGAGCGTTTCAATACCTGGGACATCATCGTACATCCGCTGACATTGTTAAAGAGCATCGGTGCAAGGGTCATCTTCCCCTATCAATATCGTCAAACCTGGGCCGTATCCCTTTTATTCGGGGGATTGCTGATGGCTGGTTATAGAATGCTGAAGGCCCTCAGCGTTCCCGTCATGCGGTCAACTGAAGGCCTTCAAAAATAAGATGATTATCTGCTGCTAGAAGTCAAATCCCAAGGAGAAATACCATTTGGGGCTACCCTGGAAGAAGCCATTCATTGGCCATCCGGCATCCAGTTTCAGGAAGTAGCCTAACAACGTGCTACGGATACCAAAACCATATCCGCCCAGGAAGGGTCCTATGCCCGCTAACTTAGTGTAAAGGTCAATGGGTGTGGGGTAGGGATTGTTGGGGTCTGAGCTTCTGTCGGTGTAATGAATCGTCGGTCTTTTCCAATCACCCAGACCGTTGGAAGCGGTACCCAGGTCGACAAACTGAGTGACCATGAAATTCCTCAGGAAGGCATTGTTGATGGGCTTATTGAAAAAGGTGGTGAAAATAGGCAACCTGAACTCGGAGTTAATGGTGGTGGCACAATCCCCGTTAATGGCGTTCTGGTCATATCCCCTCAGGTTCAGTGCCAGGCCCTGGTAAATATAATTGATGGTCCCATCTGGCGTATTGCCGTTATTGAATTTAGGTCCGATCCATCCGTCCATACCTCCCACGTAGTAAATGATGTGTTGGTCTCCGATAAAGGAATAATCTCCAGCTGCCCTGATGGCCCAGATGAAGTTCCTGTAAATGGGCAAGTAATAACGGGCATCAAATCCTAGGTCATTCATTAATCCATTGTCTCCGGATGAGGTTTTGGTCCCTACCTGCTTGTAAAAGTCATTATATATTTTCCAGCGTAAACCCTTCCAAATATCCATGGTAGGATTGGAGGTATTGTCAAAAACATACTCCAGGTGTATGAAAGCGTATTTTTG
>CAJCIQ010000249.1 GCA_903970475.1 Beijerinckiaceae bacterium
GCCCAATCAAATCTGATCTCCGCTCAAATTGGCTATATCAATTCCCTGTTCACCTTGCTGGCAAGTAAAGTAAGCCTGGAAAAAGCCATGGGAGACATAACCATCAAACAACCTTAACGTCTTTTAAATAAGTCATCTCTATGAATAGAGCTGTATTGAGTTTAGTTATCCTCTTTTGCTTCGTTGCCTTTTCGTGTGGACACAAGCCGACGCCAACGCCGCCTCCGGTTCCTGTCAATATAATGACAGCCACTGCCCAACACGTAACTTATTTTGATAAATACCCAGCCACTACGGTTGCGCTCGCCCAGGTTAACCTAAGCGCCCAGGTAACCGGGTATATTACTGGCATCTACTTTACAGAAGGCGCCCACGTCACAAAGGGGCAGCGTTTGTACAGCCTCGACGAGCGCCTCTACCAGGCAGCGGTGGACCAGGCCCGGGCCAACCTAAGGGTAGACTCTGGTATCCTGAAGCAAACAAAGCAGGATGCCGATCGTTATACCTACCTGGCTAAATACAATGCCATTGCCACCCAGGTGGTCGATCACGCAGTAATCTCCTACCAAAATGCGGTAGATTCGGTAAAGGCTGCCCAGCAACAGTTGAAAACGGCCTTGACGAACCTTACGTATGCCAGCATCTATGCGCCCTTTGACGGTACGATCGGTATCTCTCAGGTGAGGCTGGGTAACCTGGTATCTCCGGGAACCACCGTGCTCAACACCATCTCCAGCGATGACCCCATGGCTGTAGACTTTGTGATTCCGGAAGCCCAACTTCCTCATATGGAAGACCTCCAGAAGAACAAACAACATGATATTGATTCCTTGTTCACCATCATCCTGCCCAACGGCCAGGTCTATCCTCAGCTTGGTAAGATTGCCATTATAGACAGGGCGGTAGATCCTCAAACGGGTACCATTACCGTCCGTCTGACTTTCCCCAATAAGGGTTATTACCTCAGACCGGGAATGAGTACAATCGTCAGGGTCCACAATCAAGATGAAGCCCCCCAGATTGTCGTACCCTCCAGGGCTGTGGTTGAACAAATGGGCGAGTTCTTCTTGTTCGTTGCAAAGGATACAGTGCTTAAATCATCAGACACTACCGCCAAAGCGCAAAAAGCAGATACCGCAGAAACGCCTAAGCTTCGCGCGTTCCAGAAAAAAGTGCAACTCGGTCAAACCATTGGGGCCAATGTCATTGTCCGATCTGGTATCAATGAAGGGGACAAGATAATCGTTGACGGTGTACAAGCAATTCATGAAGGTTCCCAGATCAATGCCTCCAGCAAACCACAAGACGCAGCGGGTTCCCAAGGCGCAGGCGCAAACGGTGGAGGCGCAAACAGCGCTGATGGTAAGAAAGGAAATGACAGCGCGAGCGCAGGTAAGAGACAGCAGCAATAACCAAAAGGCATAAGGGCCCTTATTACAATTCTATGATTGCGAATACATTTATTAAACGTCCGGTGACCGCCATGGTGGTATCCATCGTATTGGTGATTGCGGGCGCTATTTCCATACTGAACCTGCCGATTGACCAGTACCCGGATATTACCCCTCCTGTAGTCCAGGTAAACGGACAGTTTACCGGAGCAGACGCCCAAACGGTGGAACAGACAGTAGCCACCCCTATTGAAGAGCAGGTGAACGGTAGTCCCGGCATGGAATACATGCAGTCCAACAGCACCAATAATGGGCTGATGAACATGAATGTGACGTTCAACATCGGGACAGATATCGACATCGCCACCCTGGACGTACAAAACAGGGTGAGCATCGCAAATCCCTTGTTACCCACTGTGGCCAGCCGTCTGGGTATCACCGTAAGGGCCATCAACCCCAGCCAGCTGATGATGATAGCCGTGTATGCACCCAAAGGCACGCACGATATCACTTTCCTGGATAACTACACCAACATATTCATACAGGACGCCTTGTTGCGTGTTCCAGGCGTAGGCAGCATTGCCCGTTTTACCGATGACTTCAGCATGCGCGTATGGATGAACCCTCAGAAGATGGCATCCTATTCCCTGATGCCTGGAGACATCATCAACGCCCTGAATGCCCAGAACGTTCAGGTGGCAGCAGGTTCTGCTGGTGTTCCGCCCCAGTCAAAGACCCAGGCTTTCGAAATCGGCATCCTGGTCAACGGAAGGCTCTCAAAAGTGTCTGAGTTTGAAAACATCATCATAAAGGCCATACCTGGTACGGGTCAGATGATTTATCTCAAAGACGTGGCCAGGGTAGAACTGGGCAAGTTTACTTTTTCTTCTAATTCCTTCGTGGACGGTCACCGCGCTTCCTTCCTCCGTGTATATCAGGCCCCCGGCAGCAACGCCCTGGAAACAGCCAATGGTATTTACAAGGAACTCGCCCTGCTGAAGCAATCTTTCCCCGCTGATGTAGCCTATTCCGTGCCTTTTGAGGCAGTGACGGTGGTGAAAGTGTCCATGTCAGATGTGGTCGTGACCTTGTTAATGACCCTTGGCCTGGTGGCCATCGTGGTATTTGTGTTCTTACAGAACTTCCGGTCAACCCTGATTCCGATCCTGGCTATTCCGGTATCCATATTCGGTACGTTTATTTTCTTTATTCCACTAGGCTTTACCATCAACACCCTCACCATGTTCGGCTTCGTGCTGGCCATCGGTATAGTGGTGGATGACGCCATCATCGTGGTGGAAGCAGTACAACATTATATAGACCACAATAAGATGTCGCCTAAAGAGGCGACCTATGTGGCCATGAAGGACATATCCGCCCCGGTGGTAGCCATTGCGCTCATCCTGGCGGCTGTGTTTGTGCCCGTGGGCTTTATACCCGGGATCGTAGGAAGGCTCTACCAACAATTTGCCATCACCATCGCCATTTCGGTGATCCTGTCTGCCTTTATAGCGCTATCCCTTACACCAGCCTTGTGTACGTTACTGCTTAAGCCTTCGGATCCGGAAAAGCAGAAAAGGGGCATGGCCAAAATGTTTAACAAATTCAACAACTGGTTTGACCGGATAACGGAAAGCTATAAGAATGGCGTTGCCAGGAGTATCAAAGCCTCCAAATACATCATCATATTGCTGGTGTGCATTTGTATAGCTACCATATTCATGTTCGAGAAAAAGCCCACCGGCTTTATCCCTTCGGAAGATGATGGTAACTTATACGTGACCTTCCAGCTTCCCCCTGCCGCATCCACTGTCCGTTCGGTAGATGTCATGAACCGCCTGATGAAGGTGGTGACAGAAACGCCCGGGGTCGCGCACTATGCAGCCTTGTCAGGATTGAATGTGGTGAACAATGCTACCAACTCCAACGCAGGTACCATTTATGTGCAGCTTAAACCCTGGGATGAAAGGGGTGACGAAGACCAGAAAGTACCCGGTATCTTGGAGGTCATGCAGAAACGGATCGCAGATGCAGGTGTAAAAGATGCCAATGTACAGGTCATTCAACCCTCCCCTATCCCTGGGGTGGGAGAAACAGTCGGGTTCAATTTCCAGATTGAGCAACGCAGTACCACGGACAACCTGCAGCAATTCCAGACCGTCGTCAACAAGTTCGTCACCGAAGTCAATAAGAACCCGGCCATTACCGGAGCCTACAGTTATTATTCCGCCAACACGCCCAGCTATAATCTTCAGGTAGACAGGGAAAAATGTGAAAAGATCGGCGTCAATATCGGCGATGTGTTTACGACCATTCAGGCCTTCATGGGAAGTTTATACATCAACGACTTCACCGAATATAACCGGACCTTCCACGTAGTGGTCCAGGCCGATACGGCATTCCGTACGATGATAACGGACATGAACAAGTATTACGTCCGCAATTCTGATTCAGCTATGGTACCCCTGGGTACATTGGTTACCTATACACCGACGGAAGCAGCACCCCTGATTTCCCACTTCAACATCTTCCGGTCCGCAGAAGTGGATGGAGCTCCAGCTCCAGGATTCAGTAGTACCCAAGCTACGGATTCACTTCAGGCTATAGCGACCCGTATCCTACCTCAAGGGTATAACTTCGAGTTCTCCGGATTGAGCTATGAAGAAATCCGGGCAGGTAACACCACCATTTACATCTTCATGTTCTCCATTACTTTCGTATTCCTCTTCCTTGCAGCCTTGTACGAAAGCTGGTCAGTGCCCTTCTCCGTATTGCTGGCAGTACCCATCGGCGCGTTTGGGGCCATCCTGACCCTGTTGTTGGCGCCCAGTTTGACGGATAACGTATATGCCCAGATTGGTCTGATCACCTTGATTGGTCTGGCGGCCAAGAACGCCATCCTGATTGTAGAATTCGCCAAGGTTAGGGTGGACATGGGCGAAGAGCTGATAGCATCTACCCTGGAAGCCGTCAAGCTTCGGTTGCGTCCCATCATCATGACCTCCCTGGCTTTCATTTTGGGTGTTATGCCCCTGGTACTGGCCACCGGTGCTGGCGCCGTCGCCAGAAGAACGATAGGATTCACCGTACTGGGCGGTATGACCGCAGCTTCTACATTGGCCATTTTCATAGTGCCCGTTCTTTACGTGGTCATAACCCGTCTGACTTATGGCAAGGATAAACTGAAATGGCTACAGGAACATCGGGATGATTTGTTGGAAAAACAAAAGAAAGTAGAAGCGCAGAGTATCGACGCTGAACTGGAATACGAATTGGAAAAGTCTAGGCAGCAGCATAAACCCCAGGAAGGATGATCGCAAACACATTTATAAAAAGACCTGTTACTGCCATTGTCGTATCGGTTATCCTGATCATCTCAGGAGTCATATCGATGTTTAACCTGGCGGTAGATCAGTATCCCAATATATCTCCACCCAGTGTCGGAGTGAGCGGCTCCTATACCGGGGCTGACGCTGAGACAGTAGAGCAGACGGTGGCTATTCCCATTGAAGAACAGGTCAACGGTACGCCCGGTATGGAGTATATGCAAAGTACCTCCACCAACTCAGGGGGAATGAGCATCAGGGTAACCTTCAACATAGGAACCAATGTCTACATATCCGCCCTTAACGTACAAAACCGCGTTGGCATAGCCCAACCCTTGCTGCCTTCTGTGGTCAGCAAACTGGGTTTAACGGTCCGTGCATCCAACCCGGACCAGTTGATGTTGATAGCTATCTATTCTCCTAATGGAACGCACAACATCACCTACCTCGACAACTACACCAACGTATTCGTGGAAGACGCCATCTTACGTGTACCTGGTGTGGGTGACGTGCAGGCACGTACAGACCAATTTGCCATGCGTATCTGGATGAATCCGGATAAAATGGCGGCCCTTAACATCACGCCTGGTGATGTACAAACGGCGTTGAGTTCTCAGGATGCTTATGTGGCGGCGGGTTCAGTGGGAGCCCCACCCCAGTATACCAATCAGTCCCATGAGATCGGGATTCTCGTTAACGGTATGCTGAGTAAGCCGGAGGACTACGAGAATATCATCGTCAAAGCAAACCCTGCCAACGGGAAAATGGTTTACCTCCGGGATATTGCCCGGGTTGAGTTGGGAAAGTTTACATTTTCCAGCAATGCCTTTACGGACGGGAAAAGGTGTTCCCTGCTAATGATTTATCAGGCGCCTGGCAGTAACGCCCTCCAAACGGCGGATGCTGTTTATAAAGAATTGGATTTATTGAAAAAATCCTTCCCATCCGACGTAGACTATAAAGTTCCCTTCGAATCCATCACCATCATCCGGGTGTCCATGGAAGAGGTGATGGGGACCCTGTTGAAAGCGTTGGGCCTGGTAGCTATTGTGGTGTTTCTTTTCCTCCAGAACTGGCGCGCTACCCTGATACCCATATTTGCCATACCGGTCTCTATCCTGGGTACATTTTGTTTTTTCATACCCCTGGGATTTACCATCAATACGTTGACCATGTTCGGCTTTGTGCTGGCCATTGGGATAGTGGTCGATGACGCCATCATTGTGGTGGAGGCGGTCCAGCATTATATAGATGATCAGCAAATGTCCCCCAAAGAGGCGACTTACCACGCCATGAAGGAGATATCGGCCCCGGTCATTGCCATTGCCTTAATCCTGGCAGCCGTCTTTGTGCCCGTAGGTTTTATCCCAGGAATAGTGGGACGCCTATACCAGCAGTTTGCTATCACCATTGCGATTTCCGTCATGATATCGGCCTTCGTCGCTCTGTCCCTGACCCCTGCCCTTTGTACCCTCTTGTTGAAGCCTACCGATCATACGCGGAAAAAGAACTTTTTGGATAAGTTCTTTGCCTGGTTCGAGCGGCAGTTTGACCGGTTTGCAGAAGCCTATACACATGGGGTAAGGAGAAGTATTAGGTACTCCTGGATCGTGGTGATCATATTGATCGGCATTTGTGCGGGTACCTACTACATGTTTAAAACGAAGCCTTCGGGATTCGTGCCAACAGAAGACGGGGGTAGGCTATTTGTTACTTATCAGATGGCAGATGCCAGTTCGACCACGGAGTCCGTGCAGACCATGGAAAAGATCATGAAGATCATCAGCACTACTCCCGGAATACTGCATTACACAGCCATTTCCGGTTTCAATATCCTCAATGGAGGTGCAACCTCCAACTCGGGCTCTATGTTCATCATGCTCAGTCCCTGGGACGAACGTACCACACCTGAAACCCAATGGCCCGGTATCAAAGCAGTCATCGATAAACGGGTTGCCCAGGCAGGAATAAAAAACGCCCAGGTGAATGTCATCCAACCCCCGCCCATACGCGGTATTGGTATCGCAGCAGGATATGCTTTCCAGATTGAACAAGGTAGTTCCACCGATGATATATATGCCTTCGAAAAGGTGACAAGAAAGTTTGTGGCAGAGTGCAAAAAAGTACCTTCTCTGGCCAATGCGGTCTGTTACTTTTCTGCACATACCCCGAGCTACGACCTTACGGTTGACAGGGAAAAGTGCGAGAAACTGGGCGTCAATATCAGCAATGTGTTTACTACGATGCAGGCATACATGGGAAGTTTGTTCACCAACAACTTCACCCTGTATAACCGGACCTTCCATGTGGTCATCCAGGCTGATACCATGTACAGGGCGCTTATTTCGGACATGGATAAGTACTACGTGCGCAACTCCGACAGCGTCATGGTGCCGCTTAGTACCCTGATCACCTATAAACCGTCACAGGCGGCCCCCCTCATCACCCACTTTAACATATTCCGCTCGGCTGAAGTGGACGGATCGCCCCCCGCAGGATTCAGTAGCGGCCAGTGTCTGGATGACCTAAGGAAAGTGGCCGCCCGGGTACTGCCCAGGGGTTACACGTATGATTTCTCCGGTCTCAGCTATGAAGAAATTAAAGCAGGATCCCTAACCGTATACATATTCCTGTTTTGTATCATCTTCGTATTCCTGTTCCTGGCCGCCTTGTACGAAAGCTGGTCGGTTCCCCTGGCGGTAATGCTGGCGGTCCCCATCAGTGCCTTTGGCGCCATCCTGGCCCTGACCCTGATACCGGCATTAAACAATAACGTTTATGCGCAGATTGGGTTGATCACCCTCATTGGGTTATCCGCTAAAAATGCGATCCTGATCGTGGAGTTTGCCAAGATCAGGGTGGACAGAGGCGAAGAGTTGATTAAATCAACCCTGGAAGCCGTCAGGCTTCGTATACGTCCCATCATCATGACCTCTCTGGCCTTTATCCTGGGGGTATTGCCCCTGGCCCTGGCAACAGGAGCAGGTGGGGCCTCCCGTAATACCATTGGGGTCACTGTATTGGGCGGTATGATCGCTTCTTCAACCATTTCCATATTCATCGTACCCGTATTGTACGTGTTATTTACACGCTGGTCCTACGGTAAGAAGGAGTTGGAATGGCTACAGGCCCACCATGATGAATTAATGGAAAAAGCAAAGCGGGTCGAAGACCAGAACATCGATCCCGAATTGGAGTACGAGATCGCCCAGGCACACAAAGAGCATAAAGAATTTAAGGAAGAACAGAGAAAGTTGGGCGAAGGTGAACAACCAAACGCCTAAAGCTTATAGTTCTGTAGATAAGAAGAGGCATCCAATGTAATGGATGCCTCTTTCCTTTATGTGAGTGGGTAAACCTGTTGAATCTGGCTATTTAATAGCAGACTTAAGGCTTTCCGGATTCAATATTGCAAGAGTATATCTATTCAAGGCATAATATTTCTTGAGGGTTGAAACGATATCTTCGGGCTCAATCGCTGCAACCATGTTGGCATAGTTCATAATCCACAGCGGATCCTCCCGCTTCATCCAGGTATTGGTAAGCATATCCAACCAATAGTAGTTCTGCTTCATATTCGTCTGGTTGTGCTCCAGGAGTGTAGCCTTCACCTTATTAAGGTCATCGTTCAACGGCCCATCACGTACTGTTTTCTCGAGCAATCCTAGCAGGCAATCAACGAGGGTATCCACATTCTCAGGCCCACAAAATAAGACAGCTGATATCTGATAATCATTGGTAGGAGCATTGTCCAGCATGCCTCCAGAAAACCCACCCCCATAAATTTTTCCCATCTGCTCCCGCATGATATTAAACACCGTCAAATTCAACAGTGCATTGGTGGCATCTATCCTAAGCTGTTCCAGGGGACTATAGATCGCCTTACCATTGAATATAAGCTCAATTCTACTCTGGTCGGCTATGCCCTTTCGGATGACCGCTCTGGAAACGCCCTTCTCAGGGGTTAACCGTACATCGGTAAAGGAATGATGAACCGGTGTAGATGGAAGGCCGCCTATCCAATAAGCAAGCAAGGGTCCTACAGAATCTGGATTAAAGTCTCCGACGAAGGTGAAATGGAAGCCATCTGCGTTACTGAAAATCTGCTTGTACATTTTCCAAGCCTCATATGGGTTTACTTCCTTCAACTCTGAAAGTGTTAATTCCCCTCCAAGGGCCCATGGATTTCCATTGTACATTAATCTTCTGAGGCTATCCAGAAAGAACGCGACCGGATCAGCCTGGAGATTGGTGATATATGATTGCTGAGATTCAATGTATAAGCGACCCAGCACGCTATCAAAAGCTGGTTTTGTCAGGTATAGGTAAAGTAATTGGAGGTAAGTAGGAAGATCGTTTTTAGTAGTATTTCCTTCTATCCCCTCCTCATCATCATTTAGGTAAGGTTCCAGTGAAACGTATTTCCCAGCTAAAATTTTTTCTAACTGATTGGGTGTATAACCAACCACCCCCATGGCATTTGCCAACTTTGCCGCCTGGGTAGCGTCAGGCCTTCTGGAAATGGGAAACTGGTGGTAGCCACCTGGCCTCCAACCATCCATTTGAATTTCCCCCGTTTTAAAATCAGTGGGTTTTAGGGTAATGGTTACTCCGTTGCTCAGTACCAGATCCGTGGTCCCAACAACCGTATCCTTTGTTTTCGAAACAATCCGTCCTCCTTTGGTAGGGGCTCCAGTCAATGAGGCTACAGGGTCATCTATATACCTGATAGCCATTAAATTTTCTGCTTTGGAGATGGTGGCCAATGCCTCACTTGAGGCAGGTATGAAACTGCTATCCTTTACCGGCCCGGTTATCAGAAGAAATATTTTGTCGGGCTGATATTGTTTTAAGAATTCCTGGTTGATATCCTGCAAAGTGATACCAGGCAATTGATCCTTCAAAAATTCATATTTCCCTAAATACCCAGGAATAGCTACCCTCCTTAAAAAAGCATCCGTATAATCCTGTAGAGTTGCCTTGAGTCGGACTTATCCTCATTGAGGTAATTTTGCTCAGAAGCATACAACATCTCCTGTTTTCCCCTCTGGAGCTCTGTTTGGAGGAAGCCGTATTGCCGGATACTTTCAAATGCCGCTGTTATGGAGCTGAGAGTCAGCTCCGTTTTCCCCAGTAAAGGAGCCACTGAAAGGCCAAACATATTCCAATCCCTTATTGGCGAAAGGTTCCCTGCAAAGGCATAGGAAAATGGAGCATCAGGCTTGGAAGACAATTCAGACAAGCGGTGATTGATCAGAGAAACCATCAGATCATACAGCACCCGATTCCTGTATTGCTGCCAGATAATAGCCCCAGTATCTTTTCCCTGCCCATATATAATCCGGATGCTGGTGCTCATTGCTTCTTTATCAGTAAGCACCATGGCAAAAGGAGCTGACCGGGAGATGATAGAAAGTTGGCTTGAAAATGGTGTTTCCGGTTGCGGATTGGACAGATGGGAAAAATGCCGGGTGATCTCCACCACTGCCGAATCGGGATCTATATCACCCACGACCATAACGCCCATCAAATCTGGCCTGTACCAGGTATGATAAAAAGATCTAAGCGACTCCTGTTTAAAATTCCGGATAATACTATCCTTTCCGATAGGCTGCCGGTCCGCATATAAGGAACCATTCAGCAGGTTAGGTAAGTACTGCTCCCTCAATCGCTGGTTGGCCCCTTTGCTAAGCCTGGATTCTTCCAGGATTACATTCCTCTCTTTTTCTATGGAGGCAGAATCCAGTATGGCATGCGATGCCCAGCCTTCCAGTATGGAAAAGCCCTTCCTGACGGCAACCTGGTTGTCAGAAGGAATGGGCAGGATAAAAACCGTCTCGTCATAATTGGTATAGGCATTCAGGTCTGCACCAAGCTGCACCCCAATGCTATTGAGATAACTGATGAGTGCATTTCTGGGGAAACTATCCATCCCATTGAAATTCATATGCTCCATAAAATGAGCAAGGCCCAGCTGATCCGTTCTCTCTTCCGCTGATCCAGCCCTCACGACCAATCTGAACTCTATTTTCTTTTCAGGAACCTCGTTCTTTCGCACATAATATGTAACCCCATTGGGTAATGAGCCGACCCTCACCTTTGGATCGGTAAGGATAGAATCAGCAGGCAGGAATTGTGCATGAATACTGACTATTTGCGCCATACAGGCTACTGCAAGCATAAGGCAGAAGCGGAAATAAAATGTTGTTTTCATAAAAAACTATCTCTAATGCTTTTTATTATATAATAACCCGAAAAAAGAAATCGGATGCAGTTCAAATTGGATGGTACACCCCACGCCGGTGTGCAACATCTTCCATTCTGAATACGACAGGGGCTGAGCCAATATTACCTTAACACCTGCCCCATAAGTCCCATTCCAGGCAGAATCCAGATGACCAACCAATTCAAGAGCCGAAGTACTGGATCCGGAGTTAGAGACCAATTGAATGTGACCAGAAGATTCCAGGTTGATGGGTAATGGGGAATCCATCATCACTATTATCTTCTTATCGTCCTGGGCCGGGGTCGACTCCATACGGCCTGGAAGTACTGTTGTCCTCGAAATGGAAACTAGCTTCGTAAACGATATAAAGCAAAGTACAATGCCTAGCATAATTACATTACCCCAGGTAACCAGGGAATGCGGGGCCTTGTTGATCAGTGTTTGCGCTTCCGATACCCGTCTTTCATATTTTGAGTACGCCATATTCAGAAAATTTAATCTCCTAATTCCAGCTGATTTCTGATCAATTCATAATATTTACCCCGTTGCCGGATAAGGGACTGATGGTTACCACATTCTGAAACTTGTCCCTTTTCCAGCACAATAATCTGATCTGCATTACGAACAGTACTGAGCCTATGAGCTACTATCACGACTGTTTTGCCATGAAAAAAAGATTCCAGCTGTTCCATGATTTCCTTTTCATTGCTTGCATCAAGGCTTGAAGTTGCTTCATCTAGAAATAGATAGTCAGGATCCTTGTAAACGGCCCTGGCCATAAGTATGCGTTGGCGCTGACCTCCGCTGAGACCAATACCTGAGGGCCCGATTTTGGTGGTGTACCTAAGCGGCAACTCTTCAATGAACTCCTTCGAATTGCTTATCCTGACTGCATTCTCCATCCTGGCACCATCGATCGAATGGCCATCCAGGGCAATATTTTTTGCGATCGTATCCGTAAAAATGTATCCATCCTGCATCACGGTACCCACACGGCTACGCCAAACTTTAGCAGGAAACTCACTAAGCTGGTGTCTGCCCACTTCTATGCTGCCAGAGACGGGATCATAAAATTTCAGAAGCAATTTTAGCAGCGTGGTTTTACCACTTCCGCTTGCCCCCACTATAGCTGTCACTTTTCCCTTAGGAATGGTGCAGCATATATTGTTCAATACAAATGGGGAGCTAGGCCCCTCATATTGAAAAGATAGGTTTCTCAACTCCAGGTTATTGTGCATATCCATCGACGAACCATAACCAGGGTGGGTATAATCGTCTTCATTTTGCTTTTGGTGGACTTCCTGCATCCTGTCCAAGCTGAGTTGCGCGTCCTGAGCGCTTTTAAAGAAGTTTACGAGCTGCTCCAAAGGGGCATTGGTTTGTCCAATGATATAGGAAATGCTTAACAGGGCACCGATGGACATATTTCCCCAGATAACCTCCTGTGCAGCGAGAAAAGATATCAATATATTCTTTAGGTAAGAGAAGAAATAGAGTCCGGTATGCTGGTATTGCTCCAAGGCAAGACTCTTTATATTCAATTTAAATGTCCTTACCTGAAGCTGCTCCCACTCCCATCGCCTTGGCGTTTCACTTCCGCTGAGTTTAATCTCCTGCATCCCTGTTATCATTTCAAACAGTTTGTCCTGACTTTCCCTGTTCCTTGCAAACCTCCGGTAGTCAAGCATTTTTCTTCGCTTTTGGAAAATAAATATCCAGGCCACACCAGCCCCGCTCAGCACGGCAAACGCCACCAATATTTTCCAGTTGTAGAACACCAACGCCGTTGTAAACACTACAATATTAATCATCGAAAACAGGGAATACAAGACCGAGCCAGTAAGGAATTCCTCAATTCGCCGGTGGTCATTTATGCGCTGTGAAATATCCCCTACGCTCTTAGTACCAAAATAAGTAATGGGCAGTTTGAGCAGTTTTATCAGAAAATCAGAAATGATATTCAGACTGATCCTGATATTCATGTGCAGCAATAACCAACTTCGTATGATGTCTATGACGATACTACCCATGAACAGGAATAGCTGGGAGAACAGGATAAGGTATACTACCTTTTCATTTTTCTGACCTATTCCTGTGTCGACCAGCGTTTGGGTTAATACGGGCAGCGCAAGGGATATGAAGCTGGCCAGGAGCATACCCAAGGTCACCTGAAACAAATACGATTTGTATGGCTTGAGGTAGCGCAAAAGGAATCCGAATCCACGCCGGACTTCCGCGGCCTGCTCACCCTCGTCAAAGGCAGGTGTTGGTTCCAGCACCATAGCAATGCCCCTATTATCCGCAGTGGATATCCAAGCACTGATAAAGGAGGCTTCATCCAGGGTTACCACCCCGTGTCCAGGATCGGCCACCACGAATTTCCTCGCACCTTTCTTGAGAAGTCCATGCGACTCCTTTATATCGTACAAGACCACAAAATGGTCTTGATTCCAGTGAAGGATGGCTGGGAGGGGGCAATCTTGAATAAGTGTGTCCAAATCCAGGCTGGCCATGAGGGTCCTGAATCCCAATTTCTCTGCAGCTTCACTAATGCTGGTCAAACTGACACCCTCCCTGTTTAGGTAACAAAGTTCCCTGAGGCATTCCAATGAATACACTTTACCATAATGCTTGGCAATCATCAGCAAACAAGAGGGTCCACAGTCTATGGTATCCATCTGGAACTGAAAGGAATACCTATTCGCTTTCGGCAAGAATTTCAAAAAATCTTTGCTTGACAAGTAATATCTTTTTGTTGATGTCAAAATCATATATGCAATAATCTTCATGGGCATGTTCCAAAGCCTGCTGGGAACATCCACCTCCGCACATGGGAAGGATAGGGCATTCAAGGCAGGGCTTATTTTTGAACTTAGCATTCATGCGCCGCTCATACTTTTCATTCCACTGGATGGAACCTTGCTCTCCCAATTGCCCTTCACTGTTGGCATTGGTAAAATCTCGCGCTGTGCATTTGAAGACTTCTCCGTTGTAATTGATAACAGAATGATTGCGCTTGTCCCCGTAACAGGAATTCACAACACTATTCATTGTTCCACTTGCGACGGAAAACCCCTTCTCCCTGAGAAGAAGCCTGTTTTCAAAAATAGCGTCATCCATTTCCACCTTTTCCTGCCAGACCTTATGCAGTCCAAATTGTACCCATGCCCTATCCTCTGCTGGCACATCCGAAAAGTCCTCGGCAATGTCCGCAATCCCATCCAGGGTCTCAGGCGATATATTCAACCGGATGTTTACCCGCAATTGGTTCCTGGCCAGGTCCTTAATATTGGATACTATAGCATCATAGGAACCTCTTCCCTCTGAGATAAACCTCACTTTATCGTGACGTTCCCTGTTCCCATCCAGGGTTATCTGGAAGGAATTCAGCCCATACTTCTTACAATCCGCAATGACCTGAGGAGTAAGTAACAGTCCGTTACTGGTCATACCAGAATCAAAATGGATATTGCGCTCTGCGCACTGCTGTTGAGCGTACTTAAGGATGGGTAACATTACCTTGTTGAAATACAACAGTGGTTCTCCGCCAAACCACCCCAGATGGAATTTCTGCAAATGCTGCTTCTCTGTCAGGATGCGGGTGATTAACATCTGGGTTTTCGAAATGGTCTGTTGGTCCATTTTGGAATCCTTGATATGGGTCTCATAGCAGTACCAGCACTTAAAATTGCAGTTCATGGTTGGG
Organism: Beijerinckiaceae bacterium; assembly: GCA_903970475.1. Classification (GTDB taxonomy): domain Bacteria; phylum Bacteroidota; class Bacteroidia; order Chitinophagales; family Chitinophagaceae; genus Dinghuibacter. The sequence continues at coordinate 14,650 of CAJCIQ010000249.1, forward strand.
TTGATATGCAATTCATATGTCGAGTCATCTGCGTCTGTGTCAATCGCTTTGGATAGGCGAGCAACCTGCTCGACTTCATTGAGCTCTGGGTCAACCAGAAAGCCGGCGTTACACAGGTTATTGTAGAACTGCTCATTGACTTCCTGGAGCTCTCCGAAATCCTTCCGCTTTTTTGACGCATCATACATTTCATAGAGCATTTCTTCCAGTACCATATAGGAGTCGGTGAAACTATTGTACCCGACATAATACCCTTCATAGGGAAAAAACAAATTAAATTGGCTGACTTTCATATTGTATAAACTGGAGTTTATGAAAAATACGATCCATAAATATTGGTGATTAATGTTGCCTTCTGTCCTGATTGATAGGGTTAAAAAGAGGGTTCGACCGGTCAAACCCCCTTTCATCTTGCTCACCCTGGCTAAAAGGAAAAGCAAGTTCCATCATTCTCACAGCTTTTGCCTGGACCCGAATTGCTGGTTGTACTGCAATCCTGGGAATTGATGCAGCTAACCGTATTGGACCCTGTACATTTCGTACCGCTATTGGTACAAGTGCCGTTAGGCTGTAGCAAACCGCCCCTGACGGAAGCAAACAAGGTTTGATCGCTTGATCCTGCGATTCTTTTAATCAGACTTGCGAAGTCCTTCTTCATAATGACAGCTTAAAAGGTTAGGAATTCATTTGTTTAAAAGGTGAAGCAAGCACCCTGATTCTGGCAAGCAGTTCCATTATTTGTAGATGCAGAACAGTTAGCTGTTGCAGTGTTGGTGCAATTTCCCCCGTTTACCCCTGAGCAAGTTTTTGTGTTAGTACAATCTCCACCATTTTCCGCTGGTAAACCTCCTCTGATAGAGCCGTATACTGTTTGCTCCCCCGATTGAGCAATTTTTTTCAGCAGATTCGAAAAAGATCTCTTTTGCATAGTTTTTTTTTAGAATGAATAATAAATTGAACACTTCATTAGAGCGTTTGATAAGTAAAAACGCTCTAATGAAGAAAACGGATCAAAGCGAGAAACAAGTCCCAGAATTACTGCAGGACCCTGGGTTTGAAGCTTTGGAGCAATTTCCCGTATTGGCACAATACACCGTATTATTACCAGAACAGGCAGCACCGTTATTAACACAAGAAGGATTGGTGGAGGGCAAGCCTCCCCGTACATTAAAGAATGCTCCTTGAAACCCCTTGTTTTCTGATTGAGCGAGTTTCAGCAGGAGGCCTGAAAAGTTTCTTTTCATAATAACAATTTAGGTTACACTATAAACTAAGGCAGTACCCCGTATTTACGCAGGTTCCCAAACCGTTCGTTGTACCCGTACAATCACCCCGGTTATCGCAGGTATTGTTTGTACCCGAGCAGGTGGTTGTATTCAGGCAGGTAGTCGGATTATCCTTCAAACCTCCGAACAGGCTATTCCCAGCTGCGAAGCCGATATTGCCCTGACCGCCCATTTTCTGAATTAACTTGTTAAATGATTTGGTCATAATCATAGCATTTTTAGATTAACGTTTGTAATAACACACTCATCACTAAACGGTGCAGGTTCCCTTGTTTGTCGCTTTCGAACAATCTCCCGTATTTTTACAGTTACCGCCGTTAGTACCGGAGCACATAGTTCCGGTATTTTGACAGGCTCCCGGGTTGGTGCTCGGCGGTAGCCCACCCCTGATCATGGAGAAGTCTCCTTGCAAACCAAACTGACCATTCTGGTTGAATCGCTCAACCAACTGTTGAAATTTTCGTTTCATTTGTTTTTAATGATTAACGGTTAATGTTCGGCCGAAGTTTTACTTTATTAGGCCATAATCTAAAGGCATGAAATTCCCTACCCCATGCTGGCATTTCAGTATGAAGAATTCACCTGTACGTTCAATAAACTGAACGACTTGAATCTTAAATTTTAAGCGGACTTATCCTATGGATGTTTTCTCAACCCATATCAGCACATATCGGCATTCAATTAACCCTCCCGGTTTCGCCGTCCAAACCAGAATGCACTTGACCTCTCTTCATCTTAGTGTTGCCAAAGGAATACCTTAATGTAACCCCCCCCCTTCTGGAATCACTGTTTATCCTATAATGCTGGATAACAGAATTAACTGTATAAGTTCCTGAAGGGTACTTTGTTTTGAATACATCATTGAGGTATGCGCCTATCTGAAGTTTATTGTTCACCAAGGACCAGCGAGCGAACAGGTCGAACCAATGGTACTTCCCGGAAGTAACCAGGTTACTAACGTCGGGAAATTGAAACGTCATGTCAAATCCTGCAGACAGCTTTTTGGATTTGTTAAAATAAAAGGTGTTTGTGGAGCTGAAATCACTACCCCAACCGGATACCTGTGGAGGGGTTGCTGTATCCGTCGAGGTCCCCTTTTCATAATAAACGTCTCCTTCAATGAGGCTCTCCAACCAGGGTATTTTATTGAAAGAGAAGCTTGCGGATAAAACATAATCCTGGGCGGTCAAATAGTTCCCAAAGGTGGTTATGTGCATGTTTGATCCATTTTCGACCAATACCATACTCATAATCTTATTAGGAATGTAACTATAGGTCGCCGTAAGAATCAGCATACTGTTATAAGTTTCGGAGAATTCAATATTGTTCGAATAAGTTGGTCTCAGATAGGGATTTCCAGTGGTAAAATCATATTGATCAGAGTAGGTAGGATAAGGATCAAGGCTCCGGAACACTGGCCTATCAATACGCCGGCCGTAACTGGCTGTAACAACATTTTTGGAGCCTATGTTACGGGACAGATTCAGGGATGGAAAAAGGCTGAAATAGGAAGTAGCATGGGTACTATCCAATACGGGTGAAACAGCCCTGGTCTGAGTATACTCTCCCCTGAGTCCTGTCTGTACCTCCCATTTCCCTAAATGGGTATCTACCGTTCCAAAGGCAGCTTCAGTTGATTCCCGGTAGTTAAAATTATCATAGGGTGCTGACAAGGTCAGCGGATCGTTGACGCCCTCAAACAAGGCGCGTTGACTGTTACTATTAGCCAGTGTAAGTTTGGATCCGAATGCATAGGTAAATTTCTTCATCGGCCAATCCAATGTCGCATTTAACGTATACAGGTTTGACTTCAGGTTATCAATTGAAAGTAAGTTCAGTGTTGAACCTGGCGTCACCTGACCGTCCGCAAGATAATTCGCATTTTGGGTGGCTGAAGGGGAGTTGTTCAGGTCATAAAACCAATCCAGATCCAAGGCAAACTTCTTTCCTAGGCTATCAATGTCATGCCCCAGGTGCACATTTACAGATTGCTGGCCATAATGGCTTTTATAATCAAATAAAGATTGAAGCGTAGAATCGGTCAAACCATGTTGGTTCACCACAGTAGTATTATTCGTCCCAGTCGAGGTTGGAGAGGAAGTCAAGGCATTATAGGAAACCCCGAGTATGGTCTTTGGAGACAAGGACGCTTCCATACCAATGGTTCCACGCACGAAACGGGTAAGTTGTTTCAAATTCATTTGCCGGTACCACGTTTGATCGGAATAATAATCATCATCTTCACTATTATTAGCGTGCGCACCATATCCGGAGCTGGCATTTGCCACCCACCTGATGGTACTGGTATTGTAATTCATCAACAGCCCCCCTGTACCCGTAAAGTACGTACCCTTGGCCAAGCCTCCATTGGCTGCCCCGGAGAATCCTGGGTTCTTTGTCTTTTTGAGTACAATATTGATCAAACCGGCACCTCCTGCGGCATCATACCTGGCAGAAGGATTGGTAATCACTTCAATACGGTCAATAGTCTCCGCCGGGATGGCCCTGAGATATGCCACGAGTGCAGGACCATATAGGTATATCATCTTTTCGTTGATCATCACCTTTACGTCTCCTCTTCCGACAAGGCTAAGTCCTCCGTCATTATCCACCTTGACCATGGGTGTTTTTGCCAACATATCCAACCCGTCAGCACCAATAGCGCTTATGTTTTTATCAACATTGAATACGAAACGGTCTATCTTCCTTTCTATCAACGGACGTTTCCCATTAACGACCACCTGGGCCAATTGTCCCACTGCAGGGTGCATGACCAGATTCAACTCTACATTCTGGGCAATGTTAAGCGCGGAGTCCACTTCCAGAAACCCAATTCCAGAAAAAGAAAAGGTGTATTTGCCGGAATGAGGAACCTGCAACCGGTAATAACCTTCATCATTGGTCAATTCGGCCTTAATCAATACCGTATCTTTCTTCAGCATAATTACAATACTACCCAAGGGCTTCCCATTAGGATCGGATATTTTGCCATTAATTGACTGAGCGTTTGCTATCACCGCTAGAAAAAGGAATAATTGGATACTGCAGCAGTATTTGTACATCATCATACGAAAGATACAGAATTCCATTCAGGCTCATCTTGGGACGCCTGGCACTTTTAAATTCTAGGATACTTACTCCCCTAATACAATTGGGTATTCTTCTTGAATGGGATTTCAGCTATTGAGGCAGGTACCTGTATTGAAACAATTTCCTCCGTTAGTCCCAGTACAGACAACCTTATTAGTGCAATTGAAAGTGTTGTCGCCGCTACATTGACTACCTGCATTACTGCAACTACTTACGTTAGGTTGAACACCTCACCTGATGGCGGTAAATCCACCCGGAAAACTCTGGGTGGGATCCTTGCTGAGCTTGCTTACCAGATCCTTAAATGTCTTGCTCATTTGATTTGGTTTATGGTTATGATTAAATCATTATGCTGTAGGCTAGGTCGAAATTAAGGGCATAGTTTGGCTAGCTCCATATCGGTAGGGCCGAATGAAGACACGAAAATCATCTGTTGGAATAGTTGCTTAATCTCTGTAATTAGGATGATACGGATATCTACAATAATCGGCAAGGAATGCTACCAAGTTAAATCAGCAAAATTAAAATAGTCAAATAATTTTATTAAAAAAAGTTTTTTGAAAAAAATATCGTTAATCCTAATGAAATAGTGGTACTTCATATCCGTATTTATATGGATGCCCTGCATGGATCAATTGTTTCAAGTGGCTAAACAGAGCGCCATGATCAATCAGATTACATCCATAAAAAAACGGGAAAAATACCCTTGCCTAATTCAGTGTTTGAACAGATGTTATGGTTTTGGTCAAATCTGCATATCTGGTCGGGGACAGCTATGGCATGTGCGCATTCATGTAGGTTGCTGCATCCCTGATGAAGGGGACGTCCAATTCCCCTCCTATCCAAAGGAGTCGGGGCATACCCATAGGGTACAAAAAAAGCCAGCCATTTTTGCGGCTGGCCAAGTCGGATCACAAGTTACCTCTCAGCTCCTGTTCCCGCTCAATGGCTTCAAAGAGGGCCTTAAAATTACCTTTCCCAAAACTCTTTGCCCCCTTGCGCTGGATGATTTCAAAGAACAGCGTGGGCCTATCCTCCACCGGCTTGGTGAAAATCTGCAACAGGTAACCTTCCTCATCCCGGTCCACCAAAATGCCTAATTCCTTCAAAGGTTCAATGGATTCGTCAATGGCACCCACCCTTTCGGACAATTCTTCGTAATAGCTGGGAGGAACGGTCAGAAATTCCACTCCCCTTGAGCGCAAATCCGTTACCGTTGCCACAATGTCTTTGGTTGCCAGGGCCACGTGTTGTACCCCTTCCCCATTATAGAAATCCAGGTACTCTTCCACCTGGGATTTTTTCTTTCCTTCAGCAGGTTCGTTGATGGGAAATTTGACATATCCGTTGCCATTACTCATCACCTTACTCATGAGGGCAGAGTATTCAGTGGAGATATCATCATCATCAAAGGAGAGGATATTGCGGAAGCCCATGACTTCCTCATAAAATTTCACCCAGGGGTTCATCTGGTTCCAACCTACATTACCCACACAATGGTCAACGTATTGCAAGCCGGTATCCTTAGTTTGAAAATAAGGGTTATTCCAGGCCACATAGCCAGGTAAAAAGGGACCCTGGTAGTTTGTTCTTTCCACAAACAAGTGAACCGTATCCCCATAAGTATGAATACCGCTCAACACCACTTCTCCATGCGCGTCATGGAGGTGAGTGGGCTCCATATAAGAGCGGCCTCCCCTGGTGGTGGTTTCCTTCCAGGCACTTGTCGCATCTTTAACCCTTAGGGCCAGCACCTTTACGCCGTCACCATGTTTAGCGACGTGCTCGGCAATGGGGCCGGAGCCTCTTAAGGGGGTAGTAAATACAAAGGTGAGCTTGTTTTGGCGAACCGCATAGCTGGATCTATCCTTCACCCCTGTTTCCGGACCTGCGTAAGCCAGGGGTTGAAATCCAAAAGCGTTTCTATAAAAATGGGCAGCTTGTTTGGCGTTGCCCACATAAAATTCAACATAATCCGTGCCTTCCAGGGGAAGGAAATCTTCAGTGGCACGCACAGGAGATTTGGATGCAATAGCAGTAGAGGACATGATAATGTCTTTGAATCGTAAACAATAGATGTAAGGAAATAAGAGATCCCATAACCGGATGACCGGTCACTTCCCCCTTGGACCCACTCCATGGTTCACCCATGGATGGGCGCCCGGCAAAAGAGGGAATTAACGATTCAATACCGCACCCATGGCTAAGGTTTCCATGAGCAGGCAATACACGATACGCTTGTCGGCAAACATCTTATGTGCGTAATCTGGGAGCATTCTACCCCAAAGATAAGGGGTGTTTTACTATCTTCGGGCTTTGAAATCAACCTATAAAATCAAGTGATTTTATGCAAAAAGTGGGCATCTTAGGCGGGGGACAACTGGGAAGAATGTTACTCCAGGCCGCAGCAAACTATCCCGTTATCACCTATGTACTTGAAAATGATGCTGAGTGTCCGGCAGCGCACCTCTGTCATCATTTCACCCTGGGAGATATTAAGGATTACGATACGGTTTACCGTTTTGGCAAGCAGCTGGATGCGCTGACCATAGAGATTGAAGCGGTCAATGTGGACGCCCTGGAGCAACTGGAAAAAGAAGGCGTAAGGGTATACCCTTCGTCGTCGGCACTGAGGATCATCAAAAATAAAATCCTGCAAAAGGCTTTTTATAAAGAAAAAGAAATTCCCACGGCCCCATTTGTAGTCATCGAAAACAAGGCCGCCTTGGCGAATCATGTGGATATGCTGCCGGCAGTCCAGAAACTGGGCGAAGGAGGTTATGATGGAAGAGGCGTACAGATCCTAAAGGATTCCTATGACCTGCGCCTGGGTTTCGATGCCCCCAGTGTGCTGGAAAAAATGGTAACCATCAAAAAAGAGCTATCCGTCATTGTCGTTTCCAGCGGTCAGGAGGAGCCGGCTATTTTTCCCGCCACGGAAATGGCTTTTCATCCGGAATTAAACCTCTTAGACTATCAACTCTGCCCAGCAGAAATACCCAGGGAGACCCTGTGGAAGGCCGAAGCCCTGGCTATGATGGTCGTGAAGGGATTAGGATCTCCAGGCATTTTTGCTGTAGAGCTGTTTGTAGATAACCGAGGGGATGTATTGGTCAATGAAACGGCTCCCCGGGTGCACAACAGCGGTCACCATACCATTGAGGCAGCCTATAGCTCCCAGTTTGATATGCTTTGGAGGGTTCTGTTGGGTTATCCCCTGGGCAACCCAGCCCCTATACAGACATCTGTATTACTCAACGTCGTGGGGGCTGAAGGATATAGCGGGGATGCCATTTACGAAGGATTGGAGGAGGTATTGAAAATGGAAAACGCTTTTGTTCACCTTTACGGAAAAAAGAAAACCAAACCAGGCCGGAAGATGGGTCATATCACGCTGATGGGCAAAGACCGTCAGGAACTGATATACCAAGCCGGGGCCATAAAAAAATTATTCAGGGTCATCGCCTAATTTTGCTTCATGTCAGACATGTCCAACAACGCGCCTCTGGTAGGCATCATCATGGGTAGCGATAGCGACCTTTCCGTCATGCAACCCGCTGCGGATTTCCTGCGCTCCCAGCAAATCCCCTTTGAACTGACGGTCGTATCCGCCCATCGTACACCTTTGCGCATGGTGGAATATGCCAATTCGGCCTCTTCCAGGGGTCTGAAAGTCATCATTGCGGGGGCTGGCGGAGCTGCGCACCTGCCAGGTATGGTCGCCTCCCTGACCACCTTACCCGTAATCGGCGTACCCGTTAAATCCTCAAATTCCATAGATGGATGGGACTCCGTACTTTCTATTCTCCAAATGCCCAACGGGGTACCCGTAGCTACCGTGGCCCTCAACGCTGCAAAGAATGCGGGCATCCTGGCAGCCGAAATCCTGGGCGCTTTCGATCCCCTGATTTCCTCGCAGCTCCACAAATACAAACAGCAAATGATTAACGAGGTTCAGGAAAAAGTAGAGGCCCTCAAAGGAAAGGGTTGGGCCAATGGGTTTGATGGGAAATAGACCCTTCCTACAGCGACAACGTCAATATCCCAAACTCCTGATCCAAAGCCTTGGAATGCGCATATAAAACATCAAGGATATCCTTGCCGTAAGCGGCATAGTAAGGCATGAAGTTCTCCACACGCTCTTGCAGTCCACCCTTGGGAAACAATGCTTTTTTCAGCACCCCGATTTGCCCCTTCTGATGGGCAAATTTCCGCTTTTCTGCCTTGAGCAATTTCTTCTCCAGGACTTCTAATCCATGGATAGCATGGGTATGGAGGGATGCAATATGTTGCTGGAGGGTAACGTCTATTTTGCCAGCCTGTTCGGATAAATCGGCATAGAGTTGATTCATTTGCTCCAGCTCGGGACCAAGGCTTAGTTGATGCTCGCTGGATTCCCGCACCAATTTATTGAGCAGATCCTGTTCTGATGCAA
>CAJCIQ010000250.1 GCA_903970475.1 Beijerinckiaceae bacterium
ACCCCGGCGGCTACGGGATCCGCAAAATACGATGCCGGGGTACTCCATACCGCCTACGATACCTGCTACGTTGGTCGCGCTGGGATAGGTAAACTCATAGAGGTATTTGCTGTAAAACTCAATACAGCCCTTTACGTACTCTGTGGAACGGCCGTAGGCACTGTCCCCTGCGCTTTCTACGGGATATACGGACTGGGCAATGGCCTTTTTACCACTGGGCAGGTCCATGCGGGCGGCGTCCCAGATAAAAGCGTCAGATGCAGCCCAGGCCACGTCGCGGGTATTGGTGCATTTGAACTTCCAGGTCTTGCGTCCGGAAGCGGGGCGTCCGCTGTGGGCATCCACTTCTTCCGCTGAACGGATGATGACCGTCTTTTCTGAGTTCTTTGCTTCAGCGAATTTCTTTTGTTCGGCAGCTGTCAACACTTCGGTTGGGTTGACGAGTTCACCGGAACCGGCTACAATCATGGAAGCGGGCACATTGAGGTTGTACTCGATGTTTCCATACTCCAGGTAGAACTCACCTTGTCCAAGATAAGGCAGGGTATTCCAGCCAACTACATTATCGTATACGCACATACGGGGATACCATTGGGCGACCTCATAGATCCAACCATTTTTGGTGTTGAGGCGTCCGCAGCGGTCTGTACCGTATTGAGGAATGACAAACTGGTAGGAAATGCGCACTTTCAACACGCCTCCGTCACCTTTGAGGGAGGTAGGCAATTTGATTTGCATGCGGGTATCACTGATGAGGTAGTCTGCGCTTACGGCTTTCCCGGTTGTCGCATCTACGAGCTCCACAGATTTTACTTGATAGCCACCATCAAACCGGTCACGGTTGGCCCAACGTCCTCCTTCCAAGGCGGTAACGGCCACGCCCCTGGATTTAAGGCTGTAGATGTTCTGATCCATCTGTAGCCAAACGAAGGGCAGACTTTGGGGGCTGTTGTTCTTATAGGTGATGGTTACGGTACCGTCCAAGGATTTGGTGGTGGTGTCCAGGGAGGCGTCGATTTTATAGTCGGCGCTGTTTTGCCAGTATTTAGGCCCGGGCCTTCCGTCAGCGGTGCGTACCTCATCCCCATAGTTTGGATAGAACAGGGGACCAAAGGCATCGTGCACATCGTAATGAATAGAGGTGTCTGCGGCAGCATCACCCATCGTTTGAGCCCAGGAAGACTGCCCGCAAATCAGCAGGGTTCCTGTAGCCAATAACCCGATAAATTTTCTCATATTTTATTCGATTGTTTTACAGCGCTAAAGATAGGGAAAGGCCCTATCGGTAGGGGATTATTGAGGATATCCGGTAGAAAATTCAGATATGCGGGCTACTGCTGGCTTTTGATCATAAATACGCTACCCAGTAAAGGCGGACTTCCTGCCCGGTCCGCTGGCCGGATCAATGGTTTACCATTGATCAAAAGGACGGTACTGGGGCCTCCGCTCATGTTCAAGGCTTCCCAACAGCCCAGGTCCTTGAGTATGAGGGCTGCCTCCAGCAAGGTGGCGCCACTGGACTCGGGATGTCCGTCTTCAATGACCAGGATGATCAGTTTGTTGTCCCTGGTGCAGCCCATGGCCGTTCTGGCTGTTAATTGGGTCTCCTGACCGTTGAGGCGCAGCTCTTCGTGAGAACTGACGTAGACCTGTCCCCTTTTTACGAGGGTAGGTCCCCCACCCAGGGCTACCTCCATATGCCAGTCCATGGTCTTGGCCCCCAACTCTCCGTTGGTGTTCAAAGGGTGTATGTCCAGTATAGAAGGATTGGTTTTTTTCCCATAACTGTGCTTGGGGTTGGAAGGCCCTTTGAGCATCAGCAGTGGATAGTCTCTGGAAGAATCCGTAAATACCCACCCCACGTCAAGGAGACGGCCCCCTGTTACTCCTATAGCGCTGGGTGTCACATAGCGGTAGATCCCCGTGCTATCAGAAGGGATATGAATGGCTGTCTGATTATAGGCCAGTAGTTTCCCTCCCCTGATGGCTAGCTCCTGGGACTGATGGGTATCGGGATCATCCCAACTGCCGTTGATCAGCACATAGGGTTGGGACGAATCCTTATCATAGAAGGCCTGGGGCGTAAGCCCTGCCCCCAGGCTAATGGTATAATCCAGCTTGAGGTCCATGGGATCTGCCTGGATATAGGCTGCCCGGAAGGGCCTGCCGTGTAGACTATCTTCGGTCAGGTATACATGAAGGGAAAAGGGCAATTGGTCGCCCAGCGTTTCTGCCTTGGTCCAATGCAAATGAAATAAGGTCCGGTTTTCCGGGGAGGATTGAGCCTTGATGCCGGCAGATAACAACAGGCTACCTGCTAAGAACAAACCAAATGCGCTTTTATACAATAGCCGTTGTTTTCTCCATTTTCCAGGCGGTCTTTCCATAGCCAGGGAATACGTGGCGCTCAGAATGGTAAGAACTCCTTACCAGCGGGCCGCTTTCCACGTAATCGAAGCCCATTTCATATCCCCTTTCCCTGAGCTCTGCAAATTCATCGGGATGAACAAAGCGTTGGACCGCCAGGTGCCTGGCCGTAGGTTGCAGGTATTGCCCCAGGGTAATGACATCGACCCCCGCATCCACCAGGTCCTGCATGGTTTGCAGCACTTCTTCTTTGGTTTCTCCAAGTCCCAGCATGATGCCGGATTTGGTACGCATGCCCCCAGCTTTGAGGGTACGCAGGACGTCCATGCTCCTGAAGTATTTGGCCTGAATACGCACGCTGCGGGTCAGGCGCTCCACAGTTTCTATGTTATGGGAAACGACTTCCGGATGGGCTTCAATGACCCGGCCTATGTTTTCCTTATCTCCTTTAAAATCGGGGATTAAGGTCTCCAGGGTCGTATCCGGGTTGAGGGCTTTGACGGCCCTGATGGTATTGTACCAGATGATGGAACCTCCATCCTTGATTTCATCCCGGTCAACGGAAGTCAATACGGCGTGTTTGACCTTCATCAGGTGAATGGCCTCGGCCACCCTTTGGGGTTCATCCCAATCCACGGCTTCGGGCCTGCCCGTGGCTACGGCGCAGAAACCACAACTGCGGGTACATACATTGCCCAGGATCATGAAGGTTGCCGTACCGGCTCCCCAACACTCGCCCATATTGGGACAATTTCCGCTCTCGCAGATGGTATGTAATTTATGGGTATCGACTAATTCACGTACGTGACGGTAGGACTCGCCTATAGGTAACTTAACCCTCAGCCAATTGGGTTTTTTCGCTCTTTCGGTAGAGAGGGCTGCGCCCGCGGGACTTGCTGCAGGAGCTCCCCCCTGACATCCGGCTGCGGTGGCTGACGTTGAATTTTCCATACTTCGCTCCAAATCTATAGACGAAGATACGTCACTTCCGTTTACCAAACATAATGGTAATGTAAGAGTTAAAGAAGAAGCTGTGGTTGGGGGATAGGACCATAATGGGCACCTTGGAAAAATACTCTTCTGCGTTGATTCCCACCTCAATGGCGCTGAGCAGTTCATTATAGCGTCCGTAATCAAAGCGCAGGGCTGCCTTGGCATGGAGGCCGGGTTTAAAGGAGAGTTCGTTCCAACCAGTGCCCAGGCCTGTACCACCAATGACGGCGCCTAAGAACTCGGCGCTGTCCTGGGGGGTATATTTAATGTTATCGGTTTGACCCAGATTATTGTTAACCTGTACGATGTAAGGGCGGAGCACCCCCACGGAAAGACCACCGGCGTAGATGGCGCTCACCGCCACCCCGTTTTTATTGCCCTTTCCGCCGATCATATACTGCTGACCGTATCCGAATTTAACCTGGTAAAAGTAATTCTGCTTTCCCCAAATGAAGGAACTGCCCTCATCATAGCCCCCATTGATGGCTATGGAGGTTTTATATTCTTTGGGGTCTTTTTTCTCGTTGATTTCTACCTGTAACAGGTTGGTCCAGCGCAGGCTTTTCATCCAACCCATTTCCCAGGAGATGCCGTAACCATCGGAGTTGAGTTTGACGCCCAGGTCCCATTGCTTGTTATAGATCAGCATCCCTTCCTCTTCCCTGCGTTGGAGTTCGGCAATCCTTTGCTTACGTTCATACCGTTTTTCCTGGCCAGGGGTGCGGGGAACGGTGTCCTGGGCATTCTGGCTGTAAGCCCTTTGCCCTAAAGCAATCAACACGAACGATAAGACGGGAATGATATATCTCACGATGAATCTGTTATGGTGTATCCTGATCATAAAAGTAGGCAAATTGAGCTAAAAACGTTAGTGCCACCCAAAAGTTGTATCCCTAAAATTAATTTGTCCTGATCTGCCCTGGTGACGTAGGTTTGTAGTCTATTTATATCCGAACATATGACATCCACAGTAACATACGAAGGAAACCTGCGCACCAGTCTTGTACACCTCAAAAGCGGTCAAACTTTCCAAACCGACGCACCCACCGATAACCAGGGTAAGGGAGAATGTTTTTCGCCCACCGACCTGGTGGCTACCGCCCTGGGCGCCTGCATGGCGACCACCATGGGCATTAAAGCCCGGGATTTGAACGTAGACCTCAAAGGACTCAAAATAGATATCACCAAACACATGGCGGCTGATCCCCGGAGGATTTCTGCCATTGACGTGGTGCTCCACTACCCTTCCGGGCTAACCCTTTCTGATAAGGAAAAAGTAATACTGGAAAGAACAGCCCTGACTTGCCCCGTTATCCAAAGCATCCATCCGGACATTAAGGTAGACACGAAGTTTGCGTACTAGTTTAATCCAGTTCCTCTAACACTTTGATGACCCTGGAAACGGGGAGGCCCATTACGTTGTAATAGTCTCCGGTAATGGATTGAACGCCTATGACCCCAATCCATTCCTGGATGGCATAAGCCCCTGCTTTATCGTAAGGTTGGTATTGGTCCACATAGTAGGCCAGTTGGGCGTTGGTCAGCGGATGAAAGAGTACCCGGGTCAGGTCAGCAAACACCTTTTCCTTGGATCCTTTTTTAACACAGACTCCGGTAATGACCTGGTGCTCCCTGCCCTGCAACTTCGATAAGATGGATAAGGCATCCTCTCTGTCTTTGGGCTTGCCTATGATGTTCCCTTTTAAGACGACCACCGTATCAGCGGCTACGACGATGCGCTCCTTCTGGTCTTTGGGGGACAGGGTTTGATGTACCGCCAGGGCTTTGGCCCGGGCAATATGGATAGGCACTTCCTCCGTTGGCAAATCAGGGGGATAGCTTTCATCCGTATCGTGTACGATGACCTCGAAAGGTACCTCTGCCCACTGGAGCAATTGTTTGCGCCGGGGCGACTGGGAAGCGAGTATGATGGGGTCCATAATTAAGCCATATAGTACTTAAAGAAGATCAGGCTCAGTATCCCAGCCAGCATGATGTATTTAACCAGGCTGCTGATTTTGTGAAAGTCTTTGGGCTGCCTGGCTTTGGCCAACAACCAACAAACATAGATCAGGGGCAATTCCAGACACAAAAAGGCATACACCGCTGAAAGGAACATATGGAATTGCAATACATACATCTGAACGATACCCATGGCGCCAAGCAGCACGATCAGCCAGGTTCCCACAAATACTTTCCCTGTGGTGAAGCCCCATACGATGGGCAAAGTCCTGCACCCATATTTGGCATCCCCCTCGGCATCCTCCATGTCTTTGACCACTTCCCGTATCATCGAAATGATAAAACTGAACACCATATACAGTACCCCAATCCTGGACAAACGGGCATAATTGACGCCAGGTCCCGGATTGGCGGGATTCCAATAGGGCCCCAAGTGCAACATCCCGGTTTTACCCAGGTGGTGAAGGAGGTCATCGTTGACACAGATACTCAAGAGCACCCCCACGACCCAGGCCGTCAACACAGAGATCAGGATATTGCCACTCAGCAATTGTTTTTTTAAGGAAACCGAATACAAAAACAACAGCATCACACTACCCAGGTTGAACAGGGGCAATAACCAGAAATGCAACTTCCATCCCAGGATCAGGCTTAAGCCAATCCCTGCCAGGGAAAGGCATCCGTGCCACCACATCGCCCAGCGCCGGCTGATATACTTATCTACAATCAGCCTACCAGGCTTGTTGATCAGGTCTATATTAACGTCAAAATAGTCGTTGATGATATATCCGGCCGCAGCAATAAGTACGCTGGCTAAACTAAGCCACCCTAACCTGGTCCAGGATAATACAGGCTCCTGGCCCACCAGGATATAGGCAGGTCTGAGTACGCAGTAATAAAACAAATATTGAGTAAGGGCAATAAATACGAGGTTGGGCCATCGTATTAAACGGAAAAATGCCTTTATCTGTCGCATAAATTGTTGGCCGTAAGATACGGTTAAATACTTCTTAGTCCGCTATCCATCCCCCAGTGGTCGTTCAGTTTGAGGACCTTCTCGATAACATCACGGGCACAACCTTCTCCCCCTTTCACCGGAGAAATATAGCGGCAGGTCCTCAGGATCTCCGTGGCGGCGTCTGAGGGACAACAGGGCAATCCCACGGCTTGCATGGGGGGATAGTCCGGTATATCATCCCCCATGTATAATACGGTCTGGGGGTCCAGCCTATAGGAGGTTATGTATTGTTGCAACACCGACAATTTATCGTCTATGCCCATGTGCACTTCGTCTATACCTAGTTTGTGAAGCCTCAGGCGCACCGCAGGGGAATTCCCTCCACTGATAATGGCTACCTTATATCCTTTTTTGACCGCCAGCTGAAGGGCGTATCCATCCCGGGTACTCATCTTACGGACTTGTTGTCCATCCTCCAGGACCCATACGCCACCATCCGTTAATACCCCATCTACATCGAACACAAAGGCCTTGATCGGCTGAAATATTTCTAATATGTTGCTCATTGGTGCCCAAAGGTAGGGCAGCGCTTGCACACCTCATGGTAATTGCTTAATTTAATCGGGCTTCCCACAAACACACACTATGAGATTGCTTAAACGCCTTGGATGGATCCTTTTAGGGTTAATCATCTTCCTGCTGCTGGTTTCCTTTTTCCTTCCTTCGACTGTAAGGATTGAGCGCACCAAGTTCATCCCCGCCTCCCCAGCCACCGTCTATGGATTGCTCAATAACCTCAAAACGTACGACGACTGGATGCCCTGGAACCGGATCGATCCCCAGATGCAAAAAACTTATGGCTCCCTTACGGAAGGACCAGGGGCCAGTTATTCCTGGAGCAGCGCCAACAAAAAGGTCGGAGCCGGAACCCTGACCATCACCGGTAGTGAGCCCGACAGGCAGGTGCTGACTTCTTTGCAATTTGGAGACATGCCTGCCACCCTAGGTGGGTGGACGCTTTCCCCCAGGGACACCGGCACCCTGGTTAATTGGTATATGGATGCTAAAATGACGGGGTCCAATCCCTTCTATTCGATGATGGGCAAATACATGGGCCTGTTCATGGATAAAATGGTGGGTCCCGACTTCGAACAAGGACTGGATAGCTTGTCAGCCCTGGCCGAGCGCAGCAAGTCGCCCCGAATGGGTACCTATACATTGGATACTATCCAAACCACGGCCGGGGTCGTTTTGTATATTGCTGATAAGGCCGACTCAGGTAGCGATATCCCTAAGAAACTTGCCAAAATATACGGAGAAGAAATTGGGGGATTCATCCATAAGGAAAACCTCAAGATGGCCGGAGCGCCCATGGCTTGGTACAGTGGTGATCAATTTCCCCTGACCTTTGAAGCAGGACTACCCGTGGACAAAGCGCCCAGGGCAACTACAGGCAGGATCAAGGTCCGCCAAATGCAAGCGGGGCCTGCCCTTGTCGCCCACTACTTCGGCCCCTATTCCTTGGATGGGGCAGCCTATAAAGCCATCAAGGATTGGCTGCAGTCGCATGGGAAAACGGCCCTGGCCCCTCCCTATGAAGTGTACATCGGGGATCCGGGGGTGGAAAAAGATCCCTATAAAGTGCAGACCGATATTATTCAGCCCCTGAAGTAAAATTGACGGACTTCCCCTTAAAGTGTCGGAGTATCGCTTCGGAAAACAAGGCATACCAATGCTGTAATTCCGGGAAAGCCTCCAGCTCGACCAGGTGCATGCGGATGGTGGCTTCATCTCCCCTGGCTCCCGGACCTGTCTGCACGTCAAAGGGTGCATAGTCTTGAAGACGCCTGGCTGTTTCTGCCACCAAGGGCTGGAGCAAGCTGAAATCCACCCCCGAACCTTGTGCGTAGGCTTGGGTCAGCCCGTAGAGATAATTGGGGAAATTATTGACGACGACGGCGCCTATATGCAGGCGCAAGCGTTCTTCGTCACCGGCGGTTC
>CAJCIQ010000251.1 GCA_903970475.1 Beijerinckiaceae bacterium
AGATACCGCTATAGATTCCTTCAGGACCGTCGCCAGATCAATAGAGTCACACTATCTGGCTATTTTGAACTTCTTCACAAATAGAAGCACCAATGCTTCAGCGGAATCCTTTAATGCTAAAATAAAAGGCTTCAGGGCTTCCGCCAGAGGGGTTAGGGATATCAATTTCTTCTTATTCAGACTGACAAAACTCTATGCTTAATTACAACCTTCCCCCCAAAAATTTGACTTGATCCGGTATTGGACTAAAAAGAGAAATACGAAAAAGGATGGCAGGATTCGAATTCAAAATCAACGATTTTGGATTCGATATTTTTTATATTGATTGTGATTAAAAATAAAACCCGCCACGAAGGCGGGTTTTGAATTATAGTCGGGATGGCAAGATTCGAACTTGCGACCTCCTGGTCCCAAACCAGGCGCGATGACCGGACTACGCTACATCCCGAGCCGTGTAGCAAAGGGTTACCCTTTTGCTGCGGGGTGCAAAGATAGGGAACCATTGGCGAAATTCCGATGAAAATTTAAAGAATAATTGGCCGGGCCGTGTCGGTCGAAAGGAGGCGTCGGTCGAAAAGAGGCGTCCCCTCCGACGCCTCCTTATGGCTTGGTTATATCGCCTGAATTACTGACAAAGGCAATATGCTTACTATCCGGGGACCAGGAAGGGGTATTGATAGTGCCCTGACCGCCATATACATAAGCAAGCACGAGTGGGCCGGGCGGGTCGATGAAACGCGAGGCAATGAGTGTATCTCTGCTTGGAAGAACGGGCATGATCATCAGGTATACATGACGATAAAAGGGGTGGTCATCGGGCTTGGTTTCTGAGGGCAGAAAAGAAATATACACGATCCATTTATTGTCGGGGGATACATGGGGAAACCAGTTGTTGAGGGTGTCGTGGGTAATCTGTTCGGTATGGGTTCCATCGGGATGCATGCGCCAGATTTGCATGTTGCCGCTGCGGACGGAATTGAAATAAATCCATTTCCCGTCGGGGCTATATTCGGGGCCGTCATCCAGGCCAGGGGTGTTGGTTAGGCGGGTTTCGGGGCCTCCGGGAGAAGGGATGCTGTAGATGTCAAAATCGCCATTGCGTTGTCCGGTGAATACAATGGTTTTCCCATCAGGAGACCAGCCATGGGCATAGGAAGGGCCAGTGGGTGTGAGTTGCTTGGGTTCGGCGCCGTCCATAGGCATGGTCCAAACGAGAGAGGTTGAACTGTTGGGCAAGGAACTGCTCAGGGCAATCTTTTTTCCTCCGAATGAAAGTACATGATCGTTATTGTTGGCTGTTACGGCACCGGTAGGAAAGAGCTGGGATTGGTTGTTGGTCAGATCCAATTTGTAGAGATGTCCTTCGCTGTTATAGATCAGCCATTGGTTGTCTGGTGTCCAGTTGGGTGCCTGGAGGGAGTTGGGGGCGTGGAAAATAACTTTCCTGCGCCTGCTCTTGATGTCCAGAATCTCTATATTGCTACCAATATAATCTTTGTAAGGCACCCAATTGGGGCTGACAGGTTTGATAATGCGCACGTTGTCGAAGTCTACCTTTTCACTGACGTCCTTGTTGTGGGAGCATATAAATAGTCCGATATAAACTTCATCTCCTAGGTTGAGGCTGTCTTGTTCGCTAAGGACAAAGGGTCCTCCATCAGAGGCTACGGACATGATATACCGATTGCCCCTGCGTTCGAGTTGGATGATGTCCGCGTGCGTCATTGAAGAGCGGTCTTCTTCTACGTTCATACCGGTCTCCCTGCGAAATTGAAGGGAGGTTAGGCCATCTCCATGGACCACGGCGGCTATCATAGGTGAGCTGGTGTCCAGAGAGCTGCGAACCATCCAACCGAATTTCCGGTGGGCTTCGATTCCTTTGCCTACCAAATGTCCTCTGGCCTGGAGTATAAAGTCTCCTTTAATCTTGGTGTATGTATAGTGGAACTCGTCGCGTTTGAACCATATGTTGGAACCGGAACCGGTCAATCTATACGTTTGATTCTCGCTGTCGTAAGAAGTAGATCCTGGGTGAAGGACAGGACCTACATCGGTCTGATTGGAAAAAACGCCGGGGTGGGATTGAGTGGTGTCGGAATACGACTGACCGGGTGCGCCAAGCGATGGGACAAAGGGTGCGCCAAGTGATGGGACAAAGGGTGCGCCAGGTGATGGAACAACGGGTGGGCCAGGTGATGGAACAACGGGTTCGTGGAGAGCGACCGAGAGGGAAACAAACGCGAGTAAACACGGTAGTAGTCGCATGGGCGTTTTTGTTTTAATAATAAAGAAAATTAACCGGTATTTCAAGGCTAACCGAAAAATGAGCCTGGAGAGACCACCTCAAATGGCTACATTAGTCACATGAAACAAAGCGTTTGGTTGCTATTGCTGTTGGTAGCCTTTACAGTCCGTTCCCAATCTGTTCTCAATGTTGGTGTTGCTGGTCTTAATCATGACCATGTATATGGACTGATGGAGCAATACAAAAAAGGAAGGGTACATATCCTGGGCATTGCTGAAACGGATACGGCCTTGATTGCCAAGTATAAGAGAAGGTATGGGTTGGCGGATAGCTTATTTTTCCCCAGCGTATCAGCCATGCTGGCTCATGTGAAGCCGGAGGCCGTATTGGCTTACAACCCCATCGTGGACCATTTATCGGTAGTGGAGGCCTGTGCACCCGCAGGGGTTTCGGTGATGGTAGAAAAACCGCTGGCTGTCAACTCAGCTCAGGCGGATAAAATCAATGAACTGGCTCAGCGTTATCATATTCAGGTACTGACCAATTATGAAACAACCTGGTATCCTACCAATCAGCAGATCTATCGTATGGTAAAGGATTCTATGACTATAGGTGGCGTACGGAAAATGGTAGTACACGACGGGCATCAGGGGCCTAAGGAGATTGGCTGTAGCCCCGATTTTCTGAAATGGCTGACGGACCCGGTGAAAAATGGTGGAGGCGCCGTAGTGGATTTTGGCTGTTATGGTGCCAATCTGATGACTTGGTTGATGGATGGACAAGCGCCCATTGCGGTTACGGCCGTCACGCGTCATTATAAGCCTGAGATGTATCCCAATGTGGATGACGATGCGACCATTATATTAGAATACCCCAAGGCTGTAGGCGTTATCGAAGCTTCCTGGAATTGGCCTTTCAGCATAAAGGACTGGGAAGTCTTTGGGGAAATGGGTTATCTGCATGCCCTCAACCCCAGTCGCCTACAGGAAAGAAAAGGAGACAATGCGGTATACAACGATATAGCCGTGAGTACCCCTGATTATACAGATAACCTGACTTATCTGGCCGACGTATTGCATGGAAAAATTAAGCCAGCTAACGATTTATCCAGTTTGCCCATTAACTTGATTGTCGTGAAGATCCTGGATGCCGCCAGGCGTTCGGCCAAAGAGGGAAAGCGGATTACCCTATGAGGGTAGGGCCGCTGGCGTGACAAATCTTTTTGCTATCTTGGTCTTATGACCAGAAGCAGACTGGAAGCATTTTCAGACGGTGTTTTTTCCATCTCCATAACCTTGTTGGTATTGGATATTAAGATCCCTTCCCAAGTGGGGAGCAATCAGGAATTGGTGGACTCGATAAAGCATGTGGCGCCCAATATACTGGCCTTTGTTTTTTCCTTTCTAGTAGTGGGTGTATTTTGGGTAGCCCATCACCGGATCTTTCACTTCATCAAAAAAGTGGATCATATTATCTTATGGTCGAACATTTTCTACCTGATGTCGGTTGCCTTTATTCCTTTTCCTACCTCTATACTGGCTGCTCATCCATTCTTCCCAACGGCCATACTGCTCTATAGTTTAGTGTTGCTGGTGTGCGGGAGCCAACACTTTTGGTTGCTCAGGTTTATTTATAAAAACCCGGAGTATAAGGAAGAAGACCTGACCAGGCAGGCCTACAGGAATTCGATGTGGCTGGCTGCTGTAGGGCCGATCTGTTATGCCCTTGCGGCCGTATTCAGTTTCATTCATCCTGCCATCAGTTTCTTGTTCATACTCCTTGCCCTGGTATTCTATATCGTCATTGTGTATTATATCCTCAGAAAAACCAATCTCTGGGCTAAGGCACACTAAACACAGGCGGGGTTTAATGGCCGGGCTGGATGATTTTTGTCAGGTAAAAAACATGGGGGTCTATGACAGGCATTTTCCTGGAGGTCAGGACAAGATCTGTATGGCCCAACTGGTATAACTGTGTGCCGGCGCTGGTGGTGATTTCCATGGGTAGGGCCATGGACAGATTCGCCAGGTGAACGGCCCATTGATGGCCGGATAGTTTGGTCAGGCTGATGTTTAAGAGATCTGTAGTCCTGAGATATAGATCGAACAAGGGTTTTAAGTCAATGCCGCTGCGCTGGGAAAAGTAAGTCTGCACGTCATCTGTGCAAACAAGGTGATCATAGGTGTAATTCGTGTCTGTGGCGAAGCCTTTGAGTATAGGGAAAAACAAGCTGTCTCCTATAACAAACCTCAAGGTATGCATGAAAAATGCACCTTTCCCATATATATCCGGCTGGTAGGCGCTTTCTTCGTCAATGTCTTTACCCCGGATAATGGGGTATTGATTGGTAACGGCGCCGGCTATGTGCTTAAAATAGTCGTTGTAAGCTCCTTCCCCTTCGTATTCCCTGATGTATAGGGCGTCTCCAAATGTGCATATGCCTTCGTGTATCCAGTAGTCTGCCCAGTCTTTGGCGGTGATTTTATTGCCCCACCATTCGTGACCGAATTCGTGGTGCATAAGGTCATCGTAGTCTTGTCCGCCTACCTGAATGTAATGGAACTTATTACCATAAGCGTTCATGGTTTGGTGTTCCATGCCTAAATGCGGGGTCTCGACTATGCCAATCTTTTCTTTGACCCAAGGGTACTCGCCAAAATATTTTTCCTGCTCCCTGGCGGTCTTTTCGAGGATCTCCAGGTGATGAGGAGCCTTGTCTGCATGTTCCTCCAGTACGTAAAACTGCATCGGCACCTGGTGTCCATCTATGGTCGTGTATTCCTTGGTGAATACCTTGAAGCGGCCTACGTTGAAAATAATGCTGTAATTGTTGATGGGGTATTGGGTACACCAGTGAAAGGTGGCCTGATCACCCTGGCGGGTTAAGTCTTTGAGCAGACCAGGACCTGCTACAGACAGATCCTGGGGAACGGTGATGTACATGTCTACGCCTTCATTGGGCTCGTCCGATGGATGGTCCTTGCAGGGAAAATATAGCTTGCCTCCTGTTCCTTCGGCGGTAATGGCTATCCATGCGTACCCACTGGAGTCTTTGGACCATATGAATCCGTCTTCCCAGGGTGGGTGCAGGGCTATATGGGGTTTGCCATCGTAGGCTACCTTCACGGAAATGCGTCCCTTTTCGGTGGGGGTATGGGGAGTGATCGTGAGGAGTTTGCTGGCATACGTATAAGGCTCCTCTGTTCCATTAACCTGTACGGAATGTATATGGAAAGAGTCCATCAAATCAAATACCAGCACGGGAGTGACCTGGGACAGGATCAGGTCAATGGTCGTAAAACCTCTGATGCTGTGCGCCTGGGTATCTACCTTCAGGTCTATGGTGTAATGCCTTATGTCCATGATGGCTTGCTCAGGCTTTAAGGGGCCTCCGGAGGTAAGGCCTTCCTGAGCCAAGGCGGGTTGGCTAAGGTTACCCAGGCAGCAAAAAAAGCCCATCCAAAGCAGGACTGGCGCAAGCCTTGGATGGGTCAGGTATTTTTTGGAATTGCTCAATTTTAAGGAAGGCTGCGCCTATTAACGGCGTGTATGTATAACAGGGACTCGCCATAGCTGGGTGGCGCGTTTTTATTACAAGGGACGTACCCAGATATTACGGTAGCTGACGGGCTCGCTTTTATCCCCATGGGCCTGTAATTTAATGGGGCTGGCTCCATGAGCTTTGTACGCTGGTTTTCCAATATAGAGGGTGGGGCCCAGGAGACTGAAATTGTTCTGTACCAGTACCCCATTGAAGAGTACCGTTACCCTGGCGGCTGTTGCCAGGCTTCCATCGGCGTTGAATGTAGGGGCGGTCCAGATTACATCGTAGCTCTGCCATTCTCCGGGTTTCTTATTGGCATTGACTAAGGGAGGGTTTTGTTTATAGATACTGCCTGCCTGTCCGTTTACATAGGTTTTGTTGTTGTAATTATCCAAAACCTGTAGTTCATATCCTTCATCTCCGTCTCCGGGGGAGGCCAGGAAAACACCACTGTTTCCCCGGGCTTGTCCGGAACCGGTAATGTCTGAAGGAATACGCCATTCAATATGCAACTGATAATTGGTGAATCTGCGTTTGGTTTCAATATCTCCAACTGCTTTATCGACGGTTAAGATGCCATCGTGCAGTTTCCAGGCGGCGGTGGAGTTGGTGTCTTTTACATTCACCCACTCATGCTCGTCTGTGCCGTTGAACAAAATAATGGCGTCGCTGGGAGGATCCGTATTGGTCTTTCCAGGGGTTACTACTTTGGGCTCCGGGCTCCAGATCTCTGTGTCTTCGGGTTTGGCTTGGGCAAACAGGGTGGTAGATGAAACCAATAATAGGGCTGCGATGCCGATGCTTTTGCTGTTCATATGGTCGCGTTAAAATGGTTATTACGTTAGCCCAACGGGCGGCTCGCAATATAAGTGAATTCGAACAATCGAAATTTTTGTATGGGATCAGCGGCTAGTTGTTCAATGAGATGGGGTTGCCCCAACCAGCTGAATCTGTTTTGGGTCCATACAGTTGGAATAGCCATAAATCCAGGTAGAAGTCTCCTGAATGGCCAACTACTGGTGGTGGGAGATTGGGACCGGAATAGATATGACTCACGCTGGTGTCATGTTTGAGTGGTGTGCCGGGCCCCCAACCGTTGGCATTGAATGGGCCGTATAAATTGCCGGCTTTCAGGTCCAGGTAATAATCACCGGTATCTCCAATCAGGACTGGGGAACCTGTTCCCCCATAAAAGGCCAGATTTGGATTTTGGGAATAATCGCCTACCAGCACCTGATCGGAATTAGCAGTAGGTTGGATGGGTGGTTCCCGGTATAGGGTTCCTCTGGAGCAGGAAATCATCAAACTGCCCAGTATCAAAACCCCTATATATACTCCAGGTGGAGTGCGCATGGATCGGAAATTTCTTTGCTTAAGGTACGTAAAATTTTGCAGTAAAAGATGGCTTCAACTTGTCTGGTTGTCAAAAAGTAAGTGCGGCATAGCCGCGCTGCCCTAAGGGCCATAATTAAAAGGCCGTCCCAAATGGGGCGGCCTTTGTGGTTGCATGGGTTGAAGGTTAGGTCGGGCTGACCACTTAGCGCGGGCTGACCACGGTAACTTTATTCTTGTCGTATAAGGAGGCTCCGGTAAACGCATTGACTGCATTGAAGTCATTAAAATCTACCTCATGTTGTTTCATGCTTAAAACAGTGCTGGCAGGGACCAGGAAAATCTTGAAGGAGTAAATGGGGATGTCATAACTGGATAAGGTAGGTAAGGTTGGGTTTTGAGCAACCTGCTGGAAGAAATAATCCAGCTCAATTTTCCCTACGTAAGCCTGGTAAGCTATTACATAGTCAAACTGACCTGATCCGTCTTCGAAATTATAGGGCATCAAGGTCCATTGATTCGGATTGGCTAATGGGTTGGGGTTAATATAAATCAGCACCAGACCCGTGTTGAGAAAGCTTTGCGTAAGCTGAGTAAGCATTACATCGTAATAGCGGGTAAAGTATTCGACATAGCTACCTGGCGAGGTTTCAAAAGAGTATTGGGAATTATATATCCAATCGGCGCTGGCTCCTACGGTGAAGGTGTCCAGGATGACGTTGGCGTTGCCTTCAGGACCGGTTGCACCTGTCGCACCCGTAGCTCCTGTAGCGCCGGTTGCACCCTTTGCGCCGGTTGCGCCCGTAGCTCCTGTAGCGCCGGTTGCACCCTGTGGTCCCTGTGGCCCTTGTAGGGATAAGGGTGTACCCCAGCCAGCCGATGTTTTAGGACCATATAATTTATAATTGGAGGTCTCCAGATAGTAGTCGCCTACATTGCCTAAGGTAGAAGCTGGTGTTCCGGAACCAGCGTATATCTGAGAGCCCGCTTTACCCGTTGCGCCAGTAGCACCCGTTGCACCTGTCGCTCCCGTAGCACCTGTCGCACCCTGCGGGCCGGTAGCGCCAGTAGCACCCGTTGCCCCGGTAGCCCCTTTCAGGCTAATGGATGATACCCAGCCGTCTGCTGTTTTAGGTCCATATAGATAATCGTTGCTTAAGTCAAGGTAAAAGTCCCCGGTGTCACCAATAGCAGCAGAGGGGGCTGTTGTCCCACTAAGAATAGTACTTCCATTGGATCCGGCAGGTCCAACAGGACCTTGGGCGCCTGTTGCACCCGTGGCGCCCTGTGGCCCCTGTGGACCGGCATCTCCTGTTTTGGTACATGAAAAAAAGAAGGCCCCCACAATAAGCGCTGCGAGGCCCACCGATAGTATTTTATTCATAGAAATGCAGTTTAACCGGAAAATTATTCCGATCAAACGGCTTGTGCAACTATGTTAATCATATTTAATGAAAGTTCAGTAGTTGGTGAACACTGGATAAGTGTTTGTGCTTAAAGTATATAAGTATAACTACGCTACTTGAAGTAAGAAAGAGGTATAGTCTTCCACATACCATTGGCAAAATGACCCACCAGCAATTCATATATCAGATATACGGGCCAAAAGATAAAGTGGATGATAAGCAGGATAAAGTTGTGGTTATAATACCAGCTAACCATGAGGGCATAAATGCCCAACAAACAATAAAGGAGACTTGTATCGCGAGATCTCATATTCTAAATATAATATATTATTTCTCAAATAGCCAAGTACGTGCCATAATAGTGGTCTTGAGAATAGTTCTGACATTGATTCGAACAGTTCCCGTTCGATTGCGGACAGTTTTAGTACCTAAATCGCGTTTAAATAAATGAATTACAATGGTTTATGAAAAAGGCAGGGTCTTTGTGATAAGGAGGACAATTCATTACATATGCTGAAAAAATATTGGAAGCTTCCCTTTCGCCACTTGTTGAAGGACCGGCAGTTTACTTTGCTCAATTTATTAGGCTTGTCCACTGGTATGGCTTGCGCATTACTGATCTATGTATGGGTAAGGGATGAAATGAATGTGGATCAGTTTCTCAATAATAAGGATAGGTTATATGAGGTAATGGAGAATAGGGTACAGTCTTCGGGCATATGGACGGCACAAAGCAGTTCAGGACCTGAGGCTGCTTCTTTTAAGAAGGATTTCCCTGAGGTAGCGTATGCGATCGCTGCGGATGAATCAGATCCGGGTACGCTAACCGTAGGGGGGGATAAGAACATAAAGGTTACCGGGAAATATGCAGGAGATGCTTTTTTCAAGATGTTTTCTTATGACCTGATCCAGGGAAATGCGGACCAGGTACTTCCGGATAAATCTTCCATTGTCTTGTCAGACCTCACCGCAGAGAAGCTGTTTGGTGCTCCGGAAAACGCCATGGGAAAGATGGTGCAGTATCAACATGACCAAACCTATAAGGTAACAGGCGTTTACAAGGATCCTGGCACCGCTTCTTCGGATAAATTCGATTTTGTCCTCCCCATGCAAATATTGTTTGATAAGTACTCAGGGATGAATGATTGGGGGAATACCAGTTGCCGTACTTATCTGATGTTGAAGCCTGGTTCCAATGTGGCTCAGTTCAACGCCAAGATTGCGGGTTATGTCAAGCAAAAAACGAACAATGCAATCACCTACCGTACGCCCTTTCTGGTTAAGTACACGGATTATTACCTGCATGGAAGGTACCAGGACGGAAAACCCGTTGGCGGAAGAATAGAATATGTTCATTTGTTTTCTCTGATTGCCATTTTCATACTGGTGATTGCCTGTATCAACTTCATGAACCTGTCAACGGCTAAAGCAGCGGGCAGGGCTAAAGAAGTAGGCATTAAAAAGACAATCGGCGCCGCCAGGGGCATGCTTGTCCTGCAATACTTTGGCGAATCTATGCTAATGGCTTTTGCCGCATTATTGGTGGCTTTGGTGCTGGCCATGTTCATGATGCCCTACTTTAATGACATTACCAATAAGCAGCTAAGTCTCTCTCATCCTGATCTTGTCCTTATGCTATCTGTACTTGGGATAACCCTTTTTACAGGATTGGTAGCCGGGTCCTATCCAGCCTTGTATCTATCTGGATTTAAACCGGCCCTGGTGTTAAAAGGGAAGGTCAAAAATTCGGTCAGTGAATTATTTGTACGCAAAGGATTGGTGATTTTTCAGTTTGCACTTTCGGTGATCCTGATCGTTTCGGTGATGGTGGTGTACAGGCAAATTCATTATGTCCAGACATTGAACCTGGGTTATGACAAGGATCATATGCTCGTATTCTATAAAGAAGGGCAATTGAATGACGTAAAAAAAGCAGAAGTGTTTTTGCAGGCAGTGCGCAATGTGCCAGGTGTGGCAGGGGCTTCTTCCATCGGCTCCAACCTGACTGGTCATGCCAGTGGAACCTATGGGGTATCCTGGCCCGGGCGCGATCCCAAAGACAGGACAGAATTTGAAAATATAAGCGTGGGGCTGCACATGATTGAAACCTTGGGTGTGACCATGAAGGAGGGCAGGGTTTTTTCCCAGGACTTCCCTTCGGACACCGCAGGTATCATTTTCAATGAAGCTGCCATCCACTATATGGGCCTTAAAAACCCGGTGGGGCAAAGGGTCATATTGTGGGATGGCGCCGTGACCATATTAGGGGTGGTGAAAGACTTCCATTTCCAGTCTCTACATGAAAAAGTAAAACCTTTATTTTTCCGATTAGCCCCTGATGATACCTATCAATTCATGGTTAAACTTCAAGCGGGCAAGGAGAAGGCTGCCATACAATCCCTGACCCAGTTGTATCAGCAATACAATCCGGGTTTCACTTTCTCGTACCGGTTCCTGGATGCGGATTATCAAGCCATGTATGCCGCAGAACAAAGGGTATCTATATTGTCCCGGTATTTTGCGGGATTGGCCATCCTGATTTCCTGCCTGGGTTTGTTTGGACTGGCTGCCTTCACAGCCCAACGCCGGAGCAAAGAAATCGGCATACGTAAGGTGCTGGGTGCTTCTGTTGGAGGGGTCGTCCTGTTGTTGAGCCAGGATTTCCTGAAGCTGGTGGTGATAGCTATACTGATTGCTTTTCCCTTGTCCTGGTGGATCGCTCAAAGCTGGCTAAGCGGGTTTGCTTACAGGATAGCCGTAGGTGTGGACATCTTCCTGGTATCAGGCCTGTCCATTATCTTTATTACCTTATGTACGGTGGGCTTTATGTCGGTAAAGGCAGCCCTTAAAAATCCGGTGAATAGCTTGAAAGTGGATTAATGATGGAAGCGGGTGACCCTGGACCGATCTGGTATAGGGTCACCGCCTGTTCCTAATACTTTTTGCAAGGCTTTTATTAAAGTACTGGCTTCTGCGTCTGTGCTGCTTCTCCATGCTACAAACCCGTCCGGGCGGACCAATACGGCGCCGGTGTCGGTGATGCCCAATGCTTGGCTGACGGACTTTACTGTGTAGCCCAAATCCACCTTCTGATTGGCCTTACCGGTGATTAATACGAAGTCGGTTCCTGAGGTAACGCCTTTTCACGCTGGTTTCCTGGACCTTCTTCATAAGGTGGCCCAGGAGGGTTAAGCCCACCAATCTTCAGATACCCTTCATCAGGGCTTAAGAACCTACGCTGCCGGCGGCCTTTTCTTTGGGTGAAAGGTCGAACGGCACCAATACCTTAAAGGAAATATTCCTTCCCATATTGAACATGCCAGGCTGGATTCCAGGCGGAACTACCGGATTGTCGAAGTACTTCAACCGGCTCATGTTGGATTGATAATTGATATTGGCCAGGTTGGTTCCTTCTATGAATAGCTGGACGATCTTTTTGCCGGTGGCATTCACCAGATTTACACCGAATCCTGCGCTCAGCAGGTTATATCCTGGTGTAAATGTTTCCGTACCGTAGGCGGCAAAAAAGCGGTTCTGGGCATTGAAATGGTCAAATCCGATATAGGCATATCCATTCTTAAAGCGGCCAAAACCCTTATCATAGGTGCCTTTCAGCTCTGAATGCGTGTGCAGTGGTGGTATGAAAGGCAGATACTTCAGGCTGTCCGGAGCATGTCCATTGTCTATGAGATTAGTACCATACGTGAGGGTAAGGGCGTTTTCAAAATGCAACCAACGTAGGGGATGTATGTCCAGGTAGAACTCGGCTCCGTCAATGCGGGCTTTGCTTTGAACGTAGGTAAATTTGGTATACTCTCCGTTGGGATTGGGCGATCCATCCGGGTTCACCCTTTCCGGATTGCCATTGGCGTCCAGAATTTGTTCCTGGAAGATGTAATGCTGAATATTGTTGTCAAACAAGCTTACACTACCCGAAAGGAAGGGGTAGGTTACAGCAGCTCCTACGTCTCCCTGTACACTAAATTCCGGTTGAAAATCACTATTGCCCACGTGGTAAATCTGAGATCCTGGATCAGGACCATTGGCAGAAAGCTCGGCAATGCTGGGCGCTCTGTAGCCCCTTGCTATATTGGCTTTAACCAGGTAATGACTGTTGAAGTTGTAGGTGGCCCCCAAGCTGCCCGTTAATCCGGAGAAGGTTTTGTTTAAGGCAGGGAATTGCTGAACCACGTTAGCGGTATTATCCGGGTTGCCTCCCGTATACAGGACAGGATAGTATTGGACGCTGGTATCGATGTAAGCGGCTTTGCCAGAGAAGGAACGCGTGTCGTAGCGAACACCGCCCAGCAGGTCTAGCTTGCCAAATGTTTTTTTCTCCACAAGAAAGCCACCTATATCAAATTGATGGTAGGCTGGAATAGGGAAGTCTGTACTATATCCTAAGGCGTTGTTCTGATACATGCCGTTAACGCCTATGCTGGTTTCATAGCCGTTTCCAACATTGAAATTGTACTTCACGTCATAGGTGTAGGTATGCAGCTCCAGGTTCAGGCCAGGGACGTCTGCTGCTGTAGGGTGGGTATACTCTCTGCGGTGGCTGTATTGCCAGCCCAGGTCAACTACCAACGTTCCACCTCCAACAGATATACTGCTCACGTCATAAGCCCTGTATAGTTGCACGTGTTGGTGCAGGGTAGGCAGGGAATAGGCGTTCAACATGGATTCCGGTACGATGGGACGAACCGTATCGGCGTCTGTAATCTGATAGGTGAACTTCCGGGTGGCTGAGTCCCTGCTTCCATCGGGAATGGCCTGTAGGTCATCGAAAAGGGAGGCGTTAAGGTAAGAGTAGCCCCAGGACTTTTGAATCCCGATCATACCCCTGGCGTCCTTTTCATTGAAGTTGGTGGCCCAGTTGCGTCCATCTTTTTGGTTCTCGTAATCCTTAGATGCTTTCTGGGAAGCCTGTGCCCCCCAAACCAATCCATTCTCGTTTCCTTGTATCCTTAAAGAACTATTGATTAATCCATTGTTGGTTCCATATAGACCGCTTACGTATCCCAGGATCTTTCCATTGGCTACGGGTGGGGGTGTCATCAGGTTTACAACCCCTCCAATGGCATCAGATCCATAACTCAAACTGGCGGGACCTTTGATAATTTCTACACGGTCGATGGAGTTCTGATCCACTTCAATTCCATGTTCATCTCCCCATTGCTGCCCTTCCTGGCGGATACCGTCTTCAGCGGTCACCACCCTGTTATATCCTAATCCGTGGATAAAGGGTTTGGAGACATTGGGCCCTGTAGTCACTGCACTTATACCCGGCAGGTTGGCCACCGCGTCTATGATATTGGTGGAGGCTGCGTGTTCCTGCAAGAAGTCCTTATTGACGGCTATGATTGGAATAGGTGTACGTTTGAGCTGCGTAGCTTTACTGACGCCGGTAACCACTACTTCTTCATTCTCAACGGCAGAAATGGCCAGTTGCGCATCCAGGGAGGTGGTCCTGTCAAAATCTACATTCTGGTAAACCGTTGCATAGCCTGTAAAACTGATTTCTACCAGGTGGGTTCCCTTCATAAGGGCATGTATGGCGTATCTGCCGCTGTCGTTGGAAACAGCGCCCAATTTGAGGTCAGGTACGTATATCGAGGCTCCGGCTATGGGTTTGCCTGTGGATTTATCGGTGATGGTACCAGACAGCAATAGCTTTAGTTCCGTTCCATTGGACGCCCATAAGGTATGGGTGCCCATTACGAATAATACAATCAAGGAGAACAATAATGATGGCTTAGGATTCATGATCCGGTTTTCTTAATCAATGGAAAATAACAAATAGCTCTCTCCGGTTTCGGAAGCATAGCAATTCGTTCACTTAAAAATTGGGGAAAGCATTCTAGTAGGAAATGCGGACCGCTTTCAGCGCCCTGGTTTGATCCTGGTCTCGGCAGGCCGGCGTTTCAGTCTCCGCTCAGCCTAGCATTGGGCAGGAGGTCCCCGACGGGCTTCAAATACCTTCTCTACGGTAGGGATACCGGGAAGATAGGCGACTATACCTAAAGTATAGGTGGGTAAGGGAAGGGTCAACGTAAATGTTGAGGCGCCTTCCATAGGCATCATAGCGTCATCAAAGCAATCGCAACTGGTGCGCCATTGTGTTGATGAAGCGGGAGATGATTTGGCCGCAACTGTTTTGTCCTCATGAAGCCAATGGTGCATCCATAGGCGCAAGCCTACCTTCTGGCCGAACACCAAAAGTAATATAATGGCTATGAGCTTCGATTGCTTTCTGAGCATGAATGGACTATGGTTACTTTGCAACGTTATTGCAAAGGTCCGAAATTGCCATACCTTTTATCATAATTGGGGTAGAATTAGGAGTTTGGATATAAAATGCCATCATTTTTGAAGCGCCTGGATAATAAGCATTCTGAAAAAATATTATATAATATTCGAAAGGCCCAAGCTATAAATGATTCAGCACTATTTCTGGCTTTTTGGGATAAAACAGATAGCAAGCATACGACGATAGTTGCTACCCATGGGTTTAGGAAGAAAAGAAGCAGGGTGCCTGATAATGAGATACTTAGAGTTGAGTTATTCAGGATGAAATATTTTGATTCTACCAAGAGCAAAAAGGGGAAAAATGAACAAGTACACTTTAAATGAAGTTCAGGATCAACTTATTGGTAAAGTAGGGACCCTCCATAGGGATAACTTCGAATATGAACTCCAGGCTGATCTGATTGGTAAGGTGATAAAAGAAACCAGAAAGCAGAGGAATTTAACTCAGGAGGAGCTAGGGAAGCTCGTGGGTGTCCAAAAGGCTCAGATTTCAAGATTAGAAAGCAATGCAATCAATGTCACGATAGCAACCTACTAAACCTGCCAGGGCTCAACGTCAAATATTTTTATGGTGTTGATGAAGAAGTTCCTGGTTTCTTGAGAACTACGATGGTTTTCCTAGACCGGTTATCCGGTTGTCCTGCCATTCATTTGGGGAACATAACTTTGATATGGTTTTGGATACCGATAAGGTATCAGGTAGTAATCTTTGCTAATAATTAAGTTATTTACATGAAAAGATTACTATTCCTAGGCCCTTTGATGTGGATCATGACAGCTCAGGCTCAAAAACAGATTACCATCGGCAGTAAGGAACTGCGCAATGATTTGATTACTTCTTCACACAACTATTTCAAGGGATTTGCCACAGACAGCCTGGGGAATGTCACCTCTGAGTGGATAAACGATCAGGTGATTACCGTGGATCGTGACCATGGTATAATCACCTTTGCCCGTTCCAGACAGGTGGCTATTGGTTATTTTATGGAAGATACTTCTGTGACCGACCTCTCCTTTAAGCCCATCAATATGCACGAGATGCATAATAAGCAGCAGGTATATTATGTCATGAATTTTGGGGATACAGTGGCTACAGTGGATAAATATAAAAATGGTTTGGCCACAGGTACTCGCTCTTTTTCTTTGAAATCCGGCTATGTGGAAGATAACATGATTGAATACCTCTATCCCTACCTGGACCTGCAAAAGGGTGTGGTATACCAGATGACTAATTTCAATAAAGATGTACCCCATGGGTTTAGTTTGGTAACGGTGGAATATGCCTTTGATGATATTTTAATGGCAGGGACAGGACGTGTAAGTTGTCGGGTGCTCCGTTATGTAAACGGGAAATATTGGGGCTATGTCTGGATCGACAAGGATACCCGTAATGTCGTCAGGGAGATTGGGTTTAATGGGAACGGTGGAAATATGTATTCAATTAATAAAGTTTGATCTTGCTGTATCTTGCACTTATGATGCAAGTAGATGTACGGAAAGCGACCATGGACGATAGGGCTGCCTTGCAGTTAATCGGCAGGCAAACCTTCTATGAGACCTTTGCGCGGCACAATACGGAAGCGGATATGAATAAATATTTGGAGGGGACTTTCAATGAAAGGCAGGTGGTCTCCGAGTTGGACAATTCAGATTGCTTGTTTTTTATGGCCTGGGAAGGTAGTTCGGTTATTGGCTATTTGAAGCTCAGTATTGGGGAGGCTCAAACGGAGCTGAGGGAGGAGGCGGGTTTGGAGATAGAAAGAATTTACGTGTTGAAACCCTATCATGGTTTAGGAGTAGGGCAACTACTTTATGAAAAAGCGATAGATGTGGCCCGGTCTCTCCAAAAAACATATGTGTGGTTGGGGGTCTGGGAAGAAAATGCCAGAGCCATCCGATTTTATGAAAAGAATGGTTTTGTTGCCTTCGACAATCATACATTCCTGGTAGGGGACGATGAGCAGACGGATATCATGATGAAAAAGATCTTGGATGCCGGTACTTGAAGTCATATATAGAATAGCCACCGCATCAGATATCCCTAGCATGGCCCGGCTAAGGGCCTTGACCTGGGGGACGGAGGACTATTGGATAAAAAGAATTACAGGTTACTTGAAAGGTGAGTTGAATCCGCAACATGCCCTGGCTCCCCTCATTATGTATGTGGCTGTTTCTGGCGATCAGGTGATTGGCTTGATTGGTGGTCATCTTACCCAGCGCTTCGATTGTAAGGGCGAATTGGAATGGATTGATGTTTAGCCTGATCATAGGGGATCCGGGGTCGCTGGTACGCTGTTGAAGCTTTTGGCAGGATGGTTTGTGGGCCGCTCAGCTTTGAATGTTTGTGTGAATTGTGCTTCTGATAACACGCCGGCTCAGAATTTTTATAGGAAATATGGGGCAGTGGATTTGTCGGCGCATTGGTTGGTATGGAAAGATATCAGTAGCCTGTCAGGCGACGAATAATAACGCCTGCGCATTACAGCAAGTTTCGGGTTTGTTTCCCTATAGATTGTAAGCAATTTTGTCTTCTAAATGAAGAGATATGCATACAATCAGTGATCCTTCCATTTTATACTTTGGTACGCCAGTAGTGCTTGTTGGGACCATCAATGAAGATGGCGCCCACAACCTGGCCCCGATTTCATCAGTTTTTTGGTTGGGCTGGAGAAGCATGATTGGTATCAGTGCTTATTCTAAAACGGCGCAAAACCTGTTGAGAACAAAGCAATGTACACTCAACCTGCCTTCGGTCCGTGAAGTGGAGGCTGTTAATAAACTGGCTTTAACAACGGGTTCCGATCCTGTTCCGGAGGCCAAGCGGCTTAGGGGATACCGTTTCGAGCCCAATAAATTTGACATTGCAGGAATGAAGCCGCTCCCTGCTGATTTGGTGGATGCGCCCTTAGTCGCTGAATGCCCGGTGCAAATGGAAGCTGCACTTATGGGTATCCATCCGGTAGCCAATGAAAGTGAAGTTCAACGAGGAAGAATCTTAAGCCTGGAATTAAAGATCCTACGGGTTCATCTCGAAGGCGCTATCCTCATGGATGGATCTACCAACCGTGTTGATCCGGATAAATGGAGGCCACTGATCATGAGCTTTCAACAGTTTTATGGGCTGGGGCCTCAACTTCATGATTCCAAACTGGGGACCGTGCCGGAAGAACGCTACAGGACGCCGGATATTGAGGAGAGGCCTTAAGATCTTATCATGTGCTATGGGCGTCCGCTTTGCGGAACTGGTCTGTTGTATTATATTAGACGTATGTATAGCCCTAAACTTTTGATCCTGCTGGTACTTGTGGCATCCGGGTATTCGATTTGCGCTATGGACAAGCGCAAGTCAACAACAGTCGATATTTTTACGGCCAACAGTTACCTGTCCCGGACCATAAACATTGCTTTGACGCTTGATGCGCCAAAGGAAGGAGATTGGGGACATACCCTCCAGGCCGGTGATTTTACCCTGATTAAAAAGGCGGGCTTTACCGCAATCCGCCTACCGGTACAATGGGTGACCAGGATGACCAAAGAGGCTCCCTATACCATAGATAACGAATTTTTAGCCAGGGTAGACTGGGCTATCCAAGAGGCATTGAGTAATCATTTGGCCATCATACTGGATAATCACATTGATACATCACTGATGAAGCAGCCTGTGGTTTACAAAGAAAGGTTTTTAAGCCTTTGGAAGCAGTTGTCGGTGCATTATCAACGCCAGCCCCAGCAGGTCATGTTTGAGGTGATGGCTGAACCGCATGATAAGCTTGATTCTGTGTGGAACGAATATTTCAAGGATGCATTGGCTATTATCCGGGAGACCAACCCCACAAGACCGGTTATTGTTGGCGCTCCTTTTTATAACCTCGTCTATAGGTTGGGTAATTTACAATTACCCCAGGATGATTACCTTATCCTGACTTTTCATTATTATAATCCCACCCGGTTCACGATGCAAGGGGAAGACTGGTTCCCCATCGGAAAACCACGTGAATGGATTGGCACTACCTGGACAGGGAGTGTGCAAGAAACAAATGATATTGTCCATACGATGGACCAGGTTTCGGATTGGGCGAAGCAGCACCAGCTCCCTGTCTTTTTGGGTGAGTTTGGGGCAGGTGATCATGCTGATACTGCTTCTAAGGCACGTTACTACAAATATATAAGGGAGCAAGCAGAACGGCGCGGTTTTTCATGGGGCTTTTTCAATTTCACCGTGAAATTTAGCCTTTACAACCAAGATACGAAAACCTGGTATCGGGACCTTTTAGAAGCATTAATACCTACTTCATAGGGACCAGGAATATTTTCAAACGTATGAAATCCGACTTCTGATTGTTTCCAAAGGTGCCGTAAGCCTTTCGCTGCCGATAGCCCTTCATACGGGCAACCAACTCATAGGTTCCGGGATTGGTAACCTGAAAATGAGCAGAGCCATCGGCACTCGTTAAGGTGTCCTTCGATATTCCCTGTGCTTGTCCATTTGAAAATGCGCTTAAACGGATCTCGCACTGACCAAGGGGTTTCCGTGTTGCGCTGTCGGCTATGGTTACCGAAATCGACCTGGTTTGGGAATGTGCATCAGGCATGTGTAAAGCTTGAATGAGGATTAAAAGAAAGGCCGTTCTGGCGCAGTGCATAGCGATATTCATAGATCTTAATTTTTAAAACGTGTATCTTCCTGGGGGGTATAGTCTTTAATGCTGTTTTTTCGGGATCTCCCCAAGGTATAGGAAACCGAAAGCCGCCCAATTCTGGTTTCGTTTTTGAGATAGCCTGCGTTGTTGTAATAAGGAGAATTGTTCTCATACTTCGACTCATTAATATTGAAAACATCATTGCAGGTGAGTGTCACCAGGAGCAGGTCATGTAAAAAGCGTTTCGAAGTAGACAGATCCACATAATGGTAACTGGCCCCTGTTCCAAATGGAGTGGTCGATTTGGTTTTCAGGTTCCCATAAATCTCGAACACAGCGTTCTTCCAATAGGTGAAGTCGGCAGAAAGGGAAACGCGGAAGCTGGTAACAGACTGTGGGTTGGGAAGGTTCAGGTTGCCCAGATCGTATATTTGGCGGGTGGCCAGCAGGTTTCCGGTTAGGCTAAACCATTTAGTCAGGGTTTGACTGGTGTTCAAACCAACGGTTATATAATCCCATTGCCGGTAGTTCAAAGGCTCTTCTACAAAGGTAGTAGGTGTGCTGTCCGGGAGTGTAAACCAGGTGTAGGGGTTGTGTTCCTGTAGATAAGAAGCAGTGAGGGTATAAGTATGTTTGGTATTGGGATGATAGCCAAAAGTCAGGCTCACGTTATCCGTAGTCGATGGGGTAAGGGCTGGATTTCCCTGCATCACCGTGGAGGGATCGACCCTATAATCAATGGGATTCAATTGGGAATAGGATACCCGGAATATCCGCCTGGCGAAGGACAATCCGATGCTGT
This sequence comes from Beijerinckiaceae bacterium, assembly GCA_903970475.1. Classification (GTDB taxonomy): domain Bacteria; phylum Bacteroidota; class Bacteroidia; order Chitinophagales; family Chitinophagaceae; genus Dinghuibacter. The sequence goes on from CAJCIQ010000251.1 coordinate 20,279, forward strand.
AATGCTTGGATAAGGTATAGGTAAATCCTACAGAAGGCAATAGGTCAAAGAAGTGATCCGTCTTATTAAATGCCGAATCAGGCTGAGTAGTGGTAAGCCCCAGGTCGGTTTGTTCTCCCCTGAGGCCTGCCGAATATTGCAACTTTTTAACGGTGCCATACATACTTACATAGCCCGCATAGACATTTTCGCGGTACCGCAAATCATATGTCTGCGTGGGGTCTGTTTGGAATTTGCTTAGGCTATCATCATAAATCTGATTTAAATAACTTCCATCGATCAGGAATAAGTTCACCTTTCCCCCGGCCAGTAGGGTCATATATTTGTTTAGGGGCTGAGCGTAGGCTGCGCCAGCACTTTTTATGGAAAGCTGCTGGGTGGATTGGTTCTGTACATCCTCGGTAATCTGATCACCGGGAGGGTAATAACCAATGACATCATTGGTATAATTATAGGAACTGCCTGCATTTCTTAACCAATAGTAGGTGTCAATGGTCAGAGAAGCTCCTTTTTTTCCCAAGATGGTTCTGTCGTTCAGATCGATAAAGTAGATATTGGAATGAGACTGATCCTGGCGGTTAAAAATCTGCTGCTGTTGTAACACCTCATTGTTATCTGATACACCCAATGTGCTATTGGTGTACATGGGGCCATTGTCGAAATAGTTATACTTAAAGGTTAATCCCAGGGTATTTCTCTTACTGATGGACAAATCATTGTTCAGGGTTACGTTGACATTATTCCCTGGCTCATTTTTGATATTGCTGTTAAAGCTGTAATTGGCAGCAGAATCCGGCGCGCCTTTATTGAATTGGGTATACCCACTATGGGAGTAACTGTTGGAGTGATCATAAGTCACTGAGTAACGACCCGTGTACATGGCAGTTTTATAGGTCATGCTGATGCCTGCTCCGTATTTATCGTGGGTGGCCACGTTGGCATCGGCCCTGGTAGAAATGCCATGCAGGAAATTCTTATTCATAGTAATATCTACAATACTGCCACCCGATCCCTCATAATTGGCCGGAGGGTTCAGCAACACCTTAATGTTTTTGACGTCCTGGAGGTTGAGGGTTGACAGGTATCGGGTTAGCTCAGCACCGGACATCAGGGTGGGTTTTCCGTCGATATAGACGGAGATTGGCTTGCCCTGCAAGGATAGATCCCCATTTTGTTCAACGGCCATTCCAGGTAGTTTTTTGAGTAACTGGCCGGTATTGACATTGATATCAGCGGTGGTTTGATCAACATTATATACATACCCCCCTGGGAGTTGGGAGATAATGGAGGGTTTTTCTATGATTTTCAATTCTGTGAGCGCTTTAGCGTCCGCAACCAAATAAATGATCACCAACCTTCCGTCAAAAGGAGGGGCGATCTGTACCGTCTTTTGGCTATATCCGATATAGCTGATGGTCAACTGGGCTTCTCCATGCAAAGAGGTCAGGGTCTTATCACCCTCCTTGTCCGTAAGGTAAGTAGCCGTATCCTTTTGATGAAGGGTAGCGTGCATCTCAATGGTGGCATAGGGTAAATGCTCTTTGGTAGCACTATCCCTGATGGAGACCGTGATGGATTGGGCCTTGGACGGAGCCTCATTCGCCATTATAAATATCAGTAAAGAGGAACATAAGCGCAGCAGGAACTTCATACGTGTTTAAAGGGAAAGATGATGAAAATGGTGTAATTCAATATAGTCCAAATATGGAAACCAAACAATAATAATTAGGAATATTCATTTAAAATATCATAATTCTTTTAAAAAAAACATCTAGGCAATTATTTGTTGTAAAATTTTCTAGAAAAAATTCGTTTTATAAATTTAGGCGATTAATTTAGTGCACTATTCTGCTATTTATTAGCAATGCTACCGACCCTTTAAAACTAGGCTCATCCTGCATTTAAGAGTAACTATATCCGTATTTATACGTAGAAAAACGAGCGATATAGTTTAATGGAAGCTGTAAGCAAATCACGAACACTAAACCTATAAAAATGAAAATTACACACCATTCGTCTTCTGAAATTAGAGCCATCCCCTAATTAAATCATTCAAATAAAATGTAGCAGTGAATTTGACTCACTGACTAGCAGCAGAGATACGCTACTGCCTGAAGCACCCTGTTTGAGCTTGCTTAAACCGGGATGGGCTTTGCCAGGCATTAGACATTCAGATCCGCTTCTACTAGTAACCACTATTTCATAAACTAACCATTACAACTTCAAGAATCATGAAAAAAATGATCGAAGAGAACTCAATGGTGCTTTTTTCTGTTTTTGAAAAAAGCACGATCCATGAGTTATCTACCATCCAGGGGGGCGAAGAGCCAGTTACCCACACTGCCCCGGAGAACACGACCTGTCCCACTGGGGACCCAGACGCAAATTCTTCTGATGGAGACGCTCCTGCTCCCGTTGAAAGCATTTAATAACAAGTTTTTCTTAACCATTAACACTTAAAAAATGAAAAAAACACTCTCCAACAATTTCAGCAATGCTTTTGCCATGTTTGAAAAGCATCAATTTAATGAACTCTCAACGATTCAAGGCGGTGAAGAGGTCGCTACACATACCGCTCCCGAGGACACTACATCTGCCGCTTCAGATCCTGATGCCAACAGTTCTGATTCAGATGCACCTGCTCCTCCAGTGGAAAGCTTATAGCTTCTTTTGACCATGTGGTTACTAGTTGAGGGGAGGAAGAAATTCCTTCCCCTCATTTATCCATACTATCTCAATTTAAACGAATATGGTTCTCATTCAAAGTCAGGATTTCGATATTAGTACCAATGAGGTTATTGAGTGGTTGATTTCCATGGGTACCCCATTTATACGGATCAACATTGAGGAAAAGAATATCCGGTTGATTTCCCTGACCCTAACCCCTGACGGAACGCTCGACGCTGTGCTGGAAACAAATGGACGCAGGTTTAAGTTGTCTGATTTGAGCGCCTATTGGCATAGGAGAGGAAAAATGGCTTTAGATCCTATAGACAGGAACGGCTTTGAAGCGTTAAAAGGTGCTTTTGGGAAAAAATCGATGAAAGAAATAAAAGTGAATTTATCCAGGGAGAGAGAAACCGTCAATACTTTCCTGGATCATAAGCTTGCTGGATTACCCATTTCAATAGGGGATTCCTCCAGGGGTACCCTTAATAAACTTTTCGTCCTTCACAAAGCAGTGAAAGCCGGTCTGCTCATATCCCCCACCCTGGTCACCACCGATAAGGAAATCCTGGAAGAATTCCACGAAACGCATGGTCAGGTCATCACCAAAGCTATCCTGGATAACTTGTTGACCAATGCCGTTGATGAATGTCTTGTATTCTATACAGAAGAAATCAGCAAAGAGAAATTAGGGAGCTTAACAGACACCTTCTATTATTCCTTGTTTCAGCAAAGAATCGAGAAGCACTATGAGCTCCGCATCTTTTATCTGAAAGGACGGTTTTATTCCATGGCTATATTTTCTCAGGGCGATGCCCATACCCAGGTTGATTTCCGGAAATATAATGACGTAAAGCCTGGTCGGAGAATACCCTACAAGCTGCCGGAAGAAATAGAGCAGAAGCTGGACGAACTAATGAAAAGCCTCGGACTAAACTCCGGATCGATTGACATGATTGTAACGCCCACAGGAGAATTCCTGTTCCTTGAAGTCAATCCGGTGGGCATATTTGCCATGGTTTCCCATCCTTGTAACTACAGCATTGAAAAAGACATAGCCGTGTATTTATCTACCGGTCAATTCCCTAACTAATAATGCTCATCCCTATGTCCAGATTTGACAACGAGTTTGTAAGCTTAGATCCGGAAAATAAGCGAATCGCACCGGTGACCTATCAGCATGTATATCACTTCGTCAAGAAAAAAATGAAAAAGGATGTCGCTTTTATCGGATTAAGAGTGGACGACTTTAATACCTCCAGCTTCTATGCCAGCGGGCATTACAAGCCCATTTCCAAAATTATTGATCTTAATGTCTTTCCAAAAAAAGAAAGCAATGAACAGTAAGCCCGGCGAGTATTATCTGTTGTATACCGATTGCATTGCGGTAAAAGGTGCTGCCAGAAGCTCCATCGTAGATCTCCTCAGAGAAGACCTGTATTTTATATCCAATGAGCTCTATGATCTGATCCTGGAATTGAGGAACGCGCCCCTAGATACCTTAAAGATGGACTATGATGAGCTGTCATGGCCTATGTTTGATGCTTATATCGGGTTTCTTCAGGAAAATGATTTAGGGTTTTGGACCACTGACCCCCAAAGGTTTCCCCCCATGTCTTTACAGTGGGATCATCCCTCGCTGATTACGAATGCCATTATTGATGTAAAGAAGGAATCAGATCACGACCTGGAGGATATATTTCAACAATTGGAACATTTGGGTTGCAGGGATATTCAGTTCAGGTACTATGATACGACCCCTATAGCGGAAATTGCTACGATCATGAATCTGCTGGAGACCAGCAGGATCAAATCGGTGGAGTTTATATTCAAATATTCTAAGGCTTGTACCAAAAAAGCACTTTACCACCTGACGCAAAAATACTTCCGGATTAAAACAATAACCATCCATGGAAGCCCCAAGGATGAAACATACGTTATGAGAAGGGCTTCTGATCGCTGTGGTATGGGTAATATCATGTATTTGAAGCAAGACATAGACTCTAACAGGCATTGCGGTCAAATCAGTGAAAGATATTTCTCCATCAGTGGGGTGAAGGCATTTACAGAAGCCATAAATTATAATTCCTGCCTGAACCGGAAAATCGCCATCGATTACGACGGTAGCATAAAGAACTGCCCCACCTTGGAGAAAAGCTACGGGAATGTAAAGCAGCAAAAGCTGCACGCGGCCATCAATGATGAATTTAAACAGTGGTGGTATATCAAAAAGGACCAAATCGAGGTGTGCCAGGTATGTGAGTTCAGGTATGTATGTACCGATTGTCGGGCCTTCGTAAAAGGGGCTTTAGATAAGCCGCTAAAATGTTCCTATAACCCTTATACACTATCCTGGGGATGAAATCACTCTTGCAAATACTAAAGGGGTTTCCCTTTTACCGTCAGTACGATCGGATGGACTGCGGTCCTACCTGCCTGAAAATGGTGGCTGCCTTTTATGGAAAGACTTTTTCCCTTAATTATTTGAGAAAAGTCAGCCATATCTCTAAGGCGGGCATCAGTATGGAAGGACTCAAATTAGGGGCAGAAAAGATTGGGTTCAGGGCTTTGGGTGTTAAAGTTGATTTTGACGGAGGTGGCCCTGATTCCTTTACTTCCATTCCATTGCCATGTATCGCCTTTTGGAATAAAAATCACTTTGTCGTTGTTTATAAGATCACCTCGAACCATGTGTTCATTGCTGATCCTGGAAATGGGAAGGTGAAGCTCAGTCGGGATCAGTTTAAGAAACAGTGGCTTATTGAAGGCAGCAATGAGGGTATTGCGCTGCTCCTGATGCCTTCCGGAAGTTTTTCAAATACGGAAGTGGCAGATAATGAGAAAGATTCTAATCCCCTTGCATTTATCAAGGGATATTTTCAACCTTACAAAAAGTACCTGCCACTGATCTTGCTGTCTATTCTGGGTACGAGCTTGATCCTGCTGTTGTTTCCATTCTTAACCAAAACAATAGTGGATATAGGCATTAACCACAAGGACCTTCAATTCATATACCTTATACTGCTCGGGCAACTGGTGCTCTATATCAGTCAAACTTCTTTGAATTTCCTTCAGCGCTGGATTGTTTTGCACATCAGTGCCCGGATCAATATTATTTTGTCCTCTAACTTCCTGGTAAAGGTGACCAGATTGCCCCTGGCATTTTTTGACTCTAAGCAATTCGGAGACCTTTTTCAACGCATTAACGACCACCGCAGGCTGGAGTCGTTTCTGGCGGCTTCTTCCTTGAGTGTCGTTTTCTCCTTTTTCAATATCATCATTTTCGGCATAGTCCTGAGCCTGTATAATATGGAGATCTTTACCATATTTATCATAGGCAGTATCTTGTATTTTACCTGGGTCCTGTATTTTTTAGGCAAGAAAAAGCTGATTGATTACCAACTTTTCCAGGAGTATACCTATAACACCGACATGATGTATGAGCTGATTCAAGGTATGCAGGAGATCAAGCTTCAGAATAGTGAGCTCAAAAGAACCTATAAATGGACAGATTCCCAGCAACGATTATTTAAGATAAATTTGAAATCTACGGCCCTAAGCCAATACCAGGACGGTGGTGGTCTATTCATCAGCCAACTCAAGGACATTCTGATCACCATCGTGGCCGCCACCAGCGTCATCAAAGGAGAGATGAGTCTGGGTATGTTGATTGCTACCCAATTCATCATAGGGCAGCTCAATAGCCCCCTTGGGCAGATCATTACCTTTCTGCGTTCAGGCTTTGAGGCAAAATTAAGCCTGAGAAGAATTGTAGAAATACACGATAAAAGGGAGGAGGATGAAGGCAAGGTATTGTCGCAGGTTACTGCCCCCAGTTTGCATGAAGACCTGGTTTTAAAAAATGTGTCCTTCCGGTATAACGAACTCTCTCCCTATGTTTTAAAAGATATCAACCTGGTCATTCCCAAGGGAAAGGTTACCGCCATTGTCGGCTCTAGCGGCAGCGGTAAAACAACCTTGGTAAAACTGCTGCTGGGATTCTATGCTCCTGCCGAGGGTAGTATCGAAATTGATTCCATGAAATTGGATTCCTTTAAGAGTGACTACTGGCGGGCTCAATGCGGTGCGGTGATGCAGGACGGTTATATCTTTTCGGATTCCATAGCCAATAATATTGCCGAAAGCGAGGAGACGCCCCAACGGGCAAAATTGAAAAAAGCCATTGAGATAGCCAATATCAATGACTTTGTTGACAGCCTTGCGCTCAAAGAAGAGACCCAGATCGGCAACCATGGAAACGGTATCAGCCAGGGGCAAAAACAAAGGATCCTAATCGCGCGTGCGGTTTATAAAGATCCGAATTATCTCTTCTTTGATGAGGCTACCAATTCCCTGGATGCCAGAAACGAGCGGGTGATTGTTGAAAATCTCGAACGTTTTTATAAGGATAAAACGGTCATTATTGTAGCCCATCGCTTAAGTACAGTTAAAAACGCCGATCAGATTATTGTATTGGAAAACGGGCGTGTCATAGAAAAAGGCAGCCATAGGGAGCTGGTAAGGGCAGAGGATGCCTACTATAGGCTGATAAAAAATCAACTTGAACTAGGAAATTAACCCCGAAATCCTGAGGTATGAATCATCAAAGTTTCAAGTCAATCCAGCAGAATTTGACCAAACTGCCCAACGGTTTATTTTACGCGGGTATCGTCATGATAACCCTGTCCATGCTGATTTTCGGACTTATCGGTTTTTCCATCAGGTACCCGGATGAATGGACCGTGGATGTACCCGTAAACAAATCGGATCTTTCCGGGTTTGGGATTCATGAGGTCAGCCCCGGCGTACTACGGCAATTGAGTCCTGGACAATCGGCTTCCATCATGGTAGTTACGAAGGCCGGTAAACAGAAGGCAAAGGCCACCATTAATAAAATAGACCTGAAGGGCAGCGTCGTCTGGATTCAGCCCAAGGGAGCGCTGGATAGTTTATTCTATACGGGGGAAAGTCCTGTGCTTTTTTGCAAAGTAACGTTGTATGGGGCGCCCAGGAGCATCATCCGGCGCATCCTGACCAATTATAATTTTAAGCACTAGGGAGACCTTAAGGCCCCCAGCCAAACCTGGCCCGCGGAGCGGAGCGCTTTTTTCGCACCCGGCATCCCGACGAGCGCAAGCGCTCGCCGTCTGCCGGGCACAAAAAAACCAGCCGATGTAAGTCGGCTGGTTTGGCGTGTGCGCCAGGCATGTTCAATAAGCTATAGGGTGCAAGTCCCGAACGAGCGAGGTAGAGCGAATCGTTAGCCCAAAGCAAGGGTGTCCACCGCGAGGTGGAATCTGAAGGAAGCTGGCGGCAAACTCCCGCCCTTACGA
>CAJCIQ010000252.1 GCA_903970475.1 Beijerinckiaceae bacterium
TGTCCGCCCATAAACCGGCGAAGGAAGATTCAGTGGCACCATCTGTGATGGCGCATTTGAACGCCGGCACATCGCTTTCCAGGAACTCTCTTGGATATGCCGAGTCCTCGTAGTCTTCCGCGGCATTGCCGTCTTTCTGAAGCCATAAAGCTTTGCATTTTATGTGCATGATATCGGTTCAACTTCCGTGCGTAACAACCATGCTCATCTAAGATTAGCCGGTCGGGTGCCGATATCGAGAAATCTGATCACTGAAGTCATATCCGCGTTAAACACAAATCCTCGCGTGTTCAAAGAGACATCGACCCCTTCCTGCGCGATAATCTTGCGCATATACTCAGGCAGAGGCGCCATTTAACAGAACTCATTCGTTAACTTTTAGGGCCCCGGAGGGGTGAGGGTTAATGCGCTTCCAGCCAATTCGTACCCGATCCGATCTCGGCTATGGCCGGTACGCCTTCGGGTAGTAAAAGGGCCGATTGCATGCAATTAGTGATAATGGGTTTGATCATCTCCAATTCATCCTTGTGTGCATCGAATACCAATTCATCGTGTACTTGCAGAAGCATCTTAGATTTGAAGCCCTCTTTTTTAAACACTTCGTGGATCTTGATCATAGCCAGTTTGATCATATCCGCTGCGCTGCCCTGGATAGGGGAATTGATGGCGTTTCGTTCTGCAAATCCACGGACGGTGAAGTTGGCGGAGTTGATGTCTTTAAGCCAGCGTTTCCTGCCCATCAAAGTTTGGACGTATCCTGCTTCCCGGGCGAAGTTGATGGTGTCGTCCATGTACTTTTGAATATTGGCGAACTGGCGCTTATAGTTATCGATAATCTCTTTGGCTTCAGAACGGCTGATGCCCAGGTTATCTGCCAAACCAAAAGCCCCCTGGCCATAGATGATACCAAAGTTGACGCTCTTGGCCTTATAGCGCATTTCTTTTGTCACATCTTTTTCCTCTACCCCAAAGACTTTGGCGGCAGTGGCGGTATGGATGTCCTTACCTTCTCTGAAGGCCGCACACATGTTGGGATCTCGACTAATGGCAGCGACAATACGCAATTCAATCTGAGAATAGTCCGCAGAAACCAGGACATAGTCCTCATTTTTGGGGATAAAGGCTTTACGGATTTCCCTACCTTTTTCAGTACGGATCGGGATATTCTGCAAGTTCGGATTGTTGGAGCTCAGTCGTCCGGTGACGGCAACGGCCTGGGCATAGCTGGTATGAACCCTTCCTGTTTTAGGATTGATCATTAAGGGCAAAGCGTCCACATAAGTAGACTTGAGCTTTGTCAATTCCCGGAAGGTCAGGATATCATCCACGATCTGGCTTTTAACGGCCAGTTTCAGGAGCACGTCTTCCCCCGTTGCGTATTGACCTGTCTTCGTTTTCTTTGCCTTGGGATCCAGCTTCAACTCGTCAAACAACACTTCTCCCAATTGCTTTGGAGAGGCCAGGTTAAAAGGGTGGCCCACTTGAGCGTAGACTTTTTCCTCAGCAGCTTTGGCGTCCCTGTCGAGCTCTTTGGAGTATTCCTTCAGGAAATTGATGTCCACCCGTATCCCCTCAAACTCCATATCGGTCAGGACTTTTACGAGGGGATTTTCCACTTCATAAAAGACCTTTTCTACTTCTTTGTTTTTAAGTTGGGGAAGAAAAACATTTTTCAACTGAAGGGTGATGTCTGCGTCTTCTGCGGCGTACTCCGTGATTTTTTCCACCGGTACATCCCTCATGTTCAGCTGGTTCTTGCCCTTTTTGCCAATGAGTTCCTCTATGTGAACGGGCTCATAGCCCAGGTACTGGGCACTGAGTATGTCCATACCCCTTTTCCCTTCCGGCTCTATCACGTAGTGGGCCAGCATGGTATCGAATATGGGTCCTTTTGGTTGGATTCCATACCACTTCATGACGAGCAGGTCGTACTTCAGGTTTTGACCTATCCAGGTGATATTTTCGTTGTCAAAAAGGGGTTTAAAGGTTTCCAGGAGTTTCCGTGTCTCTTCCTGATCCGTAGGTGCCGGTACGTACCAGGCTACACCAGGCGTGAAGGAGAAGCTCATACCAACCAGCTCCACGTTGTTGGCGTCAATACCGGTGGTTTCCGTGTCGAAACAGATCTCGCGCTGTTGCTGGAGTTCTTTGATGAGTTCTGCAATAGCGGCTTGGCCGGTAACCGCGGTATAAGAATGAGGGGTGTTGTGAATGGTTTTTTCGGGATGGAGTACACTACCGGTACTTTCTCCTTCGGGTCCGGTTATCTCCTCTCCCCTTTCGACTTCTGCCTCCAGGCGGGTGCTTGCTTCTTCGAGGCGTTCCAGGGACAGGCCACCGCCCTTTGCTGCGCCTTCACCTTCGGCTCCGCCTTCAGCTCTGGTGGTTGCGCCTTCGCCTTTTGCCGCGCCTTTGGTTGCGCCCTTTTTGGTGTTTGCCTGGGGGCTGACTACGTGGCCGAACAGGTCCTTTTGAACGCCTTCTGCTGTGCCGGCTGCCACGCCGGCGCCTGCTGAACCGCCATTGGCTCCTGTGCCTCCCCCGGTATAAAACCCGTCAGCGAGTATCCTTTTGGCTACGGTTTTAAACTCCAGTTCACCAAAGATCTCTTCCAGTGCGGGCTTATTCCACTCTTTCAACATGAAGTCTTCCTCATGGAAGGATACGGGTACGTCGGTAATGATGGTAGCCAGTTTCTTACTCATGATGGCCGATTCCTTACCGGTCCTGACTTTTTCACCCAAGGCTCCTTTGATGGAGTCGGCGGCAGCAAGGACGTTCTCCAAAGTGCTGTATTCGGCCAGCAACTTAGCAGCCGTTTTTTCCCCCACCCCTTTAATGCCAGGGATATTGTCTACAGCGTCTCCCATCAGACCAAGGATGTCAATGACCTGGGAAACCTCTTTTATGTTCCATTTTTCACAAACCTCTTTGGGGCCCAGGATCTCGAAATTGCCGCCTTGATAGGGCGGCTTATAGATCTTTATTTTATCAGAAACCAACTGGCCATAGTCTTTGTCCGGAGTAACCATATACACCTCATAGCCGGCTGCCGCCGCCTGTAAGCTCAAGGTGCCGATGACATCATCTGCCTCATATCCATCCAGCTCCATGCAAGGGATATTGAAGGCCCTTACCAGGGCTTTGATGTCGGGAATGGCATCCAAAATATCTTCTGGGGCTTCCTGGCGGTTGGCCTTATAATCGGCGAAATCCGTATGTCTTTCCGTAGGTGCAGCCGTATCGAAACAAACGGCCATATGCGTGGGTTTCTGGTTGATGATCAGATCCACCAGGGTATTGGTAAACCCAAATTGGGCATTGGTATTTTTGCCTTTGGTTGTCAACCTGGGATTAGAAATCAGGGCATAATAAGCGCGAAAGACCAGCGCCATGGCATCTAGCAAGAAGAGCTTTTTCTCCATAGGCGCTAAGTTAGCGGAAAGATCTTTAAAGCGAGGGTTTGAGGATGGACTGAATAGATCTTTGGAGGTCTGGTAGCTTATTTTCAAAAACATCCCAGAGGATTTTCCTAATCCACACTAAAGTAATCATGAATGAGCCGATCCCTGGTTCCAGCCATTTTCTTCCATTCTATTTCAGGATGGTTTTCTTTTATCAAAGGTCTTTTTACCATTCTTGAACTCCACGATAAAGTCAACATCACTGCTATCCCTAATTTGAGTGTCCTTTGCGAATGATCCAAAAAGCCCGAGACGGGCAACACCAAAGGATTTTATCTCCGTTCCGTGCTGTGATAATTCTTTCAGTAAAATTTCCTTATTGTTAACAGGATGTTGCATCTATTCAACTTTACGCAATAATTTTTGTTTAGGGAGGGGACTTGAGGTCTCAATCTGTGACCTCCAATTGGGGGGAACAAGGGTGGTTCTAAAACAACAAAACCGGCCATGAAGCCGGTTTCGTCGTGTGCGCCAGGCATGTTCAATAAGCTATAGGGTGCAAGTCCCGAACGAGCGAGGTAGAGCGAATCGTTAGCCCAAAGCAAGGGTGTCCACCGCGAGGTGGAATCTGAAGGAAGCTGGCGGCAAACTCCCGCCCTTACGA
>CAJCIQ010000253.1 GCA_903970475.1 Beijerinckiaceae bacterium
TCCATTGCCAACGCTTACCATTAATTGATAGAACCTATAGTATATATATTTAAATATAATCATTAAATATATGGCAATATACAATTCAATCTACCTCCATCAACTTCTGATTCAGCGCCTCCCAGAAGTTTGCTTGTTGGAGGAATTTCCTCACCGTTTTCGATCAAGGAAATAGAGAGAACTCCCATGAATAATTTAATTTAGAAACATGCTACCGCCAAAAGCGGCCAATGACAACACCATATAAGAAATAATAACTACTCTTCCAATAAGCCATGCCCTTCGACTTTCACCCATAAAATGCTCCTTAATCTTCTTTGATTTTCCATTATGGACTAATAAAAAATAAAGTGAAATTGGAACACAAACTATTCCTAATAACGCAACGCGGGGGAATGTAATATGCAAACCAAAGTGCCAAGCGATAAACAGGAATGTAAACAGATGAAGTATAATCATGCAAGTCATAAGCATAATGGAAGCAAAACCCGCAATATCACCATTGCCTACACTTATCATAAATTGATAAAACCTGAAGTATATATATCTTATCATAAAACAGTATTAATCTTTAGCCTTATCAGGATCAAGCCCAAAATGACCTGTAGCTGCATCTAAAATAAAGTAAGTCGCACTTATGCCAAATCCAATGAGACCCAAAAAGCCAACTCCAGTCATCACAAGATCCATTGCTCCCTTAGCATAGATCCAGCCATTCTTACCTCCTCTGGCAGCTTAATTACCCATCGAATATATAGTTAATCCAGCAGCTACAAATCCAAGACCAACGCCTACACCTTTTACAATACCAAGATACTTAGATCCAGCTCTACCCAGGCCCATAATTTCTGTCCCCTCCCGATCGACAACATCAAGTTGCTTCATGAACAACCTACTGAATCCAGACCGATCTCTTACGACTCATTCAATTAACTCCTGTTTAGCCCCGTTAGCTGTTGCGGTGGAGCCTGTAAGTGTACCAGCACCGCCGACCCATTCGCCATAACCGGGAATCTCCTTTTCTCTTAAACCTCCATACTCAGCCGGCTGCCCTTCAATACTCCCCTCAAAATGGCCACCATCATGTTTATAAATATCATCCCGTTCTCCTACATCCACCGAGTAAGCCCCAAGATATTTATTAGTTTCAAAACCACCAACTCCGCCCATGGTGCGTGAATAATCAAACATAAGGTGACCGCTTGGATCTCCTACAACAAGGTTTGTAGTGCCACCCTTGGTATTATTTTGATATTCTTCCTCGCTAACTGGAACAGCAGTCACCTTTCCTGTGGCAGTATTGTACATATATTTAACTCTACCTTCGTCTTCACTTTATCCACCACTAGCTCCTTCGCTAGAAGCCTCTTCACCAGCAAGGCCAAACATACCCTGTCTGTACAGCGTATGTGATAGACCTACTATCATCTTCCATACAGCTTTGCAAAAAAACTTTCCCGTCTTTTCATTAAGGCCACGCGTATCCAACTCGGAATTTGATCATCTGCCCCTGAGGAATCTCCTGCTTGTACAACGCATCAAATAGGATCTGGAGATTCCCCTGTAGCTTGGACGAGATCTTATATTTTTTCTCCAGTCCGACCAGCAAAGACGGTTGCCAAGCGGATCTGTTCTGGAGTTGGGAAATCTCACTAAATGCACTCATATAGTTGAGCTCATAACCACCCGTTACGTAGTAGGTCTTCTTGATCTTCCAATCCATAAAGCTTCTCAGACCTACACCCTGGTTGGAAAACTGGATGTCATTCCATCCGGTGCCCAGTCCGATATTGTAAGATGCGCCTACGCCGATACTACCCTTATCGTTTAGCTTATAGGCGACCGATAATCCAAGATCACCTGTAGTAGGAAAGTTGAGGGATGTCTTCTGAAACTGGATATTGGCCCCATATTGCAGACGGTGCCAGAAAGTCTTTGTTTTTTGGGTATTGGGTTGGAAGTTAGGCATGGTGAGGTCTTGACCGCCTGATCCAAATTTGCTGACCGCATTTTGCATACTCGTCACCTGACTCTGGGCAGCTTGCAACTGCTGCTGGACCTGGGCTCCACCACCCCCGCCGACCTGGGATTGAAGTAGTTGCTGTATTTGGCTTTGGGTTTGCAGGCCCTGAGTGGACGCGGAACCGCTACCATATCCAGCGGGCAACTGAAAAAGGCTGGCCAGCATACTGTATTTTGCCATAAAGGCGGTGTAGGCTGGTACCGTATTGAGAATCGTTACCGCTTCTCTTTCCATCTTCTCCGGATCATTCAGCATGGCTTTATACTGCTCCAGTTGTTGCTGGTAGTAATAGCTGGTTTCCTTATACTGGGAAAAAAGCGTGGTTACACCTGGAGGTAGATGTGTATACTGACTGATCCATTGGGCAAGCATCTGCTTTCTTTGCGCCACGTACTGCTGGATCAGGTTGCCCTGGTTAAGATCCCCTTGCAATTGTTGTACCTGGGCCGTTGCAGAACTTAGGGCTGAAGAATTTAATGAAGTGCTTCCAGGGATTTGCTGGGTTTGAAGGAATTTCAAAGTGGTTGACAGGGTATCCAAACCTGGAACATAAGTCGCCGGCGCTCCAGCTATGGGTTGTTGCATTTGAGCCCCCCATTGCTGGTAGGGCATGGACACCGCGGTATCCTTACCCTTAAGCTTACGCCAAAGCTTTGCTTCCAGCTTGGAAAGCTTATTCATGTACTGATCCGTCTTTTTTTGCAGGGATTGGTCAATAGACTGGGCTTGACTGGATACCCGGTTCAGGTAGCCTACAGGTAGTTGCTGCAATCGTTGGGTATTAGAATCCAGCGATTGCGCAAAGGAATTATGAGCCCACCCTAGGAATAGGCAAAACAGAGCCCAGCCAATTTTCATGTCTCAGAGGTGAAGGTTATGAACGATTTACTGTTTAATCAGGATAACGATTCGAAAATAGTAGGAATTCCTACAAACAACCTACAAAATAATATTTTTTTATTTGAAAAACATTTGGTTAGTTATGCGTGCGTAACACTTATATTGATTTAGCCACGTAATCGTTTGCATAAAAAATCCGGAACAGCATTACCAGTCCCGGACTTAATAAAAAGACAACTGTGAGAAAACCCTACTTAAAAACCTCCACCAGTTTCTGGTTGAGCCCATCTCCCTGAAGATTACTGTTGGCCATAATCCTACCATCCTTATCGATCAGGAAAAAGGCAGGCACGCCCCCTATCCCATAAGACCGCACCACATCACTGTTATAGCCCTTCAGGTCTGACACCTGTAGCCACGTTAAGCCGTCATCCGAAATCGCTTTCAACCAACTCTTCTTGTCCGTATCAATGGAAACCGATAGGATTTCAAATCCTTTATCTTTATACAGTTTGTACTGTGTCTTCAAATTGGGTCCTTCCGCCCTGCAAGGTTCGCACCAACTGGCCCAAAAATCGATTAACACCACCTTACCGCGAAGATCCGCCAGAGACACGCTGGCGCCGTTTGTGTCACTGAGCGTAAATAATGGAGCTGTCGCCCCCTTATCCACCAACCTGACGGCCTTAATATGCTGCTCCAGGGCCTTCCCGAAATTGGTCTCCCTCCATTTCATATCTATGCCTTCAAAAATGGAGTCTATAGAAGATACACTAGCTTTATTAAGCCCTCCGGCTTCTGTAAGGGCAATCAACCCAAAAAAGGAATCCGGATGGTCCTTGGCAAACTGAATCTGGTTTTTCCTCATAACAGCTATTCTTCTGCGGAAGTCTTCATTGACCAACTTCGAAAAGTTGGTATCCTTTTTCTGTTCAGGCGTGCCGGCATTGTATTCAGCATTGACAATCCTGTCGATCTGCATGATGGAACCGCCTATGGTCTTATTGTAAGCCGCATATGCAGCAAAGGTTTCCGATCCACTAACCTGGGCGTTGATCAGAGAGTCTGCTGATTGGATATTCATGTGATCGTTTGCGAAGTAGAAATAGATGTTATCCCCTCCTTTGAAAATGGCGGCTTGCTTACCCTCTCCGGTATGATCCAGACTCATGCGTGCGATGCAGATACCAGGGGTATATCCAGAGAATTTGAAAGTCCCGTTCACCAACTCCGACGAATCTGTTCCACCACCTCCGTTTCCATCATTATAGTCCAGGTAAACCTTGCAGGGTTTATCCATGCTACCGATTTTGCCCGTGATCATGAAATTGGGCGTCTTAGTCGCAGGCGTCTTGGCTGTAGCAGCGGGGGAGTCCCCAGCCTGAGCGAACGCTGACGAAGAGGCTAACGCTGACGAAGCAGCCAGGGCCGTCATCAACCATATGCTATACGTATATTTCATCCTACATTGGGTTTTGCGTGAGTTTAGGATTACTGAGGATCTCGCTTTCGGGCAGGGGCAATACCACCTTATTGTCCGTGGGCTGGATGGTAAAGTCGGTGGATTGATAATCACCAGCAAGGCGGGTCATAGGAAGGCCATTGCGGAAATAATCAAAGCTCGCGTCGGCTTCAAAGCATAACTCTTTTCTGCGTTCAGATACAAGTGAATCCTGAAGGGACTGCCCTGAAATGCCTGCTAGTGGCTGTAAACCAGCCCTGGTGCGGATTACGTTCAAATCGGAAAGGCAAGCGGAGGTTTGACCCATCTTAAAGTAGGCTTCTGCCCTGTTGAGATAGATTTCTCCTAACCGGAGATAGGCAGTGGGAGCCGTCGAGGCAGAAAAATTGGGCGCCATCCCGGTCACATACTTAGCGACCATCTGCGTTCCCTGGCTACTCCGGATAAAATCCGTCCGGTAATCTGTCAGCGTATCAAAACTTTTCCAAAAAGAAGGAGCGACCGTGTATGGGCCTGTAGCCAGTGTTGTTCCGGTTACTGCGACCGCATAAAATCCAGCAGTTGTATTGGTCAGGAATCCATCCTGATTTTCTGTGGTGAAAATCATTTCCGGGTTTCCATTCTGGTTATTATATAAGGTATCGAAGGACGCCCTGGGCGTCAGTAGCTTGAACTTGGTGCTGCTGATCACGCTATCGGCATAGTTGATGGCCAGGGTATTGGCGTTGGCATCCGGAGATGCATAACTACCGCCTTCATAGAGATATACCCTGGAAAGGAGAGCCCAGGCAGCTTCCTTACTGGCCCATACGTTGCTATGCAGGTCGATGGAGGACATGCAGATCACTGCGGAATCCAGGTCGCTTACAATCTGGGCATAACAAGCCTGCACGGTGCTACGACCCGGTATATAAGTGGGATCGGGGGTATTCTTAATCATGATACCAGGATTGGTAAAAGGCGCCTGGTAGTATGGCCGCCCATAGAGCCTGACCAGGTGGAAATAAGTCAGGGCCCGCATGAAATACATCTCCCCTTCCGTATGCAGCAAGGTCTCCTTTTGGGTGGAGTCCAACGTAAGAGCACCCGATCCGGCCAAGTAAGCCTGAGCGCCTTCGAGGGTATAGTCTACCGTAACGATCAGGGAGTAGGCATTTTGCCAAAAAGTGCCATTGACGGTACTGTTGGGATTCTGGGTATAATTATAGGCATCTCCCTGGTTATCGTCTGTCTCTACGCTGCTCACGGTATTTCCCCTGAACTCACTTAAATTATGCCAGTTGCCCTGCATTAAAGCGAGCTGCGAATAGTTGGCGACGGCTGTTTCCTCGATTCCCGACATGGAGCCCATGATGCCGCTGAGGCTTATCTGGCTCTCGGGGTGGATCGATTCAATTTGCTTGTTGCAGGAAACCAGAAAAAGCATTGAAAGCACCAACACACTATATTTCTTGATGAATAACATGACTTAAAAATTTTGGATTAAAAACTCAATTGCAAACCACCCAGATAACGGCGGGGCATACCTACTGATTCTCCTATACCCTGACTTCCACTTCCTACATATGGCGCTTCAGGATCTGCACCCAGGAAATGCCGGCTGGTCAGCGTGTACACGTTATCCATACTGAAGTAGATAACGGCCCGGCTCAACACGCGCCCCAACTGATGGAGGGGAATATTGTAATCCAACCGGATATTACGTATCCTTAAGAAAGAGTTATTGTCATACATATAGGAATTAAGGTAGGAGCCGTTGTTGTTTGCACCTCCGAAATCGGAGTTCTGAGCCCAGTACACGGATGGTTCGTTGGCCTTTGTGTCTCCGGGACCCGTCCAGGGATGTTGGTACTTGGTGTATTCTATGGAGTTATTGGGTGTACTGTAACCGGAAATGCCGCCATCTTGTTCCTGAAGCCTTTCCTCATTGAAGGTTTTGGTGCCATACACGTATTCAATCAGCACACTCAGGATAAATCGTTTATAGCCGAAGGTATTGTTGAAGCCTCCATTGAATTTAGGGGTGATAGACCCAATCGTGTACATGGCAGCCCTGTCCATGTTTCCTTCCGCTTCTGCCACGGTACCTACCAGGGACTTACCAACCACCTGGCCTTTGGGGTTCACGTTTCTTTGCCAGAATTGAGGTTGTCCTGTCAGGGCGTTGACGCCACCGTATTCTACCCCTTTGATGGAATTAAGGTCTTCGCCAGGGTAGAGGTAATAATAGTTGTAATTGCTTTCCACCAACATGGAGTCGCCAACCAGGGTAATGATCTTATTCTTGTTGAAGCTGATGTTGAAATTCGTAGACCAGGAAAAATCTTTGGACGTTACGTTGATCGTGTTGAGGTTGAACTCCCATCCCCGGTTATTAACCGAGCCTACGTTTTCATATTGGTCTGCTATACCGACAGCATCCGTCTGAGGTACCAACTGGAGAAGCTTATCAGAGCGTTTATTGTAAAAGTCGGCTGTCAGGGTTACGTGTCTCCATAGACCAAGGTCAATGCCTGCGTCCGTGGTTTTGGAAACTTCCCAGGTTAGGTTGGGATTTCCCAGGCTGGCCAGGGAAGCATAGGCTTGTCCGTTATAGGTGAGGGTGGAGAAAGAATAAAGGGTTTGGGCCAGGAATTGGTTACCAATCTGGGATCCATTGGTCCCAAAGTTAAGCCTTAATTTCAGGAGGCTGATTGGTTTGAGTCGCTGAACAAATGCTTCCTGACTGGCGAGCCAGGCCCCTCCCACGGAGTAAAAGGTTCCATAGCGGTGATCTGCTCCGAAGGAGGTTGATGCATCCGTTCTCAATGAACCTGTCAGGAAATATTTCTGGGCGTAATCATATTCCCCATCCGTAAAGGCGGAGAAATTAACCTGATCCACCTTTGTACCATTGACATATTGAATGGGGTTGGGCGCCGGAATAACGATGCCGTATAAACGGAGGAGAAGGGCTGGAATATCTTCAAAATTCCCCACGTTCTGGGCGGTGTTGATGGTGGTAAAACCATCAGGTATGGTATTGACATTTATACCGAGCGTAGAGGTATGTAGCTTCTGGAACTCCTGTCCAGCCAGGAAATGTATACCACTGCGGCCAAAGTGCTTATAGATGTCCATCAGGTTCGAAGTCATCAGGGAGGTATTGGTGGCAGTTGAAGTACCCAGGTATCCATCGGCACCTAAGGTAGAGCCTACGAAACTGCGGGCATCATAGTAAATTTCGTTACCAGAGCTGACATACGTGGCAGAATTGGTGGAAGACAACGTCATCCAGGGGAATGGATGCAGGTTCACTCTAAGGGAAGAAAACAGATTACCCCTGGTTGTCTTGTTATAATTAAACTGGTTGTCATATAGTGGATTGGATTGAGCCGCAGAGGGAGGACCCTGGCCTGTAGCCACAGATATTTGGCTGGCTAAAGAGCCGTCTGGGTTATAGGGAAGATACCAGGGCAGGTATGAATAAAGGGATGGGAAAGTAGGCTCATTGCCTTGATCATAAATACCATTAACGCTGAAGCTAAAGGACATGAATTTCCCAACGGTATTATCCATATTCAGCCTTAGGGAGTAACGGTTGAGGTAGTTATCCACCTGGGTCCCGTTTTCCCTATAATAGCCCAATCCCAAATAGTAATGGCTTTTCTCTGTTCCACCCGTAACGGTGGCATTCGTTTCATCCGTAGTCGTGGTGCGGAAATTGTATTTTGTCCAGTTATAGGTATTGGTCAGCTGATCCTGTGTAGGGAGATGATAAGCCAAAAGTTGGTTTAGATTATTAAAGCCCCCGCTGGTAAAACTTGTGGAATCAGCATCCCAACCTTGGGTATAATAAGTCTGTAATTTATTGCTAAGCTCCTGGGCATTCATAAAGTGTATGTTACCCCTTTCAGCGACATTGATTCCATATTTTTGCTCCAACTGTACGGTTGTCTTTCCGGACACACCTGTGCGGGTGGTGATAACAATTACACCAGCCGCTCCCCTGGAACCATAGATGGCGGTCGAGGCAGCATCTTTGAGAAATACAATGGTTTTAATATCCCGGGGATTCACCGCATCCCTGAGTAAGCTATAAGGACTGATGATCCCATCAACAACGATGAGCGGCCCAAAGTCTGCCGTTGGGGTTGCAATAGGTATATACCCTGTAGCTGTACCATATCCAGCCATAGAACTGGTTCCCCGCACCAGAAGCTGGCCGCCCGCTTTAAGTGGATCACCGGAAGATTGATCAGAAATATACACACCGACCACTTTCCCCTTCAACATGGAAGCCACGTCTACACTGGTCACACCGCTGCGCACATCATCTCCGCTAAGGGTCTGCACGGCTCCTGTCAGGGAGGCTATGCTTTTGGTGGAATAACCAACGATGACTGTGTTACCCAGCTCCGAGGCGTCTTCCTTCATGACGATCTGTAACTCCGTCATCTTAGGCTGAATGACGACCTTTTCTGTTTTATGTCCAACGAAAGAAGCTTCTACCGTTTGACCGGGGATGGCATACACAGAAAAACGACCGGAGGCATCGGTTGTCGTTCCCTTATGGGTTGTCAAATTGAACACGCTTACACCTTCTAATGCCTTTCCTTTTGCATCCACTATACTCCCCTTATACAAACTGTAAGCAGGTGCCGCTGTTGCAGCGGAAACCGGATGCGCATCCATAAGGAAGACCGCTACTTGAGAGCCCGCCATCTTGTAAGCATAGCCCGATCCATCCAGCAAACGCTTCAGGATATGATCCAGGGATTCGTTGTGGAAGGAAACAACAGGTCCCTTGATCTTCTTCAGTCCCTCGGCCGAGTACGTTATACCGACACCCACATTTTTAGATAGCTTTTGCAAACAGGCATCTATGGATTCTCCTTCAAACGAAATAGAAATATTTGTTTGTTGGGCCCTTAGTTTGGGTGCGGTAAACAATAAGGCCACAATCAGGCAGGCGCATAGAAGCCCTGCAAACCGGTGAAGGTCTGTAAAACGCATAAGCAGTAATTGGTTTGAAATAAGTAAGATCAGTGGTGTTCGGGTATCCCATGCAAGACCACTGAAGAGCCGTTCATGGTATAGGTAATTCCATAGACGAGTTTAAGGGCTTCCAGCACGTCCCTTTGTGGATCTGTTCTTCGAAAAGAAGTGCTGGCCCTGTATTTCATAAGATCAGGATTTTCAAAAGATATATGTAAACCAAAGGTTTTATTCAATACGATGGCCATCTCACCAAAGGTTACGTCATTGAGTTCAATCCGGCCGCTGATCCAGGACGTATCACTTGCAAATACACCCGTTATCCTGGTCATTGCTTCGGTAAGCCCATCCAGCTCAATGCCCTGGTCTTTTTTGAGCACCTGAACATTACTGTCTGCCTGTTGAACCGTCACCTCCCCTTCCAGCACCCGGATCACCTCTTCGTGTAACCCGGCATAACTTTGCACTGTAAAAGCAGTTCCGATATCATTTACATCCAGTCCTGCGGGTGTTTGCACGGAGAAGCGATGTGCGCTATCGTGTTTGACCTTGCAAAAAATTTGTCCTTCCATCAACACGATTTTCCTGCTCCCCGCCGAATCTTCCCTGTACCGGATGGTACTGCCTGCATCAAGCCAGACAACGCTACCATCCGGTAAGCCGAACTCTCTGACGTGGCCCCCTTGGGCAGAAATGGTAACATAGGATATGGATGCAGGCCTCTTGGCCTTATGAATATGTATTCCTATAACCATCGCCATACCTGTGACACCGGCAGCAACCGAACCTGTCCAGGCTATTCTCCGAAGCTGCTTCAAACCTCGGGAAGCGGCGGCGCTCGCTACTACTGCCATATCCCGTTTCTCTGAAATCATTTCCTGTAGCTTATCCCACTGTTCTTCTATCTCAGTAGACTGTCCCCAGGTATGCATAGCCGTTACACACTGAGCCGCCAGTTCCAGTATCTCTCCCTGTTCGGGGTGAGATAGCGCATAGGCCTTCCAATATGCCGTTGCTCCCGCATCCTTATTAAGGCAATGGTTGATGAAAGACTCATCTAAAAGCAAAGTCTCAATCGTCAGGGGAAATTCAGGCACAAAGGGCTTTTTTAATATAGAGAGGGGAAAGGGTAAGTTTTTACCCTACATTTTAAGAAATTCTTAGAAAAAAGTTAACTAAGTCTTCTTCGCTGGGAGAGAGAAAAGCGAGTTCAGCTTTGAGAAATTGTACCGACTCGTACAGCTTATTATATACAGTCCTGGAAGAAAGACCCGTCTTGCGGCAAATCTCCTCATGACCCAGGCCTTCGTAATACCTTAACCTGATCAATTCCCGCTTACGGGCCGATAATTTAGAAATAGCCAGCGCAATATGTTGCTGGAGTTTGGAAGCCTCCTTCCGACCAATCAACAAGGCCTCTGGAGACACCAGCATATCCGCAGGGTCATATTGGATAAAGTCTATAGGGATCACCTGCCCCTTGGACGGATCAGATAATCCGGAAAGTTTTCTGGAAAAGGAAGTATATATATAGGACCGCGCGGCAGTCACCTTGTCCAGGGAATGTCTTTTTTCCCAGAAGTAGGCAAACGTCTGATTAATAGCGTCTTTTATCCTTTCTGCGTCCTGGCTGCGTTTTTTGCCAAATGCTATCAGCTCCGGATAACACAACCTATAAAGATGGCGAAAGGCCTCATCATCACCTGATATAAACGCATTCCATAAGGCAGAATGGTCCGAGTTCATCTGCGGAAGTTATAACAGGTTTTTATAAAACGCTAAAAAAATTATCCCTCGCCCATCATGGTCTTAATAACACAAATCAACCATACTGCCCCAAATGTCAGAATGAGGGAACCTATAATTCTATGCACTCCTTTATAGGAAAGCACCAGGCATAGCCCCAGAACAATCAAAGCGGGCGCACAAATACATAATCGCTCTAAGGCATATGTGTCCGATTCCACCGAGTAAGCATGAATGACAAAGGAGTAGATATAGACAAAAATAGGGTAAGCTGCCGCCAGGGCTAGCGGATAGAGGATAAACAACAATTTACTGCTCACAGGTCTTCTAATTAAAAATACTAGAATAAGGTTTAGGGGGCACACCAGCACAACCAGCATCGCCGGTTCAAATGGTGTTCCCGGAAGAGGTAAGTAATATATGCTTCTTTTGGAATATGTAGAAACTCATCGGAGTAGTACTACAACTTTCCCAAAGGTACACTGACAAATACCGGGCCGCAGGCCCCTCATTGTTCTGTAGCCGTCAATGTCAACACCGTCGAGTAGGTAGAGGGCGTATTCCTCACTAGAGAAGCGGCAGCCTGGGCAATAAAAGTGAGGTCAAAGGCTGCCCCAGGGAAGCGATGGCAGATGAGGCTATTGTACCCGAAGTGGTATGAGAAAGGGTGACGGTACGCCCGGTTACCCCAGTAGCGGTAGGATCTGCCAGGGCGCCCAAAGAAAATTTATTGACGGCTATGGTCCCCCAGCCCCATTGGTCAGGTCCGTGGACGCTTCTACGGGGTCGCGCTGCCTCCATTATTAACGGCAAGATTGATGGCGGAAGTGATGATGATGGATACGACCAGGGAGGTGGTGGCTTGCAGTATGCCCAAAGCATTGATGTAATTAAAGGTAAGAGTGGTGATATAGGTCCCTGCTGGTACAAAGAAGGAGGTACCCCCGGAAAACTTATAACCTATGGTCAGGGTTTCTGATTGCAGCAAAGAATGCAGGTTGGCATTGAGGATATTTTGAGCGGTGGTGCTGGGAGAGAAGTAGGTGGTCACCGCCCCAATGCCGGAAGGGGCGGTAGGCGTCCCTGATACAACGGCCATGGAAAAGGTGCTTAAGGGTATGGAATGACTCCCGCTGGTAAAGGGGTAAGCGTCATATTTGTCGCGGACAATCCCGAATTATAAGCCGACCTGGAGTGCATGTTGAGGGCAGCTCCAATGGAAGAGGTCATGCTCTGGGAGCGGGTCTCTTGCTAAGAGACCACACAAAAAAAGATCAGTATGATGCTTTTGTATCTGGCCATGTCATGTCTAATTCGGCGGCCTGCACTTCAGCATCGGGTGTCGTATGGTATAGCTTCACCCCGATTTGCAAAGCCACTTTAATACTAACGCCCAGGGCGTCTTTGGTCTGGATGGGATTGAGTTGCTCAAAGATAAGCATGGCCGGAGACAACCTTAGCTTAGTCTCACCGGAGAGTTTGATCCATTCTGTGCAGGAAATAGGGGTGGTGCTGGAAGGATAAATCAAGGTGTTTCCCAAAGAATCGTAGTGCCAATCCTTTAGGAATACACCTATGTCCAAGGTGTCCGGAGCGGTGTTGACCAGGTTAACCACCTGGGTCTGCACCACTCCAGGATCTCCGTTGAACCAAACTTTCATAGGGTAAGAACCAAGCCCTACATGGGCCTGGGAAAAAGCGTTCAGGGCCGCCAATTGTAGCGTAGCCAGGGTTACAACAGTTCTTATTTGCACAAAATAGTTCAGGGTTGATAAAGCAGGTAATACACCGTGGTGGTATAGGTGCCCGCTGGTTTGCCTAAAAAGTCATTGCTGCTGGGTGTTCCGGTACTTCCGGGCCCCGCATAGGTCAGGTCAAACATGGCACTCGTCACTCCCACCGTGGAGTGAATTATCGTTGCGGCATTGGCCGAAGTATTCGGAAAGTATACTGGCGTAGACACAGGCGTTACGCCGGTCACCGCCGGATCAGCCGTGGGAAGTACGGAAAAGTCAACTGCCGGAAGCGTGTTGGCACTGGGTCCGGCCAAGTCCCCCCCGGCATACGTTTTAACCGTAAACCCGCTTTCACTTTGTACGGTGAGCGCCTGGAGCTGCGTTAGGCTGACACCATTGGCATAATTGGTCTGGTTGGTGTAGTTCAGCGCAACACTTACGTCTGAGGAGGAAACAGCGATGGAAGCGAAATTGGCCAGAACGACGTTGAAGGTTACGCTGGCCGTAGATACCTGAGCATATGCGCCGGCAGAGAAAAGGCCGGGAAAAATCATACAGTGCAATACGATGATCTTCTTCATGGAAATCGGGATTCTAAAAAATAAGGGATACTAACTAAACGGTTCCTTAGATTTTCTTATCATTGCAATCGTCAACAATATTAACGGTTATCCCGAAAATAACAGCATGCGGGAGCCGTTCATTCCATTCATTTATATTCCGCCGCAATTGTCTGGAGCAAACCTGCGCATAAAATCATTGGTTACCAGTTTTCTATATGGAATCCTGGCATTCAGTCCCGTGAGCACCCAGATCTCCGTTAACATACCTTCAGAGCTGCCAGCTATAAAATCGGGTTCCGTCATCAGTTTGAACGTACTACTTAACAACGCCGGTCCAACCCACCAGATACGCCTGGATATAGTTCATCCTCAGCTACAGATACTCAGCGGCTTAAATCCGAATTTCTCCCTGGAAGCGGGAAAATCTTTGTTGTTGCTGCTCACCTTCCTGGCGCCCAAACAAATCGTATACGGGCACCCCTGGAGGTCATATACCTATCGGGCGATCCATCCAAAGTAGCCGGCAAAGGTATTGTTCACGTGAAGGCACATGGAGATACCCTACTAAAGCCCGCATTGGAAGGAATCTCCAGGGAAAACGCCCTGTACATATTGGAACTAGCCAGGGCAAACGGAGACGTGGAGTATACAGCCTTATGCCGCATACACGATGTCGCCAATCCGGAGGGACTATCCCCACAGTGGAACCCACCTACGCCCTGGGGTTCCAATCAGATTGGCCTGTTTGCCAACTATGACTCAACCGGTTACGATTACTATGAATTCGCGGCTGATAAAAAAAGTAGGAATACGAACAATATTATCCGGTTCAACATGGACGGCCTATACTACCCTTCCGCTATATCAGCCCCGGCAAACACGCATTTCAATTGCCGGACGCAGGCGGGCGGTCCGCTACTTAGGATTCCATATGGATAGGCCATCACCATCCGATGCTTCACATCGGCTTACACAGGGTATCTGTGTTAAGCGGACGACTTGTTTTTCCCTCTTCAGAAAATGTTCCACCCAATCTAAGCGGTATATTATTCAAGGCCACTGTTATGAGGGGAAAAACATTTTCCGCTGTTTGCGACGGTTCCGGCAATTTCAATTTCTACCTGCCGGGGGGAGATTATGCCATTCAGGTGCAGCGTGGTCATTTCCACGGCAGCCCTCCAATAGAGGGTGGTATAACCCTAAAAACGCCCTAAGCGGAGCTTATATGCATTTACGTATAAAATTATTTTTTTATATGCAAATACATATAATCTCAACAAGCCTCGTATTTTTGTATATACCCCAGTGTGAAAATTTATGGAATCACTACAAACCTTTGTAAAAATAAAAAGAAAAGGTACGGGCCTCACTCAGCAGGAATTTGCAGAGAAGGCCGGTGTTGCCCTAACGGTCATTAGAAAAATTGAACAAGGAAAAGGTGATCTGCAATTGGAAAAAGTAAATCAGGTGTTGAAAATATTCGGTTGCACCTTAGCTCCAGTAAGGATCCGGCAGATCAACCAGCTAGGCCAATAACCGCTTCAGCACCTCCTGCATCCCTTCCGTGGCCGGACGCTCGATCAGGTGCATATTGGGCAAAGCAGCAACCGGAGGAATCTTCTTATCCACGATGTACTTGGGCACCTCATCAGGAACGAAGTCTATTAATCCTGCGGCTGGGTAGACCTGAAGGGAAGTACCTACTAGGATAAAAATATCCGCAGTGCGTGTTATTTGGGCCGCCCTGGGTATCATGGGGACCGCCTCTTCAAACCAGACTATATTGGGTCTGAGCAATCCACCGTCCTCGGCTACAGCCCCCACGATCATATCCTCCAGGATAGGAAATACCCTGGACTCCTCCCGCTCACTGCGCATTTCTAAAATGGAGCCATGCAGGTGTAAAACCTTGGAAGAACCGGCCCTTTCGTGTAAGTCATCCACGTTTTGCGTGATAACAGTCACGTCATATTGGTCCTGTAGTTGAGCCAGCGCCAGGTGAGCCGCATTAGGCCGGGCATTGAGCACATCCCTCCTTCGCATATTATAAAAATCAAGGACCAGTTGTGGGTTTTTCCGCCAGGCCCTGGGTGTGGCCACATCTTCTATAGCGTACCCTTCCCAAAGGCCATCGCTGTCCCTGAATGTTCTCAAACCACTTTCAGCACTGATACCCGCTCCGGTCAGTACGACAATATGTTGCTTTGACATGCCCCAATAATAGTAAAAATTATATTTTGTGGGGCCATGCAACAATACTTCTACAACAAAACAATCTGGATTACCGGCGCCTCCTCTGGATTAGGAGAAGCCTTAGCCTATGCTTTATCCAAAGGCGGAGCCAACCTGATCCTTTCCGCCCGGAGATTGGCTGAATTGGAACGGGTGGCCGAATACTGCCAGCACCCCGAAAAAGTTAAGTGCCTTCCACTGGATATGACGGACCTCCCATCATTAGCCTCAAAAGCCCAGGAAGCCATTGCTGCCTTCGGAGAAATTGATATGGTATTCCAAAACGCTGGCATCTCTTCCAGGTCCCTTTGCCTGGATACACCTACAGATGTACACAGACAGGTCATGGAGATCAATTACTTTTCGGTAATACACCTAACCCGCATTATCCTGCCCCATTTTATTGAGCGCAAAAGCGGACACGTCATCGTAACCTCCTCAGTGATGGGAAAGATAGGCACCCCCATGCGTTCTGCTTATGCAGGTTCCAAGCATGCCTTGCATGGGTACTTCGATTGCCTGCGTGCAGAGTTGAAGGCTAAACCTGAATCCGAAAACATAGCCGTAAGCGTGCTCACCCCTGGGTACATTCAAACCAACATATCAATGTATGCCGTCCAGGCGGATGGCACTCCTTTGGGTCACGTTTCCCAAAACATAGCCGGTGGGCTACCAGCCGACGAGGCCGCCCTTCAGGTGCTCAAAGCCGTTGCCCTAAAAAAGAACGAGCCTTACATCGGACGCCTCAGCGGGGAGCGCCTGGCCTTGTGGATCATGCGCTTTGCCCCCGGACTTATGTTCCGCATTGCGCCAGGGCTTTCACCGAAATAAGCTTCAGGCCATCACCAAGGCAATGTCGTAATGATCAACAGACTTTTGGTCAATAATTTCAAGTCAATTAAGTCGCTCGATATAGATTGTGCGAGGATTAATGTCTTTATAGGAAAACCTAATGTAGGTAAGTCGAATATGTTGGAGGCGTTGGATTTGGCTTATCTGCCATCTCTTTTGAGTATTTAAAGCAAAACTCACCCTCCCAAACACCAAGAGACTGGAAATTACTTCCGTGTAACAAGGGCATCAGATATGTATCATTTTGGGGAGTTGAATAATCCGATTTCGATTCAACTTGGTGGTCTGCCATATGACATTAAAATTCATCATGAATTAAAGGGCGATAATGATGTATTTCGTTGGGAAAAATCCGACGGGTCAGAAGTATTATTTAATAGCTATTTTCAACCATAGGGCAACCAATTTTATAGATCACCAATTAAGCCTTACCGTTACAGTAATGATATAGAATTCGGAGACCCAGAAAATTTTTACGATGTTTTAATGCCACCATACGGAAACAATTTATTTTCGGCACTTAGGCATCATACAGAACTAAGAGAGTTGTTAGGAAATCTACTAGCAGATTATAATAGTGAGTTAAATATCGATATCAACAACAACAATAAACCATTAATACAGCTCAGAATTCATAAAAGAATCGTCTTTACGTTATCATGGAATAGCCTTGCTGATACGCTTAAGCGTTATATGTTTTATCTGGCGGCCACCTCTTACAATAACGCAACGGTCGTCACTTTACAAGAGCCGGAAGCTCATTCATTTCCACCATACGTAAGCTCTATAGCCGATCGCATCATCGAAAACTCAAATTGTCAGTTCTTTATTGCTACACATAGTCCATACCTTCTGAATAACCTTATTGAAAACACCCCATCAGAGGACCTAGCCATTTTCATATGTGGCTTTGATCAAAAGCTCCCAAGCACTACGGCAAGAAAGCTCTCCTCAGAAGATCTATCTGAACGCTTAGACTATGGGGTCGATATTTTTTTCAACCTTAATAGATTCCTAGACCAAAATGCAGAAGAGCCTCATTCCTGAGTGTTACGTTGATACAAAGGTTGCGGAAATTGCTGGTAGAGAGGCAGGAAAGTACCATCACCAACATAGCTGTGGTAACGTTGCAAATAAAATGATAAAGTCGCCAAATGCTACCCTTCTTGGAATCATTGACCAGGACTTACACAAAGGGCCACAAGCCAATTACTTTAATGGTTTTACTGAAAAGAAGACCCAAAATAACCTAATCCTAAAACAACATATCTCTAACAGCCATTATCTAATATTGGTTTGCCCGGAAATTGAAGTTTGGCTACTCCGCTATGAAGAAGCTATTGGCATTGATCCAACAAATGATTTTGGACTGCCAATGAATCTATCTGGACTAAAGAGTATAACTAAAGTTCAGGATATTGACAAAAATATTGATTTTCATAGATTCATAAAAGCCTTGCCCATCTCTAATAATTCGGCACCTGCTTCTCCATGGTGCTTACTGTATAAGCGCTGAAATAACCCAGGCATCCCCCATTGATATTGGAAGTAGGGTTGGCCGGTGCCGCATTTTGGGACTGTTGGTTTGGATCCGTGATTTGAATCAGCTCCAAGAAGTAGTTGTATACATTTTTATCTATGCAATACATAGCCAATGTAAGATTGGCGCCTGATTTGACATCACCCGTGTCTGTCTGCAAAGGCTCATGTATGTATCTCCCATCAGAATACTGGTCATCAAACACAAACGATTTCTGGATCAACGCACCATTGGACCAAAGCTGAAACTGATACCAATTGGGCACCCCGGGAGGGTCCTGGAAATTGGGGATAGGTTGAATCAGGGTTTTGTTGCCAAAGCTGATGGTGGAAAAAGTGATGGAGTCCAGGGGCACTGGATCTGGCATGGTGGAAGTAGCCGTATAAATTTTACCCCCATACTGCACAAATAAATTATAGGTATGATCGGGTATACCACTGATGCTATAGGCCGTATAGGTACCAGGGGAAGTCTCCGTGAGGGTATCTTTTACCCCAAAGGTACTATCAGTAATGACCACCGATGCCCCGGAAACCGGAGGCCAGGTGTTGGGCTCGTAAAAGTTTACCGAAGAACTCATGGTTACCGTAGGGAAACTGCCGGCATTAGGCACATTTCCTTGTATGACGAGCTGGGGACTGGTGGTCTCCAGGTTCAGGTGGATCACCCGTTGACAGGAGGCCAGGGCAACAACAGTAAGTAAGAATATATAGCGTTTCATAGAAGACTTAGAATTTGAAGTTAAAGGTGACAGAAGGAATGATGCCAAACAGGGCGGTTTTCATGGCCTGGGTCTGTGTTGGATCATTGGGATCTTCCCTGAAGGTGATGGTATAGGCATTCAACCGGTCATAAGCGTTGTACACAGAAAAAGTCCAGCTTGTCTCCGTGTTTTTGGTTTTACGCGTGATGACCGTTGCGCCCAGATCCAGCCGGTGATAAGCAGGCATACGGTAACCATTGCGGCTGGTATAGAGGTAAACAGGTTGACCGTTCACGTCGTATTTGCCCGAGGGCCATGTTACGGGGTAGCCGGTATTGTATACCCAGTTGGCACTGAAGGTCCATTTCTTGGAAGCTTTATACATACCTACGATGGAAATCACGTTGGGTTCATCCTGACGGGAAGGAAAGTAAGTTCCGTTGTTGATGCCCGGGATTTTAATTTCACTCTTAGACAAGGTATAGCTGACCCAGCCCGTTAGTTTACCCACCTTCTTTTTCAGAAACAGCTCTAATCCATAAGCCCTGCCAGAACCAAAAAGCAGTTCGGACTCCACATTTTGATTGGCTACCAACTGGGCTCCATTCTTGTAGTCAATTTGATTTTGAAGGAATTTATAGTAGACCTCGGCCGAGAACTCGTAGGCGTTGTCATTAAAATTCCGGAAGTACCCCAAAGACACCTGATCGGCGATCTCTGGCTTTACGATAGGGCTGGAAGGAATCCACAAATCCGTAGGATTATTGGAAGTAGAGTTGCTCAGCAAATGCAGGTTCTGCACATTGCGGGCATAGGCCGCTTTAATGGAGCTAGCCTCACTCAACTGGTAGGATGTAGAGAACCGGGGCTCCAGGTTGACATAAGACTTTACAATCTTACCGGAGGTATAGGTCGCCGTGTCGGTGGCGTTGCCTGCACTATCATAGGAATAGAAGTTGCCGGGCCCCAGCACATCGAATACACTCAAACGAGCGCCGTAAGTGATGTTCCAATGGTCCAGTGGCTTCCATTCATGCGAGAGGTAGGCTGCACTCTCCAGGGAGTATTTGTTTTGCAGATCCAGTCCATTAAAACTGGAGCTTTCAGAGGCATCGATCACGCCCGGATTCAGGGTATGGTGAATCACGTCTACGCCAAAGTGTAAGGTACTCCGAGGGCCGAAGTAATACTGGAGGTCTTCCTTGAAATGCCAGTCAATGATTTTGGAGGCAATGGTAATGTTATCGTTGTTGGAAGAGATTCCGATGTTATAGTTATAATTACTGTAGATGATGGACGTATTAGAGAACAAGCGATTGTTGAAGATATGGTTCCACCGGAAAGTGGCCGTTGCATTCCCCCAGTTGATACCGAACTGGTTTTTGAGCCCCAGTACGTCCTTACCCAAGTAACCACTCAGGTAGACCTTATCGTGTTCTCCCAGAGAATAGTCCGCTTTTAAATTCAGGTCATAGAAGTAAAGGCTGGAATTTTTAAGCGTAGTATCATGGGACAATTTCAGGAATAAGTCCGCATAGGTGCGACGGGCACTAATGGAAAAAGATCCCTTATTCTTTTTAATGGGTCCTTCCAGGTTCAGGTGGCTGGCAATCAAACCCAGTCCCCCGGTCACTACAAAATGTTGGTCATTGCCATCATTCATTTTTACGTCCAACACCGAAGAAAGACGCCCTCCGTATTCGGCAGGCATTTCCCCTTTATAGACGGTTACATCCTTGATCGCATCGCTGTTGAAGGTAGAGAAAAAACCCAGCAGGTGACTTGGGTTATACACGGTAGCTTCATCCAGGAGGATAAGGTTCTGGTCAGCCGCTCCGCCTCGCACAAAAAAACCGCTGTTGCCATCCCCGGCGGATTCAATGCCTGGTAATAACTGTATGGTTTTGAGGATGTCCTTTTCTCCGAAGAGGACAGGCACATTTTTAATCTCCGCGGTGGATAGCTTTTGAACCCCCATCAATGCCTGGGTAAGGTTCTTATTATTACGCACCGCACTCACTACGACTTCCTGCAATTCCTTGCCTGAAGACAGGGATACGTTCTGGGAAAGGTCCTTATTGAGCGCAACCTCCACGGTATCGGTAGCATACCCCGAGAAGCTAACCAGCAAATGATAACTGCCATCAGGGGCGGTGAGGGAATAAAATCCATAAGCATTGGTCAGCGCCCCCGCTCCGGGAAGCTCCAGCAGCGATACGCTGGCGCCGATCAGGGTTTCTCCACTACTCTTATCCTTCACGGTTCCGGCTACAGTATGCTTCCCCTTGTTTTGTGCCCATAAGCAGGCAGGGAATAGCAGCATCAATAGGGTAATACAACGGGTATTGACTTTCATGTCGCAAAGATGCCTCAAGTGAGACAAACCTTGCAGAAAATGCGGCCAATAACTGAAAAATCCTGACAAAGAGTGGGATTCGCCAGAGCAACCAACCTGGAATTATCAAGATGACACGTTTTAACCCCTGTTGGCCTTCAATACCCTGATAAAATTCTTATAAGCGATTTTCTCAATATCTCCCCTTGAATAGCCCAATTTTTCCAATTCCGCTACAATTAGGGAATATCCCCTTACATCGTCCATTTGTAGGGGATAGGACTCAGCCCCATCAAAATCAGCTCCAATACCTACATGATCGGCACCAATGAGCTTCACCATATAGTCTATATGTTTGATCAGCAGACTGAGGGGTGGTCTCAGGGCGTTCATTTCGACCGGATAAATATTACCCAAGGCATGGACCGCCTCATCACCATCACCGAGTAACTTAGTCAGGGAATCCAGTTCCTGTTTATGGACTGCAAGGAATTTTTCCTGACGAGGGAAATAGGTACTATCCAAAAAGCCCGAATAGAAATTCACAAACACTACCCCACCCTTGGCCGCCAATGCTTTGAGTTGTTCATCCTTGAGGTTTCGGCGAAAGGGGTCGATCGCATATACAGAACTGTGGGAGGCAATGATGGGTTTGGTGCTGGCCGCAAGGGCGTCCCAGAAGGTCTGGTCTCCTACGTGGCTTACGTCCACCATTACACCCAACTCATTCATGCGGGCAATGATGGCACGGCCTTTATCGGTTAGCCCCAATTGTGGCAAGGAATCCTTTTTAGTCACTTCATCCCTGGCAGAGGTGGCCCATGATGTACTATTATTCCAGGTCAGGGTCATATAGACCATGCCTCTGGCAGCCAGGCTATCGAGATAGTCCATTCTTTCCTCTATCATATGGCCCCCTTCTACGCCGATCAAGGCCGCAAACTTTCCAGCCTTCATCGCCTTTTCCACGCCCGCAGCTGTGCGGACCATCAACATCTTACCCGGATTACGGGCGGCCAACGCATATAAGGAATCGATCTCCTGATTGGCCCGTTTAAAAGCAGTTCCTACCCCAAATTCTTCTCCACACCAGATAGAGAATACCTGCCCGGCCATATGGGATTCCCCGGCCTTTACCAGGTCGAATTGCAAATCCTTTTGCAACAACGCAAGGTCGGCGCCTGAGCGGATCTGCTTACTCAGCACATCGTTGTGGGTATCAATAAAAGGAATTTGCTGTGCTTGAATCTGCGCAGGTACAGAACTGGCGACAGCCAGGGCAGCGCAAGCCAGGGACTTAAGTATGCTCATATGCCTTTCTATTTGACTTTCTCTCCCGCCAACGCCATGATGTCCTTGAATTCCTGGTCCGTCACGGGCGTCACAGAAATGCGGCCCTTGCGCACCAGCGCCAGTTGGGTCATACGGGGATCAGCCTTGAGGGTAGCTAGGGTCACCGGTTTTTTTAGCGCCTTTACGGGCTTGAGGTTTACCACCACCCAATTGGCATCTTCGGTAGTGGGATCCTGGTAGGACTCTTTACTGACCTGTGCCAGGCCAACAATCTCCTTGCCTTCATTGGAATGGTAATATAAAACTTTTTCACCCTTCTTCATAGCCCGCAAATTATTCCGGGCCTCGTAATTGCGTACACCACTCCAGAAAGTTTCTCCTTCTTTGACGAAGGTTTCCCAACTGTATACAGATGGTTCAGATTTAACTAACCAGTATGCCATATAATAAGTTTAGTTCCACTCCCACCCGGAGGCCAGTACCTGGGCTATATGCATGGACTTAAGGGGAAGTCCCCTGTCTTTGATGCGGCCATCCAGGTGCATGAGGCAGCTCATGTCGGTAGAGATAATATAGTCCGCTCCCGTAGCCATCGCATGATCGATTTTCTGGTCGGCCATCGCAATGGAAATGGGTTCAAATTTTACGGCAAAAGTGCCTCCGAAACCACAGCAGGTTTCCACATCCTTCATTTCCAACAGCTCCAAACCCTTTACCCCCGCCAACAGGCGCCTGGGCCCTTCCTTGATGGAACATTCCCGCAAGGCTGCACAACTGTCGTGATAGGTAGCCCTCCCCTCCAGAGTAGCCCCAACATTATCCACATTCATCACTCCAGTCAGGAACTCGGTAAACTCCATAGCCCTGCGGGCGAGGTCCTTCACTTCGTTATGCCTGGAAGAATTGTCGAATAGCTTTCCGTAGTAGTTGCGCACAAAACCCGTACAGCTTGCGCTGGGAGCTACCACATAGTGGGCGCCCTTGGTGTCATCCAGGAACTTGGCGGCCACATCCCTGGCCTGGTTCCAATATCCGGCATTGAAAGCAGGTTGTCCGCAACAGGTTTGCGAGGTGTTGTAGTGTACCGTGCAGCCGACCCTTTCCAGGATCTTTACCATGTCGAAAGCCACCTGGGGATACAGTTGGTCAACAAAGCAAGGTATAAATAGCTCTACGTTCATAGTTGTTTCGTATTCGCAGGTTAGCGGTGAGTCGTGGTCAGGTTAGCGCAGGTTCCCGCGCGGCGGAGGTTCGGCCGGCAAAGCCTTACGGGTGCCCGGTAGTCCGTAAGGACTTCTGTAGCGCAATCATCTTCAGGGCCGTCAGGCCAGCTTCCTCTCCCTTATGCCCGTGGGATCCTCCTAACCTATCGAAGGCCTGCTGCTCGTTGAGCACGGTCAGGACCCCGAATATAGTTGGAACGGGCAGGTGCAGGTTGAGTTGCCCCACCCCGTCGGTGACGGAGCGGCATACATATTCAAAGTGGGGCGTACCCCCCTGGATCACGCAGCCTAAGGCAATAAAGGCACTAGGGCGGCTGTTCCAGTACTTGGCGGACTCCCAATAGGCTTTAATCCCAAAGGGAATTTCCACGGCTCCAGGAACGGTAATGGTGGTCACCGAAGAAACCTGATGAGCATCCAGCACTTTACGGGCACCGGCCTCTAAGGCATTGACAATAGCCGCGTTCCATTCGGTCTTCACAATGACAACACAGGCATCCTGCTGAGAGAGGATGCCTGCATCATTGGTGTATAAATTACTTTTACTGACTTCAGCCATATCTACAACTATTGGGTAACGCCCAAACGAGCCAGGTACTTATCGACCAGCATCCCCTTGTCTGTCTTAGGATACTTCTCCTTTACCTCTTTGTACAAAGCGATGGCCTCGTCGTTCTTGCCAATGGTTTCATAAGCCAGGGCAGCACGGAAAAGGTTTTCGCTGGAGGTGAAGGGATCCTTGTCGTTCAAAGAACCCGCCTTTTTATAGTAATCTGCTCCTTCTTCCTTCTTACCCCCGTCCATGCAGGCGTCGCCCAGCATGCGATAAGCGCTGGCTTGCACCTGTGTGGCAGAAGTGGAGAAGTCTTTAAGTTGTTTGATCGCATTAGGAAAATCCTGTTTGCGCAGGTAGATGGCTCCGGCATAGTAGTGCGCCAGGTTGGCGGCATCGGTCCCGCTGTAGTTGGATTCTATCCGGAGAAAGCCCATGTTACGGCCGTCTCCGTTCAATGCCAGGTCCAGGGAGTCCATGGCGAAATAATCCTGGGCAGCAGCAATCGCATCGTTGGCTTTTACTTTCTTGGGCGCGACGATGAAGGTCTTATATGCGTAGTATCCAACCCCCAGGACGATAATGATCAGCCCAATGGAGGAAACAGGCTTGGAGTATTTCGTCCAGAAGTCCTTCGCCCTATCGAGGGCCAAGTTCGCTTCCAGTTCGGGATCCTGCTGAATATGCTTTTCAGTCTTTTCAGTCATAGTTTATAGTTACACTTGAGTATTAGTCAACGATAAAAGGATAACCGTCTTCGGCGTATACATCCTTATACATTTCATCTTCAGTCGGGAAAGCGGATTCCTCAGCGAATTTCACACATTCTTCCACTTCCAGGTCCACGCGCTGGTTGATGGCTTCGATATCGGCATCGGTAGCCCATTTCTTTTCCAGCAGCAGGCGGTGCACGTAATCGATGGGGTCTTTTTGCTTGTACTCTTCCACTTCTTCTTTGGTGCGGTATTTAGCAGGGTCACTCATGGAGTGGCCTTTGTAACGATACGTTTTAATTTCCAGCAAAGTAGGTCCTTCACCAGCACGGGCGCGTTTTACTGCCCTGGCAACGGCGTCATGTACAGCTTCCGGTGACATACCGTCTACAGAATCAGCGGGCATGTCGTAAGCGTCAGCCATTTTGTAGATATCCACTACGTTGGAAGTCCTGGTTACGGACGTACCCATGGCGTAGTTGTTATTTTCGCAAATGAACACCACGGGGAGCTTCCAGGTCATAGCCATGTTGAAGGTTTCGTGCACCATACCCTGGCGGGCAGCGCCGTCCCCAAAGAAGGTCAAGGCTACGTTATCGGTCCCTTTATATTGTTCAGCGAAGGCCAGGCCGGCACCGGTACCTATCTGGGCGCCTACGATACCATGTCCCCCGTAGAAGTTTACGTCTTTTCCGAAGAAGTGCATGCTTCCCCCCTTGCCTTTGGAACAACCGGTTTCTTTTCCGAAGAGTTCTGCCATGCAGGATTTTGCGGAAACGCCTTTGGCGATGGCCAGACCATGGTCACGATAGGCGGTGATAAAGTTATCTTCTGGTTTAGTGGCGGTCATACAACCGGCAGCCACGGCTTCTTGCCCTATGTAGAGGTGACAGAAACCACGGATTTTCTGCATACCATACAATTGCCCTGCTTTTTCT
>CAJCIQ010000254.1 GCA_903970475.1 Beijerinckiaceae bacterium
GGGCTCTTTAACGCCAAAAGACCAGGCCATAGCCAAGGCAAACAGGCAGGTTAATACAGCAGCGCCCAAGGCCATAAACTTCACCTTAAAACCCAACATCAAGGCTATTCCGAAAAGAGATTCCAGCATTGTGCTGAAAATGGCCATAGCGGGTATCATTTGATGGGGGACAAAAGGATTAACCTGGGCGGTATACTGAAGGAAGGCGGACCATCCGGAGGAGTGGATTCCCCAAAGACCTAAACGACTGGCTACGGCGGAAAGGAATCCAGCGCCAAGAGCCAGTCTCAGTAAAAGTGCGGCGGTATGTTGATTTGCTTTCATGGATACAAAGTTGATCCAAATCACCGCCTCAAAGAATAGAGAATCCTGGGAAAAACATATAAGATTTAAGAAACCAACCCTTCCTTATAAGCTTTAGGGGATAGCCCCGTATGTTTTTTGAAGAAATTGGAAAAATAGAAGGGATCATTGAACCCTAGCTGGTAGGCCATTTCTTTTACACTAAGGTCCTCCCTGTAAATGAGCAACCGTTTTGCCTCCGATATAAGTAGGCTGTAAATTACGTTTTGGGCCGTTTTGCCCGTATGAAGCTTAGACACTTCATTCAATTTTGCTTCAGAAGTCTGAAGCCGTTCCGCGAACTGGGCTACGGAAAAGTTTTCTGCAAAATGGTCCCTGGCCATTTCCAAAAAGCGCAGGAACAAAGCGTCTGGTTTCCATATCTCATCTCCCCTATCTACCTTGGCCCTATTCAAAGATACCAGTAGCAACAAAATATAGGACCTGACCGTCACCGTATACTGATAGGGTTTAGCAGCCAACTCAAACGCTATCTTGTGTAATGCATCCTTGAATACATCCGCGTGTATAACGGGGATGACCTCATTTTGCCCGAAGTGGCAAAACAGCCCATTATGGAAGACCAACTCTATATCGTAATCATCTTTGCAGATAAAGTCAAGCGTAAAGTCCAGCACGTATACTTCCCCTGCTGAAATGCTTTTAACGCAATGTATCTGTCCGGAAGTGATGGTGATGGCCTGGTTGGCTTCCAGCGTATATTCCTTATGATCTATACCCAACATA
Source organism: Beijerinckiaceae bacterium (assembly GCA_903970475.1). Classification (GTDB taxonomy): domain Bacteria; phylum Bacteroidota; class Bacteroidia; order Chitinophagales; family Chitinophagaceae; genus Dinghuibacter. Next base: position 1,090 of record CAJCIQ010000254.1, read on the forward strand.
GCCCTTCCCTTATCACACCATATCAGCAAATACCGGAGCAAGCGCCTGGGTTCTTCCAGGTCTGCCGCCTCCTGATATTTGACAAGGTTTACCATGCCTATTCTCTTTTAATATCCTTAATACGCACCGTGGGGGTAATAGCGGTTCCCGAGGAGGGTTGACCATAAATCTGCTGCACAATGTCCATACCTTGTACTACCCTGCCAAATGCCGCCATTCCCTGTCCGTCGGGATTGTTTTCTCCTCCATAATCAAAACCTGGCTGATTTCCGATGCAGATAAAGAACTCAGTAGACGCAGTTCCAGGCGTTGTCCTGGCCATAGAAATGGTACCGTCCTTATGAGTGATCCCCGTTTGCTTAGTGGTTTCGTGGGGTATCCCAGGTATGGTCACCTCCTTGGCATGATTGGATACAAAGATCCCGCCCTGTATCAACTTCACATTTCCCGATCCGCTGGGCTGATTATCGTCATTGAGCACCCGGTAAAAGGAACCCTCCTTATAAAACCCGGAATCCACGTAAGATAAAAAAGCCGCCACGGTTTTGGGGGCCTGTTTAGGATACAGCTCTACCTCAATATCGCCCAACTGCGTTTTGATGAGGACATGCGGTCTATCCGGATCTGAGGGGGTGGAACAAGAAGCGAAACCAACCATCAACAACAGACCCAGGGTAAACCGCGTGGGACTTATTATTTTCAAAAAAGACAACATGGACATAAATAATTCTAAAATTTAAGATAATAATCCCACAATTGATACTAAAAATACTACGTTTTGTAATTCCCTGGAAACATAGGACCAAAGCACATTATCTTTAGCCCATGACGAATCCTTCACCCCAACATCAGACCTCAAAAATCTGGTCTGCTCAACCCGACCATGCATTGGTATCAGCAGTGAAGCAAGGGCACTATGATGCCTTAAAAGCATTAATGGAACGTCACGAAACATTTACACTGGAGTTGGCTTCCCGCTTGGCCTTTGATGATACGGTTGAAGTGATCCGACTAAGCTTATTGGTCCCTTTTGATATATGGAAGAACAAGTCCGGAATACCAGACTCCTTTTGTAGCCCTGGACTACCTTTTAGCGCTTATATAAAGCATATCGTCCTTCAAAAATACATGAAAGGACCGCAGATGGATTTCGAACTAAAAGACATGCTTCTGGATCTGATTAAGGAGCGGCCACAGGGATAAGACCCAAATCTCCATTGGGGATTGTGGTAACGCTTACACGTTTGCCCCCAATTCCTTTAGGGACTTCACCAGCACATCCAGGTCCTGAGGAGTAGTATAAACATTGGGAGTAATTCTACAGCCTTGCACCCCCGCTCCATCTATAGCAACGGTATAAATGCCATACTTCTTCAGCAAGGTGGAAGCCAGGTCAGCTGGTTTCATGCCCTTGATGCCGACATTAGCTATGCCACAAGACCTGGTAGGATCCTCTGGTGTGTTCACGATTACGCCAGGCAATACTCTGGCTTGTTTGGTCCAGTATTGCTGAATATAACGTAGCCTGGCTTCCTTCCTATCCGGCCCCATTTTCTGGTAGTAGTCAACGGCATCTGCTATGGCCAGATCCGTATGCACAGGCAGTGTACCGGTGTGATTGAGTAATCCTATTCCGCTTAAGGAATGGTTGGACTCAGCCAGCAAGGGCCAGATATTGGCTGAAAGCCCCTTTTTGACATATAGCATACCCGAACCCAGTGGCACACTCAACCATTTATGCAGACTGCTTCCATAATAGTCACAATGCAGGTCAGGGATATTATATTGGAAATGGGCAAAAGCATGTGCTCCATCCACCATAACCTCAACTCCATGCTGATGGGCCATATCGCATATCTTGCGCACGGGCAATATTTGACCCGTAATGTTAATCATATGGGAGACCATCAATAACCGGGTCCTGGGCGTTATGGCTGACTCATACAAGGCAACCAACTCCTCATCAGAAGCCGGGTGGTTGGGGACAGATACAACTTTGGAGACTACCCCATACCGGTCACCCACCAGTTTGAACATTTCCAGCATGGAGCCATAATCCTGGGCAGCCATCACCGCTTCATCGCCAACCTTCCACTTATATCCACCAATGACCATATCCAGGGACTCCGTGGTATTGCGGGTAATAATCAACTCATCAGACGCACATCCTGCCAAAACCGCCAGCTTGGCTGCCATGGCGCTTTTATTATCCCATTGTACCGTGCGCATATAATAGGATCCCTGATAATTCACGTCCCTGACATGACCTATATAAGCTTCCAATATAGTCTCCGGAAGAAAGTTATAATACCCGTTTTCCAGGTTGATGTAATCTGGCTTTAACTTGTAACCACCCCTGATCCCTTCCCAGTACACCTCGTCGTCCGCCAGCGCCTGGGCCGAGGCGTCTTCGTATTGCCCGAGCCAATCCGCCAGAGGGACGGTCTTGCCATTGCGCAGGCCCCTTGACCTTACGTTTCCCGGCTTGCCGGCCTGGAGGTTCAGGCCCAAAGGGAGACTCAATCCGGCCAAGGCCAGTTCTTTTATGAATGTACGCTTGTCCATAGCCAAAGAATTGACCAGGAAAATACGCTAACTTTCACAAAAATGCCATGCCAAATAACAGCTCACCTACACCACTGTTCAAAAAACTGGGGTTGAAAGATCAGTTTCAGGCTGGATTGATCCATGCTCCCACTTCCTACCATTCCCTGTTAGGTTTACCCCCGGAGTGGACCATTCAATGGTCATCCATCGGCGCCGAACCGCTGGATTTTATACACCTCTTCACCAATCAGATGGCTGAATTAGAATCCATTCTACCAACGGCCAAGAAAAGCCTGAAGAAAACAGGGATGGTTTGGGTATCCTGGTATAAGAAAAGCGCTGGACTTCCCTCAGCACTCAGCGACCAAATAGTTAGAGAGACAGCCCTCGCCCTGGGGTTGGTAGACGTAAAAGTCTGCTCCATTGATGACCAATGGTCAGGGCTGAAACTAGTCTACAGATTGAAAGATAGAGGCTAATGTGTGGTCCTTCGACCCATCCCCCTGTCGAGCAGCACCAACAGGTAAAGGAGAATCAAAAAGCAAAATAGTAAGATGGCGCTATTCTGGATGACGCCTTCATAACCCAGGGTATTTACGTCCACGAATGGATAAGGGTACCATTGGACAAAAGAACCCCTGATCAGGGTATATATAAGGTACAATAAGGGATACAACAACCAGGTAACAGGAGCTATCCAACTCAGTTTCCCTTTAGGAACAAACAATACCCAATAGATAAGGTAAAGAATAGGAACAACCGTATGTAATAACTGATCAGCTACCATGTTCCATCCTTGGGGAGCCCATAATTTGGCCAGCACGACATGATATATCAAACCCACCACCAGAATATTTCCAGCCAGCGCTGTCAAGCCCCCCACCCTGGAGAACCATACGCCCACTCCAGAATGGGGGCTGGCCAACAAGACCGTCATGGTTATCGCCACCCCCAGGTTAATAATAATCGTATAATAGCTAAAGAAATTAAAGGTAGCTTCTATCCAGGGATGACTTGCCCCGGCTGCATTTGCAGAAACCATCAGGGCATATTGCAGGATGATGGCGGTCCATCCTATCAATCCCAGCATAAGTCTGTACCAGAAAACGGCGGTTTTGTTGGATGCAAGCATAATAACCAAATGTAAGCTTTCCACGCTGCTCTTACAAGACGGGATTGGGACTCGCTTCAAGTTCAAGGCTAGAGCCCCTTTAACCGCTTCAGGTAGTCGTATTGCAAATCCTCGTGAAGCCCCGAAATGGCTTTTTGGATCTTTTTGAGCAGTTGCTCATATAAGTTGGAAAGCTGGGTGCTTTTGGAGATGGGCAACTTTCTTTCCTTGACCTGCTGACAAAAATACAGGAGCAATTCCACCTCCACCTCCTTGTTAGCGGCGTACCGGATGTATTTATTCGTAGTCCTTAAGATCTTCCTAAGCCCTTTCTTCAACAGGTAACTATTGGAGGATAAGGCTTCCATGTTTTCCTTCATGTCCTGGCGCACGCTCTCCATATACCCTTCCGTATCGTGCGCCTCAAACAACAAAAAGGTGAGCAACTCCTTGTTGTCCTTCTTGTATTTAGCCAATCGGAGGCACAATTCTATCAGCGCTCCGGGGGAAAGGGAACTGAGTTCTTTTTTGATCTCGTGGACTGTTGCCGTTCTCATGCGTGAGGCCCTTGGCTGTTAGGCTCAGGTTTGGAGCCTGCCGGACGGGGACCTGATGGACCATGGGATTTGGGAGCAGCCTGCCCATTTGTGCGGGGACCATCCCCAGGTGAACGCTGCTCACCCTGGACATGAGGTTTTATGGGGCGTGGCGCAGCCTGTCCGTTAGGGTGTGGACCACTACTTTCCTGACCCTTTGGTCTGGATTCCCGTTGGCCCTGGCCGGATGGCTGACGGTAGCCGCCGGCTCCGGAGCGCTGACCAGACTGTCCCTCCGGGCGAGGGCCTGAGTGACCGCCCTGGCGCGGACCGCCATGGCCACCGTGAGGTTTTCCCCCTTTGTGCGGCCCTTTATTGCGCCCACTCTTGCTTCCTCCGGAACGTGGCGCCCTAGGATTATAGGCTGGGGTTGGCCCGAAGGCTTCAGGAACGGTAGCCTTGTGGACTTCCTTTCCAATCAGTTGTTCGATACGGGCAAACTTGTTTTGCTCCTGCTCGGTAATGAAAGTATAGGCTGTACCGTCTGTTTCAGCCCTGGCGGTGCGTCCAATACGGTGTACGTAGTCCTCTCCGTCGTGGGGCACGTCATAGTTGATGACCAGATCGATATCGTCAATGTCAATGCCTCTGCTCAATATATCGGTGGCGACCAGGATTTTGACCCTACCCGCCCTGAAATCAGATAATACCCCTTCCCGTTGGTTCTGTTCTAATTCCGAGTGAATCTCGCCCACGGAGAAATTGGAGCGCTTTAATTCCCGGAACAGGACCTTTACGTTCTGTATCCTCGAACAGAATACAAGCACACTTTTGAATTCCTTTTGACTCAGGACATACTTCACCAAGGGAACCTTCTGAGGTTCGTAAACCACAAATGCCTCCTGGACAATTTTTTCCGGAGGTTTGGAAATGGCAATATTGATCTCCAAAGGATCGTGCAATATTTTCCTGGCCAGGTCCCTGATTTTAGGAGGCATGGTAGCCGAAAAAAGCAGGTTCTGACGTTGAGCAGGCAAGTAAGAGATGATCTGGAGGATGTCTTCATGGAAACCCATATCCAGCATACGGTCCGCTTCATCTAAAACCAGGTATTTCAGGCCGGCCGTCTTCACATATCCCATTTTGAGGTGGGTAATCATACGGCCCGGCGTACAAATCAGTATGTCTACCCCATTGGAAAGGGCCTTTTTCTCCGTGGAGAACAAGGCTCCGTCGCTGCCTCCGTAAACGGCAATGGAGCTGATATCTGTATAATAAAGGATTCCCTCCAGGGTCTGAGCTATTTGAATGGCCAGCTCTCTGGTAGGTACAATTACCATCGCATTGACCTGATGTTGGTCATGTGGAAGGGTAAGTAGCTTATGGATGATGGGCAGGACGAAGGCGGCTGTTTTGCCGGTGCCGGTCTGGGCGCTGGCTATTATATCCCGGCCTTCCAGAATTGGGAATATGACTTGTTCCTGTACAGGGGTAGCGGTCACATAGCCCATGGAGTCTATACCATCCATTAAGCGATCATCAAAGCCAAATTCAGAAAAATCCAAGGTGCAGATCGTATTAATGAAAAATTGAAAATCGTACAAAGATACGTGGATATCTGCCAAATTGGCTCTTTTCTTCAAATGGCCTGCCCAGCCGGTATATTTTGCGCAATCGGTTGCCGAAAAGAGAATTCTAAAAGATTGAAATAGATCCCTGTAATTTCACCTCCATCATGAAAAAATCCCTTGTTTGCCTGTTGCTATGTTGGATAATGGGTCCTACCCAGGCCCAGGTATCCCCTAAACCCAATATCGTATTCATCCTGGCTGACGATCTGGGCTACGGAGATGTTGGTGCTTATGGACAACAACGCATCCGTACGCCCCATATTGATCAGCTCGCCAAAGAAGGAATGACCTTTACCCAGATGTATGCCGGCACTTCTGTATGTGCCCCTTCCCGCTGTTCCCTGATGAGTGGTTTGCATACAGGTCATACCTATATCCGGGGTAATAAAGAAGTCAAACCAGAAGGACAGGAACCCATTGGGGATGCTACGCCGACTATTGCAGAAGTACTCCAGAAAGCCGGATACATAACAGGCGCCTTCGGAAAGTGGGGATTAGGTCCTGTGGGCAGTGAAGGAGACCCGGTAAAGCAAGGCTTCGATGTGTTCTACGGCTATAATTCTCAGATGGAGTCCCATCGTTACTATCCTACCCATCTTTGGGATAATGACCAACGGGTTGACCTTACGCCTAACAACGGACTGGCACAACCAGAAGTTTACGCCCCGGATCTGATACAACAAAAACTACTGGGCTTCCTGGACCAGTATGCGGGCAAACAACCCTTTTTCCTCTATGCGGCCTATATCCTACCCCATGCAGAGTTAATAGTCCCGGATGACAGTATCTTGGCTTCATACAAGGGTAAATTTCCAGAAAAGCCCTACAAAGGCAACGATTATGGTCCTGGTGCTACAGTGGGTGGTTATACTTCCCAGCCCTATCCCCACGCCACTTATGCAGCCATGGTCACCCGTCTGGATATGTATGTGGGCCAGATCATGGCCAAACTCAAAGAAAAAGGTTTGGATAAAAACACGATCATCCTATTCACCAGCGACAATGGGCCTCATGTAGAAGGAGGAAACGACCCCGCTTTCTTCAACAGTACCGCAGGACTCAGGGGCGTGAAAAGAGATCTTTATGAGGGCGGAATCAGGGAGCCCTTTATCGCCCGATGGACGGATCATATACAACCCGGCACTACCAATGGATTTGTAGGCGCCTTCTGGGATATGATGCCCACCTTCGCAGCCCTAGCCGGGGCTCCATTGCCAAAACAAACGGACGGCCTATCCATTGTCCCCACCCTGACAGGAGCGCCTAACCAGACAGCTCATCCTTGGTTATATTGGGAATTCCACGAAGGAGGCCGGTATCAGGCCTTGCGCCAAGGCACCTGGAAACTGGTGCTGCTGCAACCCGATGGCGAATCCCAACCTAAAATCGAATTATACAACCTGGCAAAGGACCCCGCTGAAAAAACAAATGTAGCCGACCAAAATCCAGGAAAAGTAAAAGAATTGATAGCTATCATGGAAGGAGCCCATGTTCCTTCTTCCGTATTTCCCTTTGCATCTGAAAAATAAAACGGAAAATAACGATTGACATGCCCCAATCCCGTCGCCAATTCCTGCGCCATACCGGTCTGTCCATTGTTGGATTACTCAGCATTCCCCCTGCTTTTGCCAAAGGATGGAGGGTGCCCTACCCCCTCCACAATATTCCCGCTGATAAAGGCCTGGATCGTAACTGGATCAAGTCCCTGTATGAAAGAGGAAAACCCACCACCTATCTCAAAAGCCGAAACGAGCTTCAGTATATCGGTATGCCCGCCGGAGGATTGCATGCCGGAACTTTGTACATGGGTGGAGATGGGCGGCTATGGTTATGGGGCATATACAACGATGACAGGGAAGGTGTGGCCCCCAAAGAAACATTCTGGAATGACGGCACCAAGGAAAGGAAGATAAGGCCCAGGGACGGGGCCAATTATGTAGATCCTCCACTGGCTGCCAATAAAAGGGTACTGGAACAAGGTTTCGCCCTACGCATCACCCACCGGAGACATACTTTTGTCCGCCAGCTCAGGGAGGAGGATTTTACCGAAGTAAGCTTTGAGGCAACCCATCCTTTGGCAACGGTACGTTATACTGATCCCGAACTACCGGTGTCGGTTACCCTGACAGGAGTAGCCTTTTATATTCCCCTCAACGCAGACGACAGTGCCTTACCTGCTACTCAATTGCGGATTGACATCAAAAATCATAGCTCAGAACTCGTTGAGGGGACATTGGTAGGATGGCTGGAGAATGGAGTGAAGAAGATCAGCGGCGGCATGGGCGTCAGAAAAATTGACGCAATTCCGTCTGAGAAACATACCCTGCTGGCGTATAGTTACGAGGCATCCTCCGGGACCGCAGGCGCGGGTGAGGTTGACGCCAGCAAGACGACCGCAGGCGCAAGGGACTCCGGCACTATGGCTTTTGGGCTCATCAACATAAACGGATCGGTAAATACAAATGCGGGACCTGACTCCATTTCGGACCTGTTTATCTCCACCCTGAAAACGGATCCATCAACCAGAAACGCTGGCGAAAAACGCATAGGTTCCATAGGTACCAGCGCATCCTTGAAACCAGGGAATTCATTGCAAGCGGACTATGTTTTATCCTGGCACTTCAACCACACCCTGGAAAATCTGCATGAAAAGATGCCGGAGAGCAAGGACGGATATTTATATGGCGCGATATTCAAAGATGCAGCCGCGGTATTGCAATATATCGGAGCGAATTTCCAAGCCCTGAGCACTAAAACCCGGCTTTGGCACCAAACCTATTACGACTCCACCCTTCCCCATTGGTTATTGGAAAGGGCGGCCAATTTCAAAACCCCGTTCACCACGGCTCAAGGATGGGGAACGTTCAGTCAACAGTACGGTATCAGCTCAACCCCCATGAAAGTCCGCATCCACCTGGCCTATGGGCAACTGAAGTTAAGAACCTTGAGTCTGGCTCTCCCACTGAACGCCGAAATCAAGCTATCGGCAGAACACGCGACTTCGCAGTTGACCCTCAATGGAGCATTGGTGGAACATACTATAGAAGCTCATCAGAACGGTACACCCTGGTCCCGGACAGAAGGACAACATTTCCTGATTACCTTTAAAGAACAACGCCTCCTGACGGAAGGTCAATCCCTGAACATTCAAATCCATTAAACCCACAGCAACTTCCAGCGCTTCCACCAAATCCACCATATCCCACCCAGACAGCAGACGGTATGGAAGTCATCAACACAGGGGAAGCGTTGGGCCCGGATGAATTGCCCTTATTGGAATGCACGCGAGGAAGCCACCCTTCGTGAAAAGATGAAGGCAGCTAGCGAGGGTAAATAGATGCCTGACCCGAATGAAGTCATCTCCAGAAATGGGATTGCAACAAACCGGTTTCAGATGCTAGGCTCTCTAGTAAGGGTTATGCGTGAGTTGCAGAAGCATCGGGTATACCATTCTCAAAGTCAAATAGATCTTTGGGATGGACCTGCAAGGCTTCGGACAATTCGAAAAGGGTATTGAGCGTAATGTTCATTCTTCCCTTTTCAATTTTCCCAATCTTGCTGTGATCAAGGTTACATCGATAGGATAACTCACGAAGCGCCAACTTCTGGCTCTCCCTGAGCTGCTGCAATCTGGCACCCAGTTTTTTTTGTAGTAATAGCTTTTGTTCCTTATCCATGGGTTCTCAGCCAAGTAAGTAGCCGAAGCATTAAAGTCTACATTTTCAGCAAATTGTATGTGGTCAAAGGGGGCCACTTTCAAAAAATAGTTAATATTTTTTATTTAAGTCTCCTCATCAATTCCATCATGGCCCTTCCATTGTGATAGGGACACTTCCAAATACCAACCTTATCCTGACCTTCCATTGGTGTATTGTCCTCCTTTACTCCCCAGATCCACTCCCCGCTTTTATGATCGATGATGAATGCCTCCGTAAACTTCCAGAGGCGTGTAAAACGCTCCAGGTAAAGCGCTTGCCCACTGATTTGCCAGGCATTGATCAGCCCGACCATGGCTTCAGCCTGTACCCACCAATGCTTTTCCTTATGGAAAATATGCTGCCCCTGATCCAGTTCATAATAAAGGGCGCCATCAGGAGCGAGCCCTTCACAAGCAGCATTGACCATTTCCAGGGCCTCTCTTTGAAAGGACTTTATCAGGGTGTCATCCTGATCTCCAATAACCCGTGCAGCCTCCAATATTAACCAGGAAGCTTCAATATCATGTCCGAATGACACTAGTTCTGATTTCTTATTCCAATCCTCATCCAGGAATAAAATCAAATGATGGGTTTGGGGATCAATCATATGATATAGGAAGTCTGTAATCAATCCATATAACTGCCGGTGCAGGCGTGGATCCCGCCAAACCTGGTACAAACTGGTATAGGCTTCCAGGAGATGGAGATGCGTATTCATGGTCTTTTGCTCATTGGCATCCTTTGCACTCAGCCTCACTTCCGCCAAAGGCCCCCAGTCTTCAGCAAAGGCCTCCCGGTACCCTCCTTTAGCTTTATCAAAGCCATGGACCTCAATTTCATTAAATAGTTTGATCGCCCATTCCAATGCCTCTTGCAGGCCTGTAGCAGCATAAAATGCAGAGAGACCATAGAGGGTGAAGGCCTGGGCATAAATATGTTTTTTGGTATCCAAAGGCTTCCCATCCGCGTCTACCGTCCAATACACTCCCCCATAGCGGGGGTCCATAAAATGCTTTACAATATAATTATAGGCAACGGTGGCTATCTCCAAATAGTCTTCCCGCTTCAGTACCTGATAGGCTGCTGAAAAGGTCCAAAGTATGCGGGCGTTCAATACAGACCCTTTCGGCGCCGCCGGCCGTACTTGATCCTGATCATCCAATTGCCCGTAAAAACCTCCCCTCAACGGATCTATGGTATGGTCTATCCAGTAATCGAGTATGGATTCCAATGCGTTCTGAAAAACCAGGGTTTCCTGCATCATTCAAAGCTAGGGATGACCAAGCGCATTTCACAATACTTTTTTAACACTGTTATTGGCTATTGAGAAATTTTTCACCCAAGATCCACTTTATTTCAGGTATTAATCTGTACATTGTCATTGTACTATTTTATCATAACCAGGTCCTATTTGACATTTTCACTACTATGAATGCCAACATTATCAGGGAAATCACCCCCCTGACCCCCAACGATTGCTTTATGATTTTCTCAAGGGTGAAAACGGAATTTGATTTTCCTCTTCATTATCATGAGGAGTTCGAGTTAAACCTTATCCTGGGCGCCAAAGGCGCTAAAAGAATCGTGGGTGACCATATTGAGGTCATCGAAGATTTGGAACTGGTGCTGATTGGGTCCAATTTATCGCATGCCTGGTTTACCCACCAATGTGATAGCAAGGAAATCACCGAGGTGACCATTCAGTTTCACAAAGACCTCTTGGATGAACGTTTCCTCAAAAAAAACCAACTCAGCTTTATCCGCAATATGTTTGAGCATGCCCAGAGAGGGGTGCTGTTTTCCAGGGAGACCATAGAAAGGCTCAAGGACCGGCTTCTGAGCCTGAACAAAAAAGCCGGGTTTGATTCTGTATTAGAACTCCTATCTATCCTCCATGACCTGTCCACCTCCAGGAATATCCGGACATTATCCGATGCCTCTTTTAACACAGGTACCCTGCACTTCAACTCCAGAAGGCTGGAGAAAGTGTTTCAGTACATGAATGAGAACTACAACAAAGACATTAGCCTGGCAGAAGTATCCAGAATTGCCAATATGCCGGAAGCCTCATTCAGCCGTTTTATCAAAAAAAGGACGGGGAATACTTTTGTCAACAGCTTAAATGAAATTCGCCTGGGCAATGCCAGCCGTATGCTCATAGAAAGTACCCACAGTATTGCAGAAATTGCTTACGACTGCGGGTTCAATAACATCTCCAATTTCAACCGCATCTTTAAGAAGAAAAAATCCTGCACGCCCAAAGAGTTCCGGGACAGCTACTCGGGGAACAGGATATTTATTTAGGGGCGCCGCCTTAGTCTTCGAGCTTATCCCACCAGGTCCGTTTCAAAACAAGGACGATGATCAAAAAGATCGCCAGCACAATACCCAGCGGCCCCTTTTTCATCAGCACGAGGTACATGGGCAGCAAGGTCAGGCACAATTGACCCAATATACCCAGGGACACATTCAGCATATCAATGCCAAAACGCTTGTTGGGTTTGAAACCCGGGTCTTCCGCAATGACCAATTCATGAATAGGCTTCCAGATGCCCCAGGGCCTGACGGTTTTGTAGAAATGTTTAAGGGTATCCACATCCGTCGGAGGCGTAAGCAGCGTACCTGCTGCACAACCCGCAATAGACAGTAAAAACAGCACAGGGAAATAATAGAGGTCCAACAAATGGGGAAATATCCTCGGCATGAGCAAGGCGGCCAAAATACCCCCTAGCATGCCCCAGAAGAAACCCTGCGCATTAAAACGCCACCAGTACCATTTCAACACATTGGCGGCAATATAACCACCGTATAGGGCAGATACGATCCATTGAAGGATACTGTTTACATCTCTGGCAAACAAGCCCATGATTACACCCACCACGGCCACCACTATCCCAGAAAGATAATTCATGCGGGAGATGGTCTTATTGGAGGCTTCGGGCGCTACATATTTCAGGTAAATGTCGTTGACCACATAGGCCTGGGCGGCATTAAGCGTACCAGCAAAGGTGCCCATGAAAGCCGCCAGCAATCCAGCCAGCAACAACCCCATTAACCCTACCGGTACAAACGTAAGAATGGCGGAAGGGAGTATCTTTTCAAAGTCAATCCCGGTAGCGGAATGCAAATCCAGTTGGTTATAGTGCAATAGGGCCAGGACCGTGAATCCGATGATCATGGCATAACGCACGGGTAACAACAGTACAGATACCAACCCACTGACCTTGGCCGCGTCTTTGGGACTTCGGGCAGACAAGATCTTTTGCATGTCATAATTGGGCGCCGGGCCCGCCATGGAAGCCAGTATTCCCTTGAAGAGCATCATCATGAAAAAGATGGTGAAAAGGGAAAAGCCATCACTTTTAATCTTCTCATTGACCTGGGCAATTTTACCTGACCAATCCAGGTCATCCAATCTCCAGTGAAAAAAGGGATTATACCACCCTTGCGGAACCGGAAGGGAATGTACCCTCAGGTCCTTGATGGCAAGAACGGCAATCACTACCCCAGCAATGGTCATGATCACATACTTCAAAACGTCTCCCAGCACGATGCTGGTCATCCCGCCCAGGATAGCATAAAACATGGCAAATGCGGTAAAGATCATCCCATAGAAATGGGGAATGTAGTCAGGGGATATGGAAAAAGGCAGGTAAGGGGCAATGTCCTTATAAGGGATAAAAATTTCCACAAATTTCCCCAGACCTATAAATCCGTATGCCAGAAAGCCCAGACAACAAATCAGGGCAAACACAATCACAATAATGTGAGAAGACCTTACCCCCCGGCCGGAGCCAAAGCGTGTCCCTATCCATTCTGCACCCGTCGTTACGCCAGACCGGCGCAACCATACTGACAGGTACATCATCATGAAAATCTGGTTGAAGACGGGCCATAGCCAGGGAATCCAAATGCTTTTCATCCCATATACGAAGGACAAGGTTACCATCCACATGGTCCCGGAAATATCAAACATATCCGAGGCATTGGACATACCCAGCATAAACCATGGGAGCCGCTTGCCTCCCAGCATATAAGCTGTTTTGTCTTGGTGCGCACGACGCTTCAGTGCCAATCCCAGCAATACAATGGCTGAAAGATAAGCACCTATTATGCAAACGTCGGCAAAGTGCAATCTCATGGCAGGCAAGTCATTTTAAAAAGCCCAGTTCCGGGAAACAATTGGCCCGAAGAAGTTAACTCCTTCGGGCCAAAGATATATTCAAACGAATAGTAAAGGCTTATTTGTATACGGGATCGTATAAAGTATTACCCGGAACTTCCACTTTAGGTTTGCCAGTGTAGCGATGTTCCCACAAAGCATAGCTGCCACCCAGGACAAGGGCTAAAATCACAGCTACATTCACATAAAACAGGAAACGGGAAGAACTGGGCCAGCTATAAGCAAAGTCCTTTTGTTTGGTTTCTATTACTTCTATTGGTTGATCCTGTGACATATCTATTACAATTTGCCCCACAAAAATAGGGGAACAAAACCAAATCCGACCCTACTTTTTACCCATAATTTTATCAAAGGTGTACTCTTTGCGGATAAAATATTTGTAAACCACGCTCCCCATATACAGCCCGTCTTTAGGTAAAACCCGCCTTTTAGGCCAAACACCTTCTTTTTTGGGGGAAAACAACCAACGCCAAACCGCTCCATGGGCCTCCACAATGGCTGACCAATAGGCCGTATTGCCGTGGATCAGCTCCCGGAACGCGGCCGCCACGTCCAGCATATACCTCAGGGGGAAAACCCACAATAATCTGCCCAATGGCATATTCTTGAGCAACAACAACATATTGTTGCGGTAATTCAGCATTACTTTTTTCCGGTTCCCTTTGGGGAGCGTCCCCCCACCCACATGGTAGACTACAGATTCCGGACAGACAAACAAGCGATACCCTGCGGCCTGCAACCTCCAGCAAAGGTCAATTTCCTCCTGATGGGCAAAGAAAAAAGCATCCAGTCCCCCTACCCCATGATAAGCTGCTGACCGTATGAACAAAGCCGCCCCCGAAGCCCAGGAAATGGGTTCTGGATCGTTGTACTGTCCCCAATCCTTTTCGCAATGTTCAAAAACCCGCCCCCTGGCAAAGGGATAACCCAGGCTATCCAGCCAGCCCCCGGCAGCCCCCGCATATTCAAAGGAATCCCTTTCGTGATAGGACAGCAATTTGGGTTGGCAAGCGCCAATCGTCCGATCCGCCTCCATCAGCGATATCACTGGCTCAATCCAGCCTTCCGTTACCTCTACGTCAGAATTGAGCAATACATAATAATCTGCCTGGATTTGTTGTAAAGCTTCGTTATACCCTCCTGCATACCCCCTGTTCTCCGAAGCGCGCATGATCTTCACCGTTGGGAAATGCTGTCGCACGAACTCCACTGAATTATCCGTAGATGCGTTATCGGCCAGAATCACCTCCACCCCAGTCGTTGCCGATGCCAGAACAGAAGGCAGAAATTGAGCTAGGTAGGAGCATCCGTTATAATTGAGAATAACTACGGCGACAGAAGGCATCTTTGGCAAATCTTGATTAATGGGCTCAAAAATACAGGAAGGTTCCCAAACCTGGGAGACGTTATTTACTTTTATAGCTATGTTACAGGCATTATTCAGCTGGCGCACCTTACTCAGTGTCATTGCTATAGGCATCGTCACCGGCAGCATTATCTATTCCAACTACCTGGGTCGTAAACTAGGGCAGGAAGAAAAGGGGAAGGTAGAGCTCTGGGTAGAAGCCAACACCGTTCTTTTGCAAACCAATGACCGCAATGCCCTTAACCTGGCCAATCGAATCTCTACAGACAATGCCGACATACCCATCATCGCCACCGATGATAAGGACAGCGTACTAGACAACCGAAACCTGGATTCTGTTAAGCTGAAAAGGGACCCCCTCTATATCCAGCGCCAGTTAACGCTTTTCAAATCCCTGCATGCCCCCATCATCTGGGAAACCAGCAAGACGCCCTATACCTATAACAAAGTATACTATGGAGAATCCATGCTCCAGAAGGAAATCCGATACTATCCGATCATACAGCTTTGCATCATAGCCCTGTTTATCATCGTCACCATAACAGCCATGAATGCCCGCTATCGATCCGACCAGAATCAGGTATGGGCAGGCATGGCTAAAGAAACCGCCCACCAACTCGGAACCCCGGTCTCCTCCCTGGAGGCCTGGGTTGAGCTATTGAAAGAAGGTCAGGACAACGCGAGCGTCCTACCTGACCTTCAAAGGGATGTGGCTCGATTGCGCCTGGTCTCCGACAGGTTCTCCAAAATAGGAAGCACTCCAAAACTGGAGGAAACCGATGTATTGCTACAGGTCCAGCAAATGATGGATTATATGCGCAAACGTGCTACAGGTAAAGTCAAATTCGATCTCCAAACACATGGGTCCGGCCCGGTTGAAGCACCGCTTTCTCCACCCCTCTTTGATTGGGTCATCGAGAACCTGCTCAAGAACGCCCTGGATGCCATGGAGGGAAAAGGGCAGATCACGGTTGATGTCCATCAGCAATCCAGCACCGTCATCATAGACGTTTCCGATACCGGCAAAGGCATTACCAAGCGTAATCTGCAAAATGTCTTCAAGCCGGGGTTCACCACCAAAAAGCGGGGTTGGGGATTGGGGCTATCGCTCTCCAAAAGGATTATTGAACAGTACCATCACGGTAGCCTCTATGTAAAATGGAGCGAGCCAGGGAAAGGAACGACGTTCCGGATTGTGTTGAGGCCTTCCTAGCGCACCCTATACCGGAATCCCCAGGCCGCTATCAGTCCTAGCGACACGACGATGGCCCATAGCCAATGAAAACCCCAGCTTCCCGCTATCTGGGCCCCAAGTGCAGGTCCCACTACCTGAGCTGCGGAAAAGGCCATACTGTACAAGGCAGCATACTGGCCCCTGTTCCGGAGGTTGGAACGCGCAATCCAATAAGCGTTCATAAAGGGCATACAAAGCATCTCTCCAATCGTCATAAATAACATGGATAAAATGGCAATGCCTACAAAGGGAACATTGATCTCCAAAGTCAGGTAAGATGCGGCCATCAGCAGAATACCCCAGGCAATATACGTGCGGTCAGGGCGCTTATGTTCCAGCCGGTAGACCAACACCATTTCCGTAAAGGCGATGATCAGTCCATTCATCGCCAGCGTCATGCCTATGGCAGAAGGGCTCATATGGATGACATGGGCGTAATACAAAGGAACGGTGGTGAAGATTTGGAAAAAAACAAGTGCATTCACCCACACAAAGAATATGAATACGAGGTAAGTCCTGTCCTTGTAAGCCGATAGTGGTGGCGCGGGTCCGGTGGGCATTCCCAAAGCTGGCGCCGGCGCGGGTCCGGTGGGCACAGCCGGCGCGAGCGCGACAGGGGCTTCGGATGAGGGCTGCCCCTCATCCGCTGCCGCCGGTTTCAACAAGATTCGAAGCAGTATCGCCGCCAATATACAGGTCGCCCCATCCACCCAAAACAACCAGGAATAGCCTATGGCCGCCAAAAATCCGCCAATACCCGGACCAATAGCAAAGCCGACGTTGATGGCCAAACGGTTGAGCGAATAAGATCGGGTCCGGTTGGTCTCATCGCTGTAATGAGCTGTAGCAGCAGCATTAGCTGGACGGAAAGCCTCCCCTATCACAGCCAGTAAAAAGATACATAAGCTGATGGATTCGAAACGCCTAAGCTGACACAGGATAAAAAAGACGACACCGTTGCATAACAAACTCCAAAATTGTACCTGGAAAAAGCCGATGGTGTCTGTGAGTTTACCCCCTATGTATACCCCGATCACGGCTCCTGAGCCGAATACAGAAAGCATTAAGCCAGCCTGGGCGATGGAAAAATGTAAAGCAGTGGTGAGGTAAACGGTCAAAAACGGAATGACCATGGTACCACTCCGGTTGAGGAGCAAGACCAGGGCCTGCATCCATATCGAGGGCGTCAGGCCGCTATAAGCATTCTTGTATAATTGCAGCGTTTGGCGAAACATGGCTATAGGTAGCATGGATCGGCAGCTACCTAGGCAATTCCCATTCAAAATCCGCCGAGCGCGGCAGGTCTTCAAAAGAAAGACGAATATGTTCCGGCGGTATG
Source organism: Beijerinckiaceae bacterium (assembly GCA_903970475.1). Lineage (GTDB taxonomy): Bacteria > Bacteroidota > Bacteroidia > Chitinophagales > Chitinophagaceae > Dinghuibacter. The sequence continues at coordinate 18,735 of CAJCIQ010000254.1, forward strand.
GCCAGTTTACGTTTTATAGTATCAATCCAGGCCCCATCTACATTAATGATGGCTGAGAGGGTATCGTCATTTTTGTAAATTTCATGGCGCATAGACCATCTGGACCCATCCACCCGGGACTTAGACAATTGTACAAAAATGATCACCTTGTCCCCAAAAGTAATCTCCCGCTTAAAAACACACTCTTCCCTGAATAAGATGGGCCCCAGGTGTAACTGGACCAGGGAAGCAGCCGTGATGCCTTTGTCCTGCATAAAGGATAAACGCGCATAAGCGCCCCAGTCATAATACACAGAGTGCCGGAGGTGAAAGTTGGGGTCCAGGTCCGACCAGCGGACCTCCACATTTTTGCTATAGGTGTCCATATAATTTCTCGTAATATTCGTGTGCCATTCGGCTCGAATCAAACTGGAACCGCACGTCCTTCATCCCGTTTTGCGCGACCTGCCTCCAGGTATCCCTTTGTCCATAGTATAAAGGAATGATGTGTTGTTCGAGCATTTCATACAGACAATTCAGGTCATATTCATCCTGGTCGTGTACGTTCATGTTGTGGTAATCCGGCTCTGGTACGACAAATCCATTGTTGCCGTTGTTGATGAACTCAGGGATCCATCCATCATTGGTAGATAAGTTCACTGCCCCGTTCATGGCCGCTGTCATACCACTGGTTCCGGAGGCTTCCCTGGGAACGCGAGGGTTGTTCAACCAGATATCCGCTGCCTGTTTAAGGCGTTTGCTCAAAGAGAGTTCATACCCTACGCAAACGGCCATGTTTTTATAGCTTTTGCTTAAGTGAACCAGGTTATTGAAGTCGCTGATCGCAGGATAGTCTACAGGATAAGGTTTCCCTGCCCACACGAACTGGACCGGATGTTTGGGATTATTCATCAGGGCCTCGAAGCGTTCCTTGTTCCTGGTGAGCAGCTCTGCCCTTTTATATCCGGCAAAACGCCTGGCCCAAACAACGGTCAATACATCTGGGTTAAACAGTTTTCCCGTTTGATCGGCAATGATATCAAAAGCACGCTTTTTCAAATAACGCTTTCTGTCTTCAAAACGGTCATCCTCATGGTCATCTGCAAAGCGGTACAGTTGTTTATCTGCCCAATACCTCCAGTTCTGCGCATTGGTGATGGCAATGATGGGGCATATCCCTTCATATTTTCCCCACATCTTCTGAGCCACCTTTCCATGCAATTGGGATACCCCATTAGCCAGGCGGGCAAACCGCAAGGCAACCAAGGAATGGTTAAACTGTTCGCTATCCCCCAGACCGGTTATCTTGCGTACTTCGTCAATGGGCAATCCATTGAAATAACTCATCTTCTCACAAAGGTGCATGTCGTGCACCTCGTTGCCCGCTTCTTCAGGTGTATGGGTGGTAAAAACCAAACGTCGCTTCACTTCCTCCACCGTACCGAATTTCTTATACAGGTAGAAAACAGAAGAAACCCCGTGTGCCTCATTGAGGTGATATACATCAGGGTTAAAACCCAGCTCGTCAATGAGCTTCGCTCCGCCAATGCCCAACAAAATAAATTGAGCTACTTTGGTAGCCACGTTGGCATCGTAAAGCCGGTGGGTTATGGTTTGGGAAACGTAGTCGTTCTCGGGACAATCTGTGCTCAACAAAAACAGGGGAGCCGATTGAAACGTTTCGGGATTGAGGTACCAAACCTTCACCCAAACGGGATGGTCATGAATGAGGATCTGGAATTTTATACCCGTATCTTCCAGGAAGCTGTATATTTTCTCATTCCATTGCACCTGTAAGGTCTGGTCCTGATTGCGTGATTGGTCGTAGTAGCCGTACTTCCAGAGAATCCCGACCGCAATCATATTTTGTCTCAGATCATAAGCGCTTCTTAAATGTGAACCAGCCAGAAAGCCTAACCCTCCACTATAAATCTTCAGAGGCTGGTGAATGGCGAACTCCATGGAGAAGTACGCTACTTTTTTCTTATATCTATCATCAATCGCATATGGTACACTGTAACTACTAAAACTCATATCACTAATAGGTTTTGGACTTCTGGTGCAATATAACGGTTATTTTTTCTTCTTCCTTTGAGGCAATTTTTTACGGGTATATGTGCCATCGAAAAAACAATTCATACCCCTATAAGCTCCGCAACCGCCTACTTCTCTGAGGGTCACACGGTTATCAGAAAATTTAAATTCAATCCCGCAAGTTCCTACCCTCTCCGTAAATCGGATTTTGTTTTCTCCCGATATTTCAGCAACACCCTTAACATCCCCTTTACAAGATCCGTCGTCGCTGGTGAAATGAATGAAGAACCGATATTCCTTAGCATTGGGGCCGTCCCTCAAAGAAACGATATTATTTGGCTCCTCTATGTAGTCACCTGCCCATTTATAATGATGGGGCAGCGTATCAATCGGATTATACACTTTTTTTCCAGGAGATTCATCATTGGTATTGGTCATCATCAGTGCCAATGTTCCATCATCCATAAAGGCATATGCATTTTCCTGAATGACTTTAAATCCCCCTGCTTTTATCGACTGCGTAGTCACGGATATGTTCAGCTTCGCATCCAGTTTACCATAACTAAGGGTATGTTCCCCACTCGGCACACTGACCAACGGCAAGGTGCCCAGCAACTTCTGGTGTTTATCAAAATAGAAAAGATATCCTCCCCTACGCTGGTCTGAAACGGATTTAACCAACAAATAATTCCCCTTTGTCTTATCTGATATTCTGCCAACCGCATATAAGTGCAAAGACGGGTCATCCCCAAAATAGCTGGAATAAAGGCTATCAGAGATCAATTGCTGGACACTCCTGCGCGACAGTTTCAGAGAATCAGGGGTCTTTTTAGACAACACAGAATCCCCAAAAGTAAAAGGGGCCTTGACAATAGGGAAAATCTTAATAAAATCTCCTACCGACACCGGAGCTTCTACAGGAGTAGCTGGCGTTTCCTTCTTTTTTTTACCGCCTCCACATGCCACCAGCAAAGCTATGACCAATAAGGAAAGCAGGGCTCTAACACGCATAATCGTCTTATTGAGGGGCACTAATATAAGCAGATTTCCCGGAGGCCAAAGGGGATTTTTTTTGGACTAAACAAAACTATTTTTTAGATTTACCTAAAATATTTTTTCGACGTATGGATCTTTCCAAAGCCGAGGAGGATTATATAAAAGCCATATACAGGCTTCAGCAGGATAATGGCCAGGTGGGCACCAATGCGGTGGCTCAGGAACTAAAGACCAAACCAGCCTCTGTAACAGACATGCTCAAGAAGCTCAAACTGAAGCGCCTCCTGCATTATGAGCCATATCAGGAGTTCAAGCTCAGCCAGGAAGGAAAAAAGGTGGCATTGGGCGTCGTCCGACGCCATAGGTTATGGGAATATTTCTTAGTGGAAAAACTGAGGCTTGGATGGGATGAGGTGCATGATATAGCAGAGCAATTGGAACATATCACCAGCCAACGGCTGATCGACAAACTGGATGAATACCTGGGGTTTCCGGATACGGACCCACATGGAGATCCCATTCCGGATGCCAATGGAAAAATGAAGGTATCCCCCAGGGTCAGCCTGGCCCAGCTTCCCCTCCATATGCCGGCAGAAGTATGCAGTGTAGGCAGCCAGTCATCAGAACTCCTGGAGATGCTCAGGCACCTACATATAAAAATTGGTACCCGCCTGGAAGTCAAGCGGCGCTTTGACTTCGATGGTTCCCTGGAAATTAAAATCCGCAACATCCCCCTATTCGTGATCAGCCAGGTAATGGCCCAAAATTTATTCGTGACGCATGAGCACTAAAGTTCAACCGGAAGGCTCCCGGGGCGACAAGCTCCGCGGCACATCGTACGCCGGGTCCGGCGGCGGCCACCATGGAACATCTCCTGACGGCTCCCTGGGCAACGTCCATGGCAGCATATCCATTTCAGATAAGGGAAGCCGGTGGAAACGGATTTTTGCTTTTTTCGGCCCCGCATACCTGGTCAGCGTTGGTTATATGGACCCCGGTAACTGGGCTACGGACCTTGCCGGTGGATCTAAGTTCGGGTATACCCTCCTTTGGGTATTGCTCATGAGCAACCTGATTGCCTTATTACTACAAGGACTTAGCGCCCGTTTGGGCATAGTCCGCGGCAGGGACCTGGCCCAGGCCAACAGGGAAACCTATCCGAAGGCAGTCAATTTTGTCCTGTATATACTGGCTGAAATTGCCATTGCAGCCTGTGACCTGGCAGAAGTCCTGGGCATGGCCATAGGCATCAACCTATTGACTGGTTTACCCTTGATGTGGGGTGTAGGCCTTACGGTGCTGGATACCTTCTTAATCCTTTTCCTGCAACGGCTAGGCATGCGCAAGCTGGAAGCCTTTATCCTGGGGCTTATTGCCATTGTGAGCACTGCCTTCATGATACAGATCCTCATGATCAAACCCCATTTGGGCGAAGTCATGACAGGCTTTGTACCCCGATTACCTAACCAGGAAGCCCTTTATATAGCTATTGGGATCATTGGCGCAACCGTGATGCCCCATAACCTATACTTGCACTCAGCACTGGTTCAAACCCGAAAATTCGGAAGAGACCCGCAAGGCATAAAACAGGCTATCGATTTCAATAGATGGGACTCTTCCCTGGCCTTGAACCTGGCCTTCCTGGTGAATGCGGCGATATTGATCCTGGCGGCTGCTGCTTTTTTCAAAACCGGAAGAACAGATGTAGGCGACATACAAGGAGCCTACCACCTGTTAGCACCGCTATTGGGGAACAAACTCGCTCCCACCTTGTTTGCCGTTGCCCTGATTGCGGCAGGGCAAAGTTCGACCATCACCGGTACTTTGGCAGGTCAGATCGTCATGGAGGGATATTTGCGCCTCCGCCTCAACCCCTGGCTCCGCAGGCTATTGACCCGGCTATTGGCCATCGTACCCGCCATCATTGTGCTATGGATTTACGGAGACAAGGAAATTAACCAACTTATCGTACTATCTCAGGTGGTCCTTAGCCTTCAACTGGCCTTTGCCGTTATTCCCCTGATCCATTTTGTAAGCGACAAACAAACCATGGGGCCTTTTGCTATCCATGGTTTCACCCAGTTTTTATCCTGGGTAGTAGCCGGAGTATTAATCTATCTGAACCTGGACCTGGTGGTGGGACTTATCTCGGATTACTTCAAGGCAGGAGCGCCCTTTTTGCTTAAGGCCGTTCTTTCCGTTGGAATGGCAGGGTTTGTAGGGCTGCTGGGCTATACCTTTTATGTCCCCTTGCGCTTGCGCTACAGGAGGCTTCCTCCTCCCCGCATACATGGAGATATAGAAGGCAATTTTCACCTGGACATCCCCCATTATCAACGGATTGCTATTGCCCTGGAGTTCAGCGCAGCAGATATTAAGCTCCTCAGCCATGCGCTAGGCCAAAGCGTGCCCGGGCACCAGCCACGAGCCGCATCCGACGTAGAGGCGGCAACCGGTGCGGAGGTGGGCACGCCGCAACCCGTGGCCGAAACCGAGTTTATCCTCATCCATATCGTAGAAAGCGCCAGCGCCCGCATGCTCGGCTACGACTCTTTCGACGAAGAAAGCATTGAGGACTCCCGTAGGTTACAGGTCTATGTCGCCTCCCTTGAAGCAAAGGGATATAAAGCAAGGGGGATACTGGGATATAAAAACCGCATCAGCGAAATCATACGATTGGTGACCGAGACCCAGGCAGACATGCTGGTCATGGGTGCCCACCGGCATACCGGACTTCAGGATTTTATACATGGAGAAACCATAAATTCCGTCAGGCATGGAGTTAATATTCCAGTACTGGTGGTGAATGTCTAAATTTCCTAACTTTAGCCCCCCCGGCAATTCGGGCTGCATAAAAAAGTAGTTTAACACTATGGCACAAAAAATCAAAGTTCAAAACCCTGTGGTAGAATTAGACGGGGACGAAATGACGCGAATCATTTGGAAATTAATCAAAGAAAAACTGATATTACCTTATCTGGATCTGGATATTAAATACTATGACCTGGGCATTGAGTACAGGGACCAAACCAATGACCAGGTAACCGTTGACGCAGCCAATGCCATCAGGCAATATGGCGTTGGTATCAAGTGCGCTACCATCACCCCCGATGAAGCCAGGGTAAAGGAGTTCAACCTCAAACAAATGTGGAAAAGCCCCAATGGCACCATCCGCAACATCCTTGACGGGACCGTTTTCCGTGAGCCCATCGTCATCAGCAACATCCCCCGCCTGGTTCCCAACTGGACGGCGCCTATCTGTATTGGCCGTCACGCTTTTGGAGACCAGTACCGGGCCACTGACTTTGTCACCAAAGGAAAAGGCAAACTCACCGTCACCTTCCAACCCGAAGACGGAGGTGAAACCATTTCCTACGAAGTATACAACTTCAAAGGAGATGGCGTAGCACTGGCTATGTATAACACCGATGAATCCATCCGTGGCTTTGCACGCGCTTGTTTCAACATGGCGTTGCAGAAAAAATGGCCACTCTACTTCAGCAGCAAGAATACCATTCTTAAAAAATACGACGGTCGCTTCAAAGACATCTTTGAAGAAACCTATGAGAAGGAATTCAAAGCCGAATTCGATAAGCACGGACTCACCTATGAGCACCGCCTCATCGATGACATGGTTGCCAGCGCCCTGAAATGGCACGGTAACTTTGTTTGGGCTTGTAAAAACTATGACGGAGACGTACAAAGTGATACCGTAGCCCAAGGCTTTGGTTCCCTGGGTCTGATGACGTCAACCCTCATCACGCCCGATGGCCATGTGATGGAAGCAGAAGCCGCTCACGGCA
>CAJCIQ010000255.1 GCA_903970475.1 Beijerinckiaceae bacterium
GGAAGTAGAGGAATATGTCGCTTATGTCAACAGCCGCAGCGAGCGGGAACGTATGTCAGAAAAGAAAATTTCTGGCTGTTTTACCGGTGCCTATGCTTTGAACCCTTTTGACAGTAATAAGAAGATTCCTGTTTGGATTTCTGAATACGTATTAGCTGGTTATGGCACTGGCGCCATCATGGCTGTTCCTTGTGGAGATGAACGCGATTTCAAATTCGCCAGGTTCTTCCAGATTCCCATTACCAATATCATCGGGGGAGACTATGACGGGGAAGCTGCTAATCCTACCAAGGACGCCAAGCTGTCCAACAGTGGGTTCCTGGATGGGATGGTGATGCGGGATGCCATTGGGGTTGTGATTGAGAAATTGGAAGCGCTGCAAATAGGCAGGCGCAAAGTCAACTTCAAAATGCGGGATGCGGCGTTCAGTCGCCAGCGTTATTGGGGCGAACCCTTTCCCATCACCTGGAATGAAGGGATTGCTTCCCCTTTACCCGATTCTGAACTGCCGCTGGAGTTACCGCACATCGAAAAATACGGGCCAGGGCCTGATGGAGAAGGGCCGCTGGCTAATGTGGCATCCTGGACGGCCCAACACCTGGAAACCAACACCATGCCTGGTTATGCAGGAAGCAGCTGGTATTTCCTGAGGTATATGGATCCCCACAATGAGCAGGAATTTTGCGACCGTCGTTTAAGTGATTATTGGAATCAGGTAGACCTATACATAGGTGGGGCTGAGCATGCGGTTGGACACCTGCTTTACAGCAGGATGTGGACAAAAGCGCTCTATGATCTGGGGTATATTGGATTTGATGAGCCCTTTAAGAAGCTCGTTAACCAGGGTATGATCCAGGGGAGCAGCCGGTTCGTCTATCGCCTGGATGCGCCTGGGCGCCCCGAGATGACGGTATTTCTGTCCAAAGGAATTGCCGATGGATTGTCCAATAGTTTCCTGACTTTAGAAGATCTGATCCAGCAGGCAAATAGGGGGGACCAGTTGGTGATGCCCGGTGATCCTGATTCCTATGAGGGGTGGAAGATCACTCCCTTACATGTGGACGTCAACATCGTAGACGGTTTGGAATTGGATGTAGCGGCCTTCCGTAAGTGGAGGAATGAATATGCGGATGCTCATTTTGTACTGGAGGATGGTAAATACATCTGTGGTACGGAAGTGGAGAAAATGAGTAAGCGCCTCTTCAACACCGTCAACCCCAATGTGCTGGTTGATAAGTACGGTGCAGATACCTTCCGTATGTACGAAATGTTCCTGGGCCCTGTGGAACAAAGCAAGCCCTGGGACGCCAAAGGCATTGAAGGGGTACATCGCTTCCTGCGCAAATTCTGGCGCTTATTCTACGATGAGCAAAAGGGTAAAGTATGGAAAGAGGATGCACCTACCGATGCGGAATGGAAAGTCCTGCATAAGGCCATCAAAAAGGTAGACGAGGATACGGAACGATTCTCCTTTAACACGGCAGTCAGCGCCTTCATGGTTTGTGTCAACGAACTGGGTGAGCTGAACTCCCACAAGAAGGATATACTGGTCCCCTTATTGATATTGCTGGCGCCTTACGCACCCCACGTTGCCGAAGAACTATGGCATGAATTGGGTCAATCCGGCAGCGTCCTGGATGCGGCTTATCCCAAATTTGAACCAAAGTATCTGGTCGAATCCTCTAAATTATATCCCATTGCCATCAACGGCAAAACCCGCACGGAATTGGACATCACCCTTAGCGCCTCTCAGGCGGAAGTGGAGCAGTTGATCATGTCCAATGAAATCGTCCAGAAATGGTTGGATGGTAAATCAGTAAAGAAGGTGGTTTACGTGCCGGGGAAAATGATTAACGTGGTGATGTAGGCTTACTGGACCTAAACTAAAGGAAGAGGCCGTCTCAAAAGTAACTGAGACGGCCTCTTCCTATTTAAAGGATTGGCTGAAGCTACGGAGGTTATTCTCCGGCCTCTGAAAGCATTTCTTTTACCGCGGCTTCCAACTGGGGATCCTTTCCGGAAAGGAAATCTTCATAAGGTAAGGGTACCCGGATGTCGGGTTCTACCTGTAGGTTTTCAGTTGGACGTCCTTCTTTACCTATGGTGGCGATCATGGGTATACCAAAGATGATGGTGGGGTCTATCTGACTTTCCCACCACACTGCTGTACCGGTGCCGGCCACGGGCATACCGATGAGTTTGCCTATGCCCAATGCTTTGTAGCTATAGGGGAAGATGAAGGCATCGCTGTAGTTGCTTTCGCTCATGAGCACGCAACTGGGCTTATCCCAACGATTAGCGGATTCCCCTCCATTAAGCAGATGGCCCTGAGGGGCAAAGGAGAGGTAGTGTTTGCCACTTAGGAAGGTGTTGAGGTCATCATGAAGCCAGCCGCCACCGTTGAAGCGGGTGTCCACGATCAGTGCTTTCTTTTCCTGGTTTTTACCCATTACTTCGTCAACTACTTCTCTGTAACTGGCATCATTCATGCCTTCTACGTGAACGTAACCTATTTTGCCTCCGCTGAGTTTGGCTACCATGTCTTTCATGCGTTTGGTCCATCGGGTATAAAGCAAGCCGCTTTCTTCACCGCCTGTAATAGGTCTTACACTTTCTTCCCAGCGGGTACCCGTGGCAGGGTCGTAAACGCTGAGGAGGGTGTTTTCTCCGGCTTTCAGGTTTAACCATTTGGCCCAATCAACGTCGTCGGTTATATCGTTGCCATCGATCTTTTCAATGATATTTCCTGCTTTGATCTTGTCGGAAGCCTTGTCCACGGGACCACCTACGATGACCTCTGAGATCTTCAGGCCGCTACCGGAATAGGTTTCGTCATAAAGCAGACCCAGGGCCGCCGTGCGGTCAGGATTGGGATTGCGGGGATTATATCTGCCTCCGGAATGGGAAACGTTGAGTTCACCCAGCATTTCACTGAGTAGTTCCTGGAAGTCGTAATTGTCTGTAATATGGGGCAGGAAGCGGGCATAGGTAGCTTTATAGGCTTCCCAATCAACACCGCCCATTTTTGGATCGTAGAGTTTCTTTTTGACCTGCCTCCAGGCGTGCTCAAAAATGTAGGCTCTTTCGGCGGCTCCGTCCAGGTCCATTTCTCCGTTGATACCGATGGGGGTAGGCCTTCCACTTTCTGCGTCAATTTTCATCAGGCCCCCATTACTGGAAACAAACAGGCTTTTGCCATCCTTAGAAATCTCAATGCCGGACGGAGAGGCGCCTAACTTTGCCAGGATGCGGGTTTCCCTGGTACGGGGTTCTGTAACCCATAGGTCAAACCCTTTTTCAAATGCAGAGAGGTAGTATAGCTTGTCTCCGTCGGGACTTAGTACGTAATCGGCCAGGGAGGAACTATTAATGGTGAGCCTGATCTTGCGGTTTTCCAGGTTGGTGAGGTCCAGCGTGAGGTCTTTATTCTTGGTCGTATCCTTTTTGCTGTCCTTTTCCTTTTCTTTTAACAGTTCATAGTCTTCCTTACTGAGCTGAAAGCGGTCGAAGGCTTCCTGGTCAAAGAAGACCGCATATACATCTTCCTCCCTGGAGCCCTGGTTGGCCAGGGATTTACGTCCTTCACGACCAGAGGACCAGGTCATGGCCTTCCCGCCCAAAACCCATTTGTTGTTGTTTTCTCCAAAGCCGCTGCTGACCGGATAAATGATGGACCCACTACCGTCAGCCTTAATAAGGGCAGCGTGGGAACTACCAAAATAGTTGCGCTGGTCATCGGTGATGATCCATTTGCTGTCTGGACTCCAGACAAAATCCCAGTCCCCGTCGGCATAACTATGGTTATGCCCTTCAGGGAGAATCGTAACGGTCTTTTTGCTGTCCAGGTTATAAACTTTAAGGATGTTCCGCTCCTCGATGTAGGCTATTTGTTTGCCATCAGGGGAATACTTGGGTTGGTACTCGTCTGCATCTGTAGCGATCACCGGTTCTTCTTTTATGATGGTAGAGGCGTAGAAGTAGGGTTCCTCTTTGCGGGCTATGGAGGCTTTGTAGATGTCCCAGCTATCCCCTCTTTCGGTAGCATAAATCAGGCTCCTTCCATCAGGGGCCCATTGTACCATGCGTTCCTGTTGGGGGGTATTGGTGATGCGTTTGGTCTGAGTGCCTTCCACGCTGGTCACGAACACTTCACCCCGGCTTACGAAGGCTACTTCCTTGCCATTGGGGCTAACGGTGAACTCCGTGACGTTGCCGTTGATGGGGAGATTTTTATCTACCCCCTGCCTGCCGTCGTTTTCAATTTGAATATTCACTTTAGCGGGTTGTCCGCCTTCTTTGTAGGTATAGATTTCTCCATTCCAGGTAAAGCAAAACGTATTGTCATTGGAACGGCTCAGGTGCCTTACGGGATTAGCTTTGAAATCGGTCAGTTGTTGGCTATTGGCCCCAGAAACGGTTGTTTTAAACAGGTTCTGCGTGCCGTTTTGTTCACTGAGGTAGTAAACCGTTTTGTCATCACTTCCGAATAAAGGTTCCCTGTCCTCGCCTTTGAATTGGCTGATCTGGGTATATTTTCCGGAAGAAAGGTCATAGAGCCAAATGTCTTTGGTCACCGCTGAGGTATGGTGTTTGCGCCATTCGTCTTCATAACCTTTGGTATCCTGGAAGACAACCTGGGTGCCTTTTGAGTTAAAGTGGGCGTTCTCCATACCTGCCGCACTGATCAGCTGGGGACGACCTCCATTGATGGAGACTTTATAAAGGTTTCTGAAAAGCAGGATGCTGTAACGTATGCTGGCTGCCGGGGCATTCCTGGCACTGCCGAAGATAACAGACTTGTCATCGGGACTAAAGTCATAGGGATAATCTCCTGCACTATTGTAGGTCAAACGGACGGGGGCTCCTCCAGTGGCTGGCATAACGTATACGTCGAAGTTGCCGTGCCTGTCAGAAGCAAAGGCAATGTACTTGCCGTCATGGCTCCATACGGGCATCATATCATGCGCCTCATGGATGGTCAGTGGTGTGGCAACACCACCTGAGGTCGCAACCCGGTAAAGGTCTCCTTTGTAGCCAAATGCAATGGTTTTACCATCGGGAGATATGGCAGGATAGCGCATCCATAGGGGCGTGTTTTGCGCCTGAAGCATGGTTGACCAGCAGCAGAGCCCTATGGCAAGCGTCCAGATTTTTTTCATAGCTTTTTGTTGTTAAGTAGTCTCGTGAATATATTTATTGCTCAATTTACGCTCGGCTTATATGACGTCAAAACCACTTACCCAATATTGGAAAGAATATACACATTTTCATCCGGTCGTTCCCTTCAATAAAGGCGTTGATCAATGGCTACGCCTGGATCTATCGGAGACAAATGTTGCATTGAACCCAGCCATTTATGAGCACCTTCCCACTTTTTGTAACTGGGTTGAAGACCAATGGGCTGATAGTGGAGCCCGGTACCTGGCGGGAGGATATGGCGAAACCAGGAAGATCTATGCCGGCAGTACCCACTTTGACGGAGACGGGCAGGAGCCTAGGCGCTTCCACTTAGGGGTAGATATTTGGGGGCCGGCAGGTACACCAATATTTGCTCCTTGCCCCAGCCAAATACAAAGCCTAGCCTATAATGAGGGCAAGGGAGACTATGGGGGTACGGTGATCCTTGCGCATTTCGACGATCAGGGAGCCCTGGCAGGGCATACTTTGTACGGGCATCTCTCTAAGGCTTCTCTTGCCGTTCATAAAAAAGGGGATTTTCTCCAGTCGGGACAACCACTGGGCTGGCTGGGTGATCCCACGGAAAATGGGGGCTGGCCTCCTCACCTTCACTTCCAGATCATCCTGGATATGGAAGGCAAACAAGGAGACTACCCCGGCGTTTGCCGGTATTCGGAGCGTTCGCATTATCTCCACAACTGCCCGGACCCTGAATGGGTACTTCGTTGGGTAGCAAACGAGCAGCGCTAACGTGGACGAGCCTTTGCGTATGGCTTTGCACCACAAGTGGTGATCCAAGCAGGGGTCGTTTGGACTCGTGCAATGGCCAAGCACCGCAGGTAGCGCTGAGGGTGCTTTTTTTTCCGCGCCCGAGGCGTGTACCTGTGGTGCTGGGCGGAACGCTTGCCGGAAGAAGCGGCTTAACGCCCGGGCCAGATAATCCGGTCGTAGAATCCGCCGTAGTTGTTTTTCTTTACCCCTTCCTCTTTGTAGAAATCGCCGGGGAAGCCCAGTTCTATGGCGCTTACCTCATTGAGCCTTTCGAGGTGCTCGGCACTCAGGTTTAAGGAGAGGCAATCCAGGTTTTCCTGGAGTTGGGACACTTTGGTGGCACCTACAATGGGAATAGAAGAAATTCCTTGGGACTTGGTCCATTGCAGGGCTACATGGGAAGCGGGGACCTTCAGTTCGTCGGCGATCTTTACTACTGCTTCGGTGATTTTCCGGCTCTGGTCATTGAGCCTTTTAGAGGAAGCGGCTATCCTTCCTTTTTCACCCCTGAGGTATTTTCCACTCAGGGCGCCGCCGGCTAGAGGCGCCCAGGGCGTCAGCGTTAGTCCAAAGTGTTTGGCCATGGGGATCAATTCGCGTTCAGGGGTCCTTTGAAGCAGGCTGTATTCTACCTGTAAGGCAATAAAGGGGGTCCAGCCCATGAGGGTGGCCAGGGTATTGCCCTGGGCTACGACCCAGGCTGGGGTATCACTGATAGCCGCATAACGAATTTTTCCCTGACGTACCAGGTCGTCCAGGCCTCGGAGTACTTCGTCAACAGGGGTAAGCAAATCCCAGATATGGAGATAGAGCACATCCACAAAATCGGTTTGCAAACGACGGAGGCTGTTTTCTACACTACGCATCATGTTCTTCCGGGAGTTGCCACTGGCATTGGGATTGGTCAGGTTGTCATAGAGGGAATATTTGGTGGCAAGGACGAAATAATCCCTGTCCCTGGGTTGTATAAATTGCCCTATGATGGTTTCTGACGAACCTTCTTTATAGCGATTGGCGGTATCCAGAAAATTGCCTCCGGCATTGGCAAAGGTTTCCAGGATCTGAAAACTGGTTTCATCGTCGGCTCCCCATCCGTTTTCGGTGCCAAAGCCCATGGTTCCCAAACAAAGCTCAGATACCTTGAGTCCGCTTCTTCCTAATAATTGATAATACATGGCAGGTGGTGTTTTGATTGTAATGGTTTAACTGCAAATTCTCCATTTTTCCAATTAGGTTTGTACAGAATTATGAGCAATCCACTCCTAAATACGGGAAAAGAAGGCCAAAGTGCTGCGGAACGTGAGTTTGAGAATAATATCAGGCCAAAAGAAATGGAAGAATTTTCTGGTCAGCCCCAAATTGTGGAGAACCTGAAGATTTTTATCAAGGCAGCAAAACTCAGGGGGGAGGCTTTGGATCATATCCTTTTCCATGGTCCTCCCGGATTGGGTAAGACTACCCTCAGCCGTATTGTAGCAGCTGAGTTAGGCGTAAGTATAAAAGAGACCTCAGGTCCTGTCATTGAGAAACCGGGGGATCTGGCTGGTTTACTGACCAACCTGGAATCCGGTGGGGTTTTGTTTATAGACGAGATACACCGGTTGAGCAACGTAGTGGAAGAATACCTCTATGCTGCCATGGAGGACTACCGCATCGATATCTTAATCGACTCCGGCCCCAATGCTAAAAGCATTCAGATCAACCTCAATCCTTTTACCCTGGTGGGTGCAACCACCCGCAGCGGGTTACTTACCGCCCCTTTACTTTCCAGGTTTGGTATCAAATCGAGGCTGGAGTATTACGATGCCAAAACCCTGGAGAAGATTGTACACCGCTCTGCGAGCATCCTGGGTACTAAAATAACCTCCGATGCCTCCTTTGAAATCGCCCGCCGTAGCCGGGGAACCCCTCGTATCGCCAATGGGTTATTGCGCAGGGTGAGGGACTTTGCCCAGGTATTGGGTAATGGAATGATCGATTTGGGCATTACCCAGCATAGTCTGCGTGCATTGAACGTGGACGAGCATGGCTTGGATGATATGGATAACCGCATTCTTAGCACCATTATCGATAAGTTCAAAGGTGGGCCGGTAGGGTTGACTACGATTGCCACTTCCGTAGGCGAGGAACCGGGTACCCTGGAAGAGGTATATGAGCCTTTTTTGATTCAGGAAGGCTTCATCATGCGTACGCCCAGGGGAAGAGAAGCTACCGAAAAAGCCTATAACCATCTTGGGCGCCAAATGGGTGGGCGAGGCTCAGACCTGACCCTATTTTAGGGTCAGGTCTGAGCGCTGGGAGGCCCTACCGCGACCTATACCTACGCCAGCGCGTCACAAATTTTCTTGACGATGGCTGGCCCTTCGTAGATAAATCCTGTCCAGACTTGAACAAGGGAAGCGCCTGCCTCCAACCGGGCTTTGGCGTCCTGGCCGGTGAATATGCCTCCGGAGCCGATAATGGGAACGGAACTGTGGCGGTGAATGTATTCCACTACGCCCTGGCTAAGTGCCCGGATAGGAGCTCCACTGAGGCCTCCATTGCCAATGCCGGCTACCTGGGCGGCTGGGCTGCGAAGACCCTCCCGGCTGATGGTGGTATTGGTGGCTACCAGCCCGCTTAATTTTACCTCAGCTGCCAGGCTGATGATGTCATCGAGCTGTCCTTCGGTAAGGTCGGGGGCGATTTTAAGCAACAAAGGCCTGGGTTGGGCGGAACCCGTATTGATGTCCTGCAACCTGGACAGGATGCCGAGCAATGCATCTTTATCCTGCAAGGCCCTTAGTCCCGGCGTATTGGGAGAACTAACGTTTACGACAAAATAGTCTACCGTGTCCCGGAGGGTTTTGAAACAGGACTCATAGTCCTTCCAGGCCTCTTCATTGGGTGTGTCTTTGTTTTTCCCAATATTTCCACCGACGATCAGATTGGAAGCATGGTTGTCTCTCCATTTGCGCACCCGTATGGCCGTTGCTTCCGCGCCTTCATTGTTAAAACCCATACGGTTGATCAGGGCCTTATCCTGGGGCAAGCGGAACAGCCTTGGCTTTTCATTTCCGGGTTGGGGTCGGGGAGTAACCGTACCGATTTCTACGAATCCAAATCCGAGGAGGTCTAATTCTTTGAGGTAAAGGGCGTTTTTATCAAACCCTGCCCCTAACCCTACGGGATTGCGAAAAGTTAGTCCCCACATTTCCCTTTTAAGGCTTGGTTGCGCGGGGGTAAATGAATGTTGTAACAGGGATCGGACAGGACCTATTTTGCCCGCCGTCTGAAAGGAGCCCATGGCAAAATGATGGACATCCTCGGCCGGAAATTTGAATAAGAATTGGCGTAGAAGTGTGTACATATTTGTTGGCGCGAAGATAGGTGAGTTCCTAAAATTGGCGTAGGTTTATACTTTGTGAAACGATTTAAACTGGCTTCATATGCAAGACGCTTTTATTGTGGCAGGTTACCGGACAGCGGTGGGTAAGTCAAAAAGGGGAGGGTTTCGTTTTTACAGGCCGGATGACCTGGCTGTGGACGTCATCAAAGGGTTGATGGCGACTGTTCCGCAGTTGGAAGCCCATCGGGTGGACGATGTTATCGTAGGGAATGCTGTACCAGAAGCCGAACAAGGGTTGCAGGTGGGCCGTATGATTTCTGTCCGGGCATTGGGCATTGAGGTTCCTGGTGTTACTGTGAACCGCTATTGCGCTTCCGGCCTGGAAACCATTGCCATGGCCACGGCTAAGATCCGTAGTGGACAGGCTGATTGTATCGTAGCAGGGGGAACCGAAAGTATGAGCCTGGTCCCTACTTCCGGTTGGAAGACAGTGCCTGCTTATTCTGTGGCTTCTGTTACGCCGGACTATTACCTGGGCATGGGCTTGACAGCGGAAGCCGTCGCCAAGCAGTTCAACGTGAGCCGGGAAGACCAGGACCAGTTTGCTTTGCGTTCTCACCAAAGGGCTCATGTAGCCATTCAAAATGGATATTTCAAACCAGGCATATTACCTATCACTATAGAAGAAGTTTTTGTGGATGCTAAAAGCAAACGCCAAAAGAAGTCTTACGTGGTAGATACGGATGAAGGCGTAAGGGCAGACACCTCTCTGGAGGCCCTGGCTAAATTAAAACCTGTATTTGCTGCCGGAGGATCTGTGACAGCGGGTAATTCTTCCCAAACCAGCGATGGAGCTGCCTTCGTGATTGTGATGGGAGAAAAGATGGTACAGGAATTGGGTATTAAGCCCCTGGCGAGGTTGATCAGTTGCGCCAGTGCCGGGGTGCCTCCCCGCATTATGGGCATAGGGCCTGTTGCGGCGGTGCCTAAAGCGCTAAAGCAGGCAAATATGTCCTTAGGGCAAATCGATTTGATAGAACTCAATGAAGCCTTTGCCAGTCAATCCCTGGCTGTTATCCGGGAATTAGGTATAGACCCCGAAAGGGTCAATATCAACGGAGGAGCCATTGCTTTAGGCCATCCCCTGGGATGTACGGGCACCAAACTGACCGTGCAGATGATGCACGAACTGCGTCGGTTGGGTAAAAAATATGGGATGATCACCGCTTGTGTGGGTGGAGGTCAGGGCATAGCCGGTATCATAGAGTTGCTCAACTAGTGCGGGCCGGCCAACCGGGTTTGGGCCTGACCCGGCGTGACCGAACTAGTGCGGCCACGCTTAATGCGAATGGGGGCGTGTTTCCTTGCTTCCGCTCACATATCTTTTCACGGGATTATGCTCGTAGTCATCGTCATAGCTGACAAAGAACCATAGGTAGATGACCCTGCTCAGGCGCATCAGCCAGGGCTGTATGAGAAATAAAAAAGCTATGCACAATCCGAGACACCAGAACACCCTATTGTCCTCAGCGGAAATGCCAATGAGCACCCACCAGGCTACCCACCAAGCCACAATCAGGGCCACTGCCAGCGCATAACTTACATATCCCGTTCCATAATAAAAGCCTGGCTCCAGTTCCGTTGGTTGTCCGCATACAGGGCACGTTTCCTGCATGTCCAGCGTATGCTTGAGGTTGTAGGGGCTATAGTTTTTGAAAAGCTTACCCCTTCGGCAACGGGGGCATTTCATGGTGAGCATGCTCCACAAATAATTCGGGCGAGGTTCGTGTGACATCGTACAAAATTAGATCAATTATTCTGCTACTTTCTGTATAGCCGCCTTCTTCCTCTCTCCGATTTGCTGCCTCCACATGGCATAATACAAGCCTTTAGATTCCAGTAGGCTATCGTGTGTCCCTACTTCTTCTACATCCCCTTGTTCCAGCACATATATGCGGTCCGCGTGCATGATGGTGCTTAGGCGGTGGGCTATGAGTACACAGATCTGTTTGCCTTCTTCTGAAATGCTGCGTATGGTTCCGGTAATGGACTCCTCAGTAATAGAATCCAGGGCCGATGTGGCTTCATCAAAGATGAGCAGGGCAGGTTTACGAAGGAGGGCCCGGGCTATGGATAAACGTTGTTTTTCACCCCCGGAAATTTTCATGCCTCCTTCACCGATCACGGTGTCTAATCCCTTCTCCGCCCTGGCCAGTAGCCTGTCGCAGGATGCCTTGTGGAGGGCATCTAAGAGTTCTGCATCCGTGGCTTCCGGTTTTACAAATAACAAATTCTCTTTGATACTTCCGGAGAACAGTTGGGTGTCCTGGGTGACAAAACCGATTTGATTGCGGAGGTCATCCAAACGTATTTCCTTAGCATCGATATTGTTATAGGTAATCGTTCCCTCCTGGGCCTGGTACAACCCTACAATGAGTTTCATCAGGGTGGTCTTGCCGGATCCGGAAGGTCCGACGAAGGCTATGGTTTCCCCTTTATTGACCCGAAAAGTAATATTGTCGACTGCTTTCTGAGGAGCTGTCTGGTGCTGGAAACTGACATGATTAAAAGTCAGGTTGTGTATTTGACCGAGATGAATGGGATGAGGGGGTTCCTTCTCAAGGGGCTTTTCCATCAGATTATGGAAATTCTGCAAAGAAGCTTCCGCTTCCCTGAAATTAAGAATGATATTTCCCAACTCTTGTAAGGGGCCGAAAATGAAGAAGGAAAAAAACAGCATCGTGATCAACTCACCAGGAGATAATTTGTCCCAAAATACCAGCATCATCAACAGGAACATAATGGATTGTCTCAGGAAATTCACGAAGGTGCCCTGAATGAAGCTCAAGGGGCGTATGCTTTTTACCTTTCTGAGTTCCAGTCCCAGGATTTTAAAGGTGGTCAGGTTTAACCTTTTGATTTCCTGATTGGTCAAACCAAGGCTTTTGACAAGTTCGATATTCCGTAAGGATTCCGTAGTGCTGCCGGCCAGGGCATTGGTCTCGTAGGTGATCTTTTTTTGGATGACTTTGATTTTCTTGCTCAACACGGAGGTTAGCCAGGATAAAATGACCATGCCTACTGCATATATGGGCATGATGGACCAATGCAGCCTGAAGGACCAGATGGATACGAATATTACCCCTACAATGATACCAAACAGGACGTTTATAAAGGATAAAATGAACTTCTCCGTATCTGCCCGGACCTTGGCTAAAATGGATAAGGTTTCTCCGCTACGCTGGTCTTCAAAATCGCTGAAGGGTAAACCCATGGAGTGTTTTAGCCCATCGGTGAAGATGGTGGCCCCGAAGCGCTGGACGATGACCTGGCTATAATAGTCCTGGAAAGCCTTGGCTATTCTGGAAACCATGGCCACGCCGACCAGCATACCCAGGAATTTGAGCACACCCCAGATATAATCCTGTTTGGTGAGGGGCTCCCCGCGAATGTAATTTTTATAATTGTCTGGGTTTATGTTGCCATTACGAAAATGCGGGTGGTTCGCAAAATGATCGACCATTTTTCCGAAAATGATCGGGTCCAGCATGGAGAAGATCTGGTTAATGGCTGCCAGGGCCAAAGCCAGCAGTACAATCCATTTATAGGGTTTTAAATAGTGTAATAGGAGTTTCATATAATTTGATAGTTGCGGTATTCAAACAGTCTCTTTCCGGTTTGCTTTTCCAGCCAGTATAAGATCCGGTCCTTACCGCGTTTAAAGTTTTTTTGATGAATGTCGAAATCAAAGTCCCAGTCTTCCATGGCTACCCGTCGGTTCATGACTTCGGGGTGCGTGCCCTGGAAAAAGGCCAGGCTATCAATGTCTTGTTGCAGGTATGCTGAAGTGGGTTTGGCCAACCTGTCTTTCCAGGCTTCCATGCCCTTTTCGTCGTTCCATAGGGTAGGGAAATAGTTGAGCTTTTTCTCATGTTCCCTGGGGTCTTTCACCCAGCCGTAGTGGTAGATGTAAGCATCAATGAGTTTTACCTGGAGCTTACGCAACGCCCCTGTTTTGGCATCCAGTTTCCGGAAACCCTGGGCGTCCCGGTAGGAATGGATGGTCGGATCATTGCGGATGATGCGGATCTCCCTGGAGTACCATTTGCGGCTGTCCCCTACATAACGGTAGCTTCCATAAAAGTGTTCATATTTGAAGAGAAGGCCTTCGACTTTAGGATCGTCTTTGTATTGTTCCATGGCTGCCCGGATGTTGCCCAGGTACTTTTCATGCACAACCTCGTCTCCTTGCAGGTAAAAAGCCCAGGTACTGTTTTTGGCCACCGCTGCCAGCGCTTTGTCGGTTTCCACCGCCAGGACTTTTCCTCCGGCTCTGAGGGAATCGTCCCAGACGGAGGGGACGATCTTAATCTTGGGAGAGCCGATGGATTGGATCAGGGCCAGTGTTTCATCATCGGAATTGCCCACGCTGACCACAAATTCGTCCACTATAGGTAAAATGGATTGAATAGATTCCACTATGGGGTAACCGAATTTAAGGGCATTGCGTACAAAGGTGAAACCGGAGACTTTCATAGAAGACTTCTTCAAAGATTTTCGGACCACAAATTTAAGACAATTTATCCGGCCCAGCCCGAGCGGTCTAAACTCCGGAATTGGAGGGCCTCGGCGATGTGTATGGGTTTGATTTCGGGGCTTCCTTCCAGGTCTGCAATGGTCCGGGAGACTTTACAGATCCGGTCGTAGGCCCTGGCAGAAAAATGAAGCTTGTCCATGGCCATCCTTAATAATTTCCCTGATTCAGGGGTTAGCTTACAAAACTGTTGTACCATGGCTGCATTCATATGGGCATTGGCATAGACACCG
The DNA here is from genome assembly GCA_903970475.1 of Beijerinckiaceae bacterium. Classification (GTDB taxonomy): domain Bacteria; phylum Bacteroidota; class Bacteroidia; order Chitinophagales; family Chitinophagaceae; genus Dinghuibacter. The sequence continues at coordinate 14,105 of CAJCIQ010000255.1, forward strand.
GTATATGCTGCTAATCGCTCTGCTTGTAGCAGTCTTGCCGCCTGTACTCGTCCGCGGACAGCCGCTGAGGACTCGGGGAGCGTGACCGGCGAATTGGGTGTCGGTTGGACAGGTGCGGCCGCAACGGACGACGGCGCCGCTGCCGCTTGGGCCCCCGGCGCCGCTGCCGCTGGGGCCCCCGGCGCGCTTTGCAAGGTTTGCTCGTCAAGCGGTCCTACCTCCAGGTGCAGGTCTATCCTATCCAATAGGGGGCCTGAGATCTTGTTCATGTAGCGTTGGATATGGGCAGAAGTACAGGTACAGGCTTTTTGAGGATGGGTGTAATACCCGCAAGGGCAGGGGTTCATGGCGGCAATCAGCATGAACCGGGCAGGAAAGTCCAGGGTCCCTGCTGCCCTGGAAATGGTCACCTTGTTTTCTTCCATGGGCTGACGCAGTACTTCCAATACGGCTTTGCTGAACTCTGGTAATTCATCTAAAAACAAGACGCCATTATGTGCCAGGGATATTTCTCCCGGTTGGGGAATGGGGCCTCCCCCTACCAGGGCAATATTACTCACGGTGTGGTGAGGAGACCGGAAAGGTCTTTCCATCATCAATGCCTTTCCCAAAGGCAACTTTCCAGTAATGCTGTAGATCTTGGTGGTTTCTATAGCTTCTGGCCTGGTCAGGGGTGGGAGTATGGAGGGCAGCAACCGGGCCAGCATGGTCTTCCCTGTACCAGGGGGGCCTATGAGCAAGGCATTGTGGCTACCTGCTGCGACAATTTCCAGGGCTCTTTTAATATGTTGCTGTCCCTTTACATGGGCAAAGTCTTCAGAAGGGTGGGCGACTGGCGCAGGGTAACCATTTCCAGGTTTAACGCCTGAAGGGGTGATGCTGGTGCTGTTTCCGGGGGATGCAGCCAATGTGGTGGATTTGGTGCCAGCTGCTGTAAACTCATTCAGCCCCAATGGTCTGCCTTGGCTGGCAGCCGGTTTGGGGACCCACCTACCTTCCAGAATATCCACGACCTGGGTCATATGATGAACACCATAAATGGGAATCGTTTGGGCCAGGGCCGCTTCCGGGGCATTCTCTTCCGGGATGATAAGCCCATGAAAACCTTCCCTGGAGGCTTCTTCAGCCATTGCCATGACACCGCGTATGGGGCGTAAAGTTCCGTCCAGGGAGAGTTCTCCCATCATCAAATAATGTTTCAGGGCTGGTAGTTCCATTTTGGGTTGATGCCCAGGAGGGTTATTCGCTAATGTCGTGGCAGTAGCCGGTCCCGGAGATAATTGTCCGCTGGCGCCCAATACCCCTATGGCCATGGGTAGATCAAAGGCCGTTCCTGATTTGCGTAAGTCAGCGGGAGCAAGGTTGATCACTAGTTTGGTTCGGGGCATGAGCCATCCATTGCTTTTCAAAGCCGATTCAATCCGCCTAAGGCTCTCTTTGATGGCACTATCGGGTAGTCCTACAATATAGTAATGTAATCCCTGGCCTACGTCTACTTCGATGGTAATGGTGCGGGCCTCTATGCCGTAGAGGGCGCTTCCAAAGGTTTTGACCAACATATCTTTCGCACATTTTCAATCTTCACAAATGGTCCGCGCCGCCGGCGCTTGTCTTCGCAAAATTATGGAGCCGGAGGCGTTTCTGCGAATTTCCTGACCCATTTTCCAAACATATACAAACAAAGCACCAGCATGAAATAGATACCTGCCAATACCAGGAACACCCCAAAAGCGCTTCGGCTAAATACAAACCCTGAAAAAAAGTTCCCTAACCAGGAGGCCTCATGATAGCCAGCCCTATTGCTGATAACAAAACTGTTTCCAATGAATTTATACGCATTGATTATGATCACGAAAGGGATCAATATCCACAGGGGTCTATTTCTGATCCAGGGGAAGGCCATGGCAAGGCATACCCATAAGTATCCCAAAATGAAAATGATGCGTATGGAGGTTTTGTGGATTTGATTGGGTCCGTCATCGTAGCCTCCCTGGGTAAAATAGGCGTAGAAAAAAAGTAGGGTATAACACAACGCATAGAAAGCCAGGACCCCATTGGACACAGAGGCCAGACTGGCGATGAGGGATTTGTTTTTCTTATGCTGAACAGCCAGCCATATCAGCAAGATGATGGCAGATACTGTATAACCTAAACGGATAAAAAGATCAGAAACAAGCAATATGCCGTACATAGAGATTTAATTTAGGAAGCGGCGGCATCGGCCGACCATTGGCGCCCGCGAATTTAAGTAGATGGCGTTACCTGGGGCTCAGGTATCTGGTCCAAGAGTTCGATAACCTTCTCTCGCTTGAGTATCAGATAACCCAGCCTGTCATTGCTGATGCCGTTTTTGAGTTGGTAGCTGAACAGGAGCTGGTCTCCATCGACTTCGGTTTCGAAATACCGGAAGGCAATATTGGGGTAAACCCTTAGGCCATCCCCAATTTCATAGAGGTGGGTACTGAGGACAAACAGGGAACTATGAATTTTCAGCAGTCCTTTGATGACGGCTGTGGAGCAATTCATAGCGTCTTCAATATTGGTTCCTTTGAAGAGTTCATCAATGAGGATCAGCCATTTTTTGCCATCGGCCACTTTGAGAACGGTGCTCTTGATCCGTTGCACTTCATTGTAGAAATAGCTTTCACCTTTAAGGATATTATCCTGTACCTGAATATTACTGAGCAACCCGTCGAACAAGGATAATTCCATGGAGTCGGCAGGCACGGCCATGCCTATATGGGCCAGGTAGACGCTGATGCCGACGGCTTTGATGAAGGTGCTTTTTCCAGCCATATTGGCCCCGGTGAGGAAAAGGAAATTATTGCGTACGTCCAGTTGCAGGCTATAGGGCACGGGGTTTTTCAGGAGCAGGTGGGACAAACCGCTGACTTTGACAATGGGCATTGCTTGAGCATGGATGGTGGGGAAGTGCATGTTTTTTTCCATCACTGCATCAGCCATTCCATAATAGGCGTCCAGTCGATAATAGATTTGCATCATCTCCAGGACGGAACGCTTGAAGTGGTAGAGCAGAAAATGGGCCATGCTCAAGAAGTCTGCCGGTTTAATATCACCAGCCGCTTTATAGCTGATCAGGTCCTGTATGGCCTTATCCTTAAACATGGATTGGGCCCGGACCAATAACTCTTTTAAGATTTGCGGCGTGTCCTCGTTGAGGTAGAGCCGGATGAGTTTATCCATTCCCTTAAAGAGGTCGTAGAAATGCCCGATGGAATATTTAACCATGGAGTAATCGGGACCATGGAATATTTTGTAGGTCAGGGCATCTAAGGGTGAATGGCTGAGTGGGATTCTATCGAAGTTATAGGTATAATATTTATCGATGACCATCAGGGTGCCGTTGGTAATTTCCAAGGGCCAATCCTTATGCCGGTCTATTATCCAACGCAGGGTCGCTTGAGTGGAAAGGATGCGATCGAGTTCATGGTAGGGATGCAGCATGAGGTATTCCAGTTCGTCCCTGCCCCCGCTGGTACGGGTATGGTTGATTTGCCGGAAGACGGAATCCTCTTCGGATACATTGAAAATAGATAAGTCGTAGAAGGTAGTTTTATCAATTTCCATAAGAAGCGGGTTTTAACGATTGAACCTCAACCGTTCTCCCTTATAAGAGTCATTTATGGTTACTTTTCCATAATGATTCTGAAAAATTAAATTTCCATTCACAAAGGTGTGGGTGATTCCCCCCCTTAATGTTTGACCTTCCAGCGGAGACCAGCCGCATTTATATAAAAGGGTTTCTTTATTTACAGGGGTACTTCCCTGAAGATCCACCAGTACCAGGTCTGCTTTATAGCCTTCCCTGATATAGCCCCGATCAGCAATCTGAAAGCAATCTGCTACGGCATGGCTCATTTTCCGGACTATAGTTTCCAGAGAGATCTTTCCTTGACTGTGGTAATGGAGCATCAGGGGAAGGGAATGCTGGACCAGGGGTAATCCGGAGTGGGCGGCTGTATAGGGTGGTTGCTTTTCGGCCCAGGTATGGGGGGCATGGTCGGTGGCGATCACATCCAGCCTGTCGTCCAACAAGGCTTCCCAAAGTGAGGCCTTATTGTGGGGGGCTTTGATGGCAGGATTACATTTTATCTGGTAACCAAGGGTGGCATAGTCATCCGCCGTGAAGTGGAGGTGGTGTACGCAAACTTCAGACGTAATCCTTTTTTCGGAAAGCGGCAAAAGATTGGTGAATAACTGCAACTCCTTGGCTGTACTTATATGCAGGATATGTAGACGGGTGTTGTACTTCTTGGCGAACTGAACAGCCGTAAAAGAGGAGGAGAAGCAGGCTTCTTCGTCCCTGATCAAGGGATGGTCGGAGGGCTGGAGATCACCATTCTTTTCTGTATTGATCCTGGCAAAGTTTTCTTTGATTATTTTTTCATCCTCGCAATGGGTCGCTATTAAAACCTCGCATTCTCTGAATATTTTGTCCAGGGTGAGGTAATTATCCACGAGCATGTTACCGGTTGAGGAGCCCATGAAAATTTTAACGCCGCAGACGTCTTGTTTCTTGTCATTGGTGCGCAGCACTTCGTCCGCATTTTCATTACTGGTGCCCATGAAAAAGGAGTAGTTGGCAAAGGAACGGGCCGCTCCTATGGCATATTTGTCTTCCAGCAACTCCTGAGTGAGGGCATTGGGAATGGTATTGGGCATTTCCATGAAGGAAGTGATGCCCCCGGCTACGGCTGCCCTGGATTCTGTATGGATATCTGCTTTATGGGTGAGACCTGGTTCTCTGAAATGTACCTGGTCATCAATGGCGCCTGGGAGTAAATGCTTTCCGCTACCATCGATTTCTGTGACTTTTCCGGAGACGGCTATTTGGGGAGCTATTTTAGCAATCCGTCCGTCTGCTATCAAAACATCCAGGGAACGAATAGATCCTTCGTTGACCACGAGGACGTTCTTAATCAGGTATCTTTCCATGGGTGCTAAGATACGGCGAATTTGGGGCTCGTAGCCAGGGCGGCCCTATCCCGCGACAATGAGAGGCCTATCCTTCCAGGTGAATGGTAAACTGCACCATCCTGGATTTGAGGGACTGCAATACGTTGGAATATTTATTGGTTGGATCTGGACTAAGGAGGTTTCCAAACCCATTGGAAAAGCGGATCTCTGGAGAGAATATAAAACTAGGGAAATAGAAATTCAGTCCAGCCCCATAGTCCAGCCCAAAATCTCCGGCTTTGATCTTAACCATGTCTTCCGTTTTGCGGTTGGCAGAATTGGAGGCCAGATCATAATCATACTTAAGCCCGGCATAGACATAAACCCTGAAATTGTTGATCCTGTCGCTCATGAACTTCAGGTGCAGCGGGAAGTCCAGTAGGGAGGACTGTACTTCTTTGACTTCATTGCTGTCTTCTGGATATATAGGGTATGCCAGTGTATAAACGATGTCCCTGGTGGCAAAGATGAGTTGGGGATTGAAACGCAGTTCAAAGTGACTGCTCAGCCTCAAGGTGGCCAGCAGGCCTAAGCCAAATCCGCCCACAGGCTTTGTTTTAGCGGTTAATACACTATCATATTGCAAAAAGCGGGGGTTGAGGGCTTCGTGAAAATGAGCGGTATTATACGACAGCGTAATGCCGAAATAATAGGGTTTGGATTCGTGCTCCGGCATATTGGGTTCGGAGAATTGGGCCTGGGCTCCACTCCATAATCCCCAACAGCACAAGCAGGTCAATAAGGATTTATACCACAAAAAACGCATGCACATCAAACGTTAAAGGCGCTAAAATATTGCCTGTCTACTTTATCCCGGTGTAAATACTGCAAATCCCCATGGTCAGGGCTTTTGCGCTGGGCTGGCGGTACCCTGTCTTTTGGAGAACGGCCGTAAAATCAGCCCCTTCAGGGAAAGCCTGGATGGATTTACCCAGGTAGGTATAGGCTTTCTTATTTCTGGACAGGAGGGTACAGATAAAGGGAGTAACCCTGCCCATATACCACTGGTAAAGATGGCCAAAGGCTCCCTTTGGCCGGGAAAATTCCAGTACGACCAATTTTCCTCCGGGTTTCAAGACTCTTTTAATCTCTTCGAGTCCCTGTTCCAGGTGCTCGAAATTGCGGACCCCAAAGGCAACGGTGACCGCATCAAAACTGTTGTCTCCGAAGGGAATGGCTTGACTGTCCCCTGACTTGAGTTCTATTTGTGCCGCCAAACCTACCTGGTGAACCTTTTGCTTTCCCAACGCCAGCATGCCTTCTGAAATATCGATTCCTGTTACCTTTTGGGGATGAAGGCGTTTGAAAGTCATCAAAGCCATATCACCTGTGCCGGTGGCAACGTCCAGAATCTGTCCAGCGCCCGAGCCTATGATGCAGGAGCCTATAGCGTCCGGTCCCTTGAGCTCGCTAATTGCTTTTTTCCTCCACCAAAGGTCTACACCTCCGGAAAGGAATCGGTTCAGGAAATCATAACGCCCAGCGATATCGTCGAACATAGAGGCTACCTGCTGGGTCTTGCTCAATCCGGAATCATCGTAGGGTAGCACACGGTCGTGCTGGTAGGTTGTCATAAGGGGCAAAATTAGTTGATCGGTTGCTAAATAGAACAATGGGGGTAAATTGCGGACTAAACGGGCATTATGGAAATCGTGAACGCTTCATACCTGATCAGCAGTCCCTCTATTGCTTCCTGTCCTAAACCGGATAGGCCGGAATATGCTTTTATCGGAAGGAGTAATGTGGGCAAGTCTTCCTTATTGAACATGTTGTGCAACCAGGAACACTTAGCCAAGACCAGCGGCAGCCCCGGAAAGACTCAGCTCATCAACCACTTTTCCATATTGAGTTCTACCCGCAAAGAGGGTGAAAATGTGACCAAAAACAATTCAATGGAATGGTATATGGTCGATTTACCGGGATACGGGTTTGCTAAGGTGTCACAAAACCAGCGCAAGCAATGGGAAAAGATGATAGAGGACTATATCCGTAAACGGGAGACCCTGGGGGTATTGTTTGTCCTCATTGATGGGCGTCATGAACCCCAGCAAGTAGATCTGGCCTTTGTAGATAAGCTTGGTGATTGGGGCGTTCCATTCGCCCTGGTATTCACCAAGGCCGACAAGAGTACCCAACGGGAGGTCTCGGCTAACGTAAAATCTTTTCTGGCAGAAATGAGGAAACGTTGGGAGTTCCTTCCTCCGCATTTTGTGACCAGTGCCATAAAAAAAACAGGGCGCAGGGCCCTGTTGGAATATATTTCTGAGTGTAACAAATCGTATAAGGAAAGCCAAGCTGGCTAAACGCTTGGATCGGCGCCATACCCTATGCCGGCACAACCAACCGGAAACCGTTACCGTGAATGTTCACGATTTCAATGGTTTCGTCCTCTTTGAGGTATTTGCGCAGTTTGGCAATGTATACGTCCATGCTTCTTCCATTGAAATAGGTATCGCTACCCCAGATTCTTTTAAGGGCTTGCTCCCTGGGCAACAGATCGTTTTTGAACTCTGCCAGCATTTTGAGTAGTTCGTTTTCTTTGGGAGACAAGGTCTGGGTTTTGCCATTGATGGACAATTCCCTGAGTTTGGGATTGAAATGATATTTTCCCAGGTCGTATTCGGTGACCTCGTTGGGTTTATTCATTTCCTCATTCCTTTTGAGAATGGCTTTGATTTTTAACAGGAGAACTTCGGAGTCGAAGGGTTTTGTAATATAGTCGTCCGCTCCTAGTTTATAACCGGAAATGATGTCTTCTTTCATGGTTTTGGCAGAAAGGAAAAACAGGGGTATATCCGGATCGACATCCCTTATTTCTTCGGCCAGGGTAAACCCATCCATGTTGGGCATCATAACATCCAACAAGCAGAGATCGAACTTCTCTCTTCTGAATGCCGCCAGTCCCAAAATGCCGTCCCTCTCCAAGGTTACATCATAGTCATTCAGCTCCAAATAATTCTTCAAAACCATCCCCAGGTTGTTATCGTCTTCGACTAACAGGATTTTGGGTCTAACTGGCTCCATATTTTTCTGATTTAAAGTAGTTTAAAATTATCGAAGTTTTCCCGAATAAACGCGCAGGCCCGGCTAAATTGTTGATTTGCTACCTTTGTACCGATAGAAATTAACAAGAGCTATGCAACTGACGAGCGGAAATACGTTTAAAAAATTGATCGTGATCGGTGACAGGGTATTGATCCGCCCATCCAAGCCGGACGAAAAGACACAAAGCGGATTATACCTTCCACCTGGTGTTCAGGAGAAGGAAAAGGTTCAGCAAGGATATGTTATCAAGACTGGCCCCGGTTATGCCATACCCATGCCCATAGAGGATGAGCCATGGAAAAGTGAGGAAGAACAAGTGAAATATGTTCCTCTTCAGGCCAAGGAAGGGGACCTGGCCATTTTCCTGGTCAGTGGTGCTACGGAAGTCATCTATGAGGATGACAAATACTTTATCGTGCCCCAAAGCGCTATACTGATGCTGGAGCGGGAAGAGGAGCTTTGAGATCGACGGGTACCCGCGACCATAATTTGGCGTTGCTGAAGTGACTACAAACAGGTGGATGTCCGCTAAGGACTTGTTTTTCCACAAGTCTGTGCGGGCATCCACCTGTTTGAAGGGGACTCGCGCCAAAAAATTGGGGGATGCTAAGGCCGAGACAAGCAAACGTCACATATCCCGCAGCGCTCTGCCTGCTTTCCTCCGAAATAGTCATTTAACAGGAGGCTTCTGCACTGAGTCCTTTGAGTAAGGTAGGAGATCATTTTTTCCACCCTGATCTCGTAGGCCTTCTTTCGGGCCAGATGATGGGCGTAGTTGATATGGAGGTCCTCCATCCTTACCCTGGGTTGGAGTAAACGGAGCTGGGGGGTATTCTGAGCGGGGGAATAATCAACCAAGGCAGCCTTGTCCATTTGAAGGAGTTGGGCTTCGACGGTCGCCACGTCTACCCGGGTCAACCTGGACAACCAGGCTTCTGAGATCCGGGTTGGGTAATGAAGAATACCAGGATAACGGCGCAACAAGGCGTCTATGAGGGGGGCCAGTCCAGGATTGGCTTCGGCTACCCTTTCCAGCCCTGTTCGGTTAACCGTAAATTGTAAACTAGGGGCAAGTTTGATCTGCTCTGCATACTGGAGCAGGTCTTCCTGTTCCAGCGCTTTTAGTGCATATAAGGTGGTGGTGCTGTGTCTGTTGAACGTTTTCACAAATTCGTCCAGGCCAAAGGAATGCCATTCCATATCTCCCATACCGGAGGGGATTTGGAGGAAATGAACCAAATCCCGGTAGGTTTCCCGGATGTCTTCTTCTTTGGGAAAACGCTGTACGGGTAAGTCCCGTAAGAAATCAATATCCTTTGGTTCGACCAGGACAACAGCCCTGGAGGGTTTCTCATCCCGGCCGGCCCTCCCCGCTTCCTGGGTATAACTTTCCAGGCTATCGGGCGACTCATAATGAACAACCAGGCGCACGTCGGGTTTATCTATACCCATCCCAAAGGCGTTGGTGCTAACCATGACCTGTACAGTTCCCTGCATCCAGTTGGTCTGTTTACGCTCCCTTTCTGAAGCCGGCATGCCACCATGGTAAGCGACTGCCGTATTACCCTGCGCGTTCAGTAATTCGGCCAGGTCCAGGGTGGACTTGCGGCTTCTGCAATAGACGATAATACTTCCTTTCGTTTGTTGCACCAGACGAATAAGGGTCTCCTTTTTGGGCGTCCTGTCTACTTCCAAGGCCAGGCCAGGCCGGAGCAGGGGGCCTTCAAAGATAGCCGGACGCTTCATGAGCAACTGATCCGTTATATCCTGTCGTACTACCCGGGTTGCGGTAGCCGTAAGGGCTAGTACAGGTACGCCGGGTAAAGATTCCCTGAGCAGGGAAATCCTGCGGTAGGAGGGCCTGAAATCATGCCCCCATTCTGAAATACAGTGGGCTTCATCGACGGCGATCAGGTTGATGTCCAGGACGGGAAGATATTCTTTGAACAACCTGGTTTCCAGTCTTTCAGGTGAAATGTAGAGGAGTTTGTATTTATCACTAAGGGCCTGTTGAAATAACTGATCAACCTCTTTCCAGCTTTGACCGGAATAAAGGGCTGCGGCAGGAATACCCTTTGCCACCAGGGCATCCACCTGATCTTTCATCAAGGCGATTAAAGGGCTGATCACCAGACATAACCCGGGTCGGCAAAGGGCAGGTATCTGATAACAAATGGATTTGCCTCCTCCGGTGGAAAGCAGGGCCAGTACATCTTTTCCTTGAATAACCTCGGAAATGATGTCTTGTTGAAGGGGCCTGAACTCAGTGAATCCCCAATACCTTTGGAGTATCTCCAGGGGATTGCTCATAGGATGATATAAACGTAGGCCTTGGCTTGGCCATTTTGGACCAATCCCCCTTTGGGGGCAATAGCCGGATGAGTGTATTGGTTAACGGTGCCTTCCTGGTCTACCCAGATCTCCCCGCTCAGGATTTTACAAGGAGCCGGAATGACATCTCCCTGACGAAGCAATAACAGGTCTCCTGAGCGCAAGTCATTGCTGCTGATGGGAAAAACATGTTCCTGATGCTCCGCATCATAGGTAATCATGTAAGCAGTAATGGACCCGATCTCCAGCGGCATAATTTGCTTTTATTTATGTAAAGTTATTCGCAAATATATTTGCGTCATGGATATCATCTACCTATTGTCAGGATTGCCTGAAATCGCAAGGGATTTTCTGGAGGTGTTAGGGGACCGCAAGGTGGTGGCGCTTTATGGCGAAATGGGCGCGGGAAAGACAACCTTTACGCATACTTTGGCCCGGGCCTTGGGCGTGGACGGACATGTGGCCAGCCCCACTTTTTCCCTGGTGAACGAGTATAGGACAAAGGATGGTAAGGTTATTTACCACATGGATTGGTATAGGCTTAAGGATGAAGCTGAAGCACTCCATGCTGGGATGGAAGAATACCTCTATTCCGGTAACCTGTGCCTGGTAGAATGGCCTGAAAGGGCTCCGGGGCTGCTGCCCCCGGAAACGGTGGAAGTTCACCTGGAAGTGGTGGATCTGGGTACCCGGCGGCTAACAGTCAAGTAAGGTGTCACTCGCGTACCTGCCTGCTGCTCGTGAAATGAACCCCTTTTTGTACATTTATGCTCCGATTTAATTTATTGCTTCTATATGCCTGTTAATAAACCCTATCTGGCCACCTCATTTACCTATGAAACATTGGAAGAGACCCTGGACGTAAAGCCCAAAGGGGCTTCTCTCCATATTGGCATTCCCAAGGAATCCTGGTTTAATGAAAATCGGGTCCCGCTCACACCAGAGGCCGTAGGCGTATTGGTCTCTAACGGGCACAAGGTCATCATTGAATATAAGGCAGGGGATGGAGCGCACTATTCCGACGTGGAATATAGCGAGGCCGGCGCCAAAATTTCCTATGATAAAAAGGAAGTTTACCAAAGTGATGTATTGATCAAAAGCGCACCCGTAGGGGATGACGAGCTGGAATGCCTTAAACCGGGACAGGTGATTATTTCGCCTATACACCTGGCCGTCATGAAATCGGAAATACTGGAGCGTATGATGGCCAAAAAGATAACTGCCCTGTCCTTTGAGAACCTCAAGGATGATTCAGGCAACTATCCCATCGTTCGGTCCATGAGTGAAATTGCTGGTAGCGCGGTCATGCTGATCGCCGGCCAATACCTAAGCAATGCCAACAATGGTAAAGGTGTTTTGTTGGGTGGCATATCTGGTATCCCACCTACTAAAGTCATCATTCTGGGCGCGGGCATTGTAGGGGAATTTGCGGCCCGTACGGCTATGGCCATGGGCAGCAGTGTGAAGATTTTTGACAACAGCATTTACAGGTTAAAGCGCTTGCAGAACAATATAGGATCTCGGTTATTCACCTCCGTTATTGAGCCCAAAATCCTGGCCAAACAGTTGAAGACCTGTGACGTAGCCGTAGGCGCTTTGTCCTCCAATGGAGGACGTACGCCCATTATAGTCACCGAGGAAATGGTGGCCCAGATGCGTCAGGGTAGTGTGGTCGTGGACGTGAGTATTGACAGGGGCGGGTGTTTTGAGACTTCAGAGATCACCTCTTTAGAAAGCCCTATATTCATTAAGCATGGAGTGATACACTACTGTGTACCCAATATCCCTTCTGGTTTTGCGCGTACAGCCTCACAGGCTATCAGCAATGTGATCATGCCTTTGCTCCTGGAGGCAGCTGAAAGCGGCGGTTTTGAGAGTCTGGTATGGCATAAGGTAAGCATACGTTCAGGTATTTACCTGTTCAAAGGCTCCCTGACCAATTTCCATTTAAGTCAACGCTTTGACATTAAATATACAGACCTGAACTTGTTGATTGCATCCCAGCGGTAGGAGCGCCCGGATGGGCCTGCGTTCTAGGGGGCATTCCACCTTATTTGTAATCGTATATACTAAGCACCGTTTTGCAGAAATCATATTCAGCCGGATCATTGCTGGAAACGATTACGAGACGGTGTTGGGCGTATTGTGCGATCAATTGGTGGTAGAGGTCAAACCCTTTTGTATCCAGGTTGGTACAGGGCTCATCCAGCAAGAGGGTAGATGTCTCAGAAAATATGGCCTGGGCTAGTTTGACCCTTTGCTTCATACCACTGGAAAAATACCGGATCTGCTTGGCGCTGGATGCGGTCAGACCAATGTAATCAATGATGTCCGGGGTTTTTAAACCTGCATACCAGGGCTTAAACCCCGCATGAAAATTCAGGAATTCCTCCAACGTCATTTCTTCTATCACTTCCAGGTAAGGGGCCGCCAAAGAGAGGTGTCGATAAGCATTTTCCGTATCTACGGTCTGTTCCCCGGATGCCCAGGCTATCTGACCCTCACTGGGGACTAAAGCCCCACCTATGATTTGTAATAGCGTAGATTTTCCCGAACCATTAGGACCGGTAATGGCATAGGTATCGCCTGGGGTAAAGGTTTGCGTAAAATGGCGGAAAATCCATTCCCGGCCAAAGCGCTTACCGATATCAGAGAGTGATATCCTCATCGGCGCTTTCTTTAATGAAACGCTTGATGATTCCTGCTTTGGATTCCTCAATAAATTGGATGATCTGGTCCCTGACGGTGGAGGGAGGGATGCTTTCCTTAATAATCTTCAGCGCATTAGAAGTGGTATGCCCCTGGATGAAAAGGATATGGTAAATATGATCTATTTCCACCAGTGCTTCTTTGCTGAAGCCCCTGCGCACCAGACCCACCTTATTAATTCCAGCGTAGCTCAGGGGTTCCCTGGCGGCTTTCACGAAAGGCGGAACGTCTTTGCGGATGGAGCTTTGACCACCGATATAAGAGTGGGCGCCAATACGGATGAATTGTTGAACACCAGTCAGGCCGTTGATGATGGCGTAATCATCAACCGTGATATGTCCGGCAAGGGTAACCCCATTGACCAGAATTACATGGTTTCCAATAACACAATCATGGGCTACGTGTACATAAGCCATCAGAAGGCAATGGCTGCCTACTACGGTTTTCCACTTATCAACGGTACCCCTGTTGATGGTTACACATTCCCTGATGGTGGTATGGTCGCCAATGACGGCCAGGGTTTCTTCCCCCACAAATTTCAAGTCCTGGGGGACGGCGCTGATGACTGCTCCGGGAAAAATCTGGCAATGTTTCCCTATCCTTGCTCCGTCGAAAAGACAGGCATGGGAATATATATGTGTACCCTCCCCGATTTCCACGTTTTCGCTAATGACAGCGAAAGCGTCGATCGTCACGTTGGGTCCTATTTTGGCGTTGGGGTGTACTTGGGCTAATGGGCTAATCATGTTACTTCGCGCTTTTTACAATTTGAGCTACCAGGTCTGCTTCTGTGACCACCTTGTTGCCCACGTAAATTGTTCCTTTCATCTCGCAAATACCTCTGCGTACAGGACCGACCAATTCCATTTTCAGGATCATGGTATCTCCGGGGACGACTTTTTGTTTAAAACGGCAATTGTCGATTTTCAGAAAGTAGGTTTCATAATGGTCTTCGGGATTGTCTTTGGGGATAGCCAGGATTCCACCGGCCTGAGCCAGTGCTTCTACCTGTAAGACACCAGGCACCACGCAATTACCCGGGAAATGCCCCTGAAAATAGGCCTCATTATACGTGATATTCTTGATGGCAACCACGTGATGAGACGTCATTTCAATGACCTTATCGATCAATAGGAATGGATAACGGTGAGGTAATATTTTTTCGATCCGGTGGATATCAAAAACCGGAGGCTTATTGGGATCATAAACGGGTATACCTGCTTTGAACTTGTTTTTCTTAATGTGTTCCTTAATCTTTTTGGCAAAAGCTACGTTGGAAGAGTGGCCGGGGCGATTGGCAATAATATGGGCCTTAAAGGGGAAGCCAACCAGGGCCAGGTCACCCACCACGTCCAGGAGTTTGTGCCTGGCAGGCTCTGTGGGGAAGCGTAGTTGCAGGTTGTTCAGGTAGCCTTCGCTGTTCACAGACATGCTTTCCCGGTTAAAGGCTTTGGCCAGTTTATCCAACTGGACCTCTGTGACGGGGCGATCTACGACTACGATGGCATTATTGATGTCCCCCCCTTTAATCAGGTTGTTTTCCAGCAGGAATTCCAGTTCATGGAAAAAGGAAAAAGTGCGGCAGGGGGCTATCTCGGTGTTGAAATCGCTGACATGCTTTAAGGCGGCATGTTGGGTCCCCAGTACGGGAGAGTTGAAATCGATTAACGCATTGACCCGGTACTCCGGATAGGGCATAGCCACCATCTCGACCTTTTTCTGGTCGTCGACGAAGGAGATGTTATTTTCAATGGAATAATAAATCTTACGGGCGTTTTGCTTTTGAAGTCCCACCAGCTCCAGGGCGTCTACGAAGGGTTTTGCGCTGCCGTCCAGAATGGGGATTTCCGGGCCATCAAGCTCAACCAGTACATTGTCTACTTCGGCGCCAAATAAGGCGGCCATCAGGTGTTCTACGGTGGAGACCCTTGCCCCATTGTGCTCCAGAGCTGTACACCGGGTGGTGTCTACCACGTAATCACAGTCTGCCTTTACGGTAGGCGCTCCGGGGAGGTCTATCCGCTTAAAAAAGACCCCATGATTGGGATCTGCGGGCACGAGAGTCATATTAACAAATTTCCCCGTATGAATTCCTACCCCCGAAATGGTGATCCTATCTTTTATCGTATG
>CAJCIQ010000256.1 GCA_903970475.1 Beijerinckiaceae bacterium
TTGGACAAAAAAATGTAAAAATTATGTATTCAAACTAGTTTTCCCCTACCTTTAAATAATCTTATAGTTGCATAAACAACTTTCTACCATGAAAATACTTGTCTGCATCAGTAAAACACCGGATACGACGGCAAAAATAGCCTTCACGGATAACAATACGAAATTCGCAGAAGGGGGTGTTCAATTCATCATCAATCCTTATGACGAATGGTACGCCTTGGTCAGGGCCATTGAATTAAAGGAGGCAGACCCCACGGCCCAGATACATTTAATCAATGTGGGAGGGCCCGATTCGGAACCCATTATACGGAAAGCCCTGGCCTTAGGCGGGGATGAAGCCATCCGGGTGAACACAGACAGCGCCGACAGTTATTACATTGCCGCGCAGATTGCAACTGTGGCATCACAAAATGGCTATGACCTTATACTGACGGGGAAAGAAACCATTGATTACAATGGCGCTTCTATAGGGGGAATGGTCGCAGAACTCCTGGATCTACCCTACATAGCCCTGGCCACCAAATTTGAACTCAACGGAACAACCGCAGTCGTTACCAGGGAAATTGATGGGGGAGAAGAAATAGCTGAAGTGGCCCTACCCCTGATCGTCAGTTGTCAAAAGGGCGTAGCCGAACAACGCATACCCAACATGAGGGGCATCATGAGCGCCAGGACCAAACCCTTAAAAGTAGTAGAGCCCGCCCCGGCGGATACCCTTACCACGGTAGCTCAATTTGAATTACCTCCTGCAAAGGCGGGTGTAAAATTGGTCAGCCCCGATAATGTGGGTGAACTCGTACGCCTCCTGCATGAGGAAGCCAAAGCCTTTTGATCACTTACTTAAACGAGATTATATGTCCGTATTGATATTCGCCGATCAGGCAGAAGGTCATATCAAAAAAGCAGCCCTGGAAGCCATTAGTTACGGAGCAGGTGTTGCTGCTGTATTACAAACCACTGCAACGGCGCTGGTTTTAGGTCCCGTCAGCAAAGAAGATGCGGCTGCGCTAGGTAAGTACGGCGCTCAAAAAGTGCTGGTCGCCTCCACCGATGCCTTCGGACACCTGGACGGTCAAGTATATGCGCAGGCCGTTGTGCAAGCTGCCCAATCAGAAAACGCCACCGTCATCATATTTCCCCATAACCCCGATGGTAAAGCGGTAGCACCCAGGGTGGCCGCCAGGCTTAAAGCAGGATTGGTTTCAGGCGCCACGAGCCTGCCCGATGTGACAGGGGGCGGGTTTGTCGTTAGGAAAAATGTTTTTTCCGGAAAAGCCATAGCAGGTGTTTCCATCACGTCTCCGCTCAAAGTTATATCCCTCAATCCCAATTCCTATCCCGTCAAAGAAACGGGGGGTACTGCTGAAGTAGTTGACTTCCAACCAACCGTCACCGCACCCAAAGTGAAAGTAACCAAGGTAGATAAAGTCGTTGGTGAAGTTCCCTTATCTGAGGCAGAAATTGTGGTCAGTGGGGGAAGAGGCCTTAAGGGACCGGAAAATTGGGGAATAGTGGAAGACCTGGCACATGCACTGGGCGCAGCCACCGCTTGTAGTCGTCCAGTGGCAGATTCCGGTTGGAGACCTCACCATGAACACGTTGGCCAGACTGGGTTAACCATCAGGCCCAATTTATATATTGCCATCGGCATCTCTGGTGCTATCCAGCACCTGGCCGGCGTCAATGGGTCAAAGGTCATTGTGGTAATCAACAAAGATCCGGAAGCGCCTTTTTTCAAAGCTGCGGATTACGGCATTGTAGGAGATGCCTTTGACGTCGTGCCTAAATTGACCGCAGCCATCAAACAATTGAAAGGAATTTCCTAAAAGACATTAATTAATTATTTTTTTCATTTGGCCTTCCCCCTTGGGGAAGGCTTAATTTTGCTATTTTTACGTTTATATTGCAATGTTCACAGCCCGCCGAGGGCAGAAGAATGGAATATGAAGAAAATTGAATTGGAAATAGTTGCCCTCTCACACAGTATTACTCAAACGCATTCCTACGCCGTCGTATTAGGTGAGGTCAATGGACTGCGCAGGCTGCCTATTGTCATTGGAGGATTTGAAGCACAGGCCATAGCAGTGGCTTTGGAAAGGATGCAACCCAGCCGTCCCCTTACACATGACTTGATGAAGAATTTCATGATGGCTTTCAACGTGGAATTACACGAGGTCATCATCAATGACCTTCAGGAAGGCATTTTTTACTCAAAATTAATCTGCTCTTCGGAAAGCGATACCGTGGAGATTGATTCCAGAACTTCCGATGCACTCGCTTTGGCCGTGCGTTTTGGTTGTCCCATCTATACGTACGAACATATCCTGGAAAGTGCAGGTATCCTCATGGAGGACACCTCCAAAGGCACCAAAAAATCGGATGCGCCCACCACCTCTACCACCACTACGACTGGCGGCAATGATGATTTGAAAAATCTTGGGCTGGAAGAACTCAACCAGTTATTGGGAGAGGTCCTGGAGCAAGAAGATTATATACGGGCCATTGCCATAAGGGATGAGATCAATAGCCGGAAAAAGTAAGTCTGACAATGATCCTTTTTCCCCATGCAAAAATCAACCTGGGACTACGGGTGTTACAAAAAAGAAGGGATGGCTTTCATGAGCTGCACACGCTTTTTTACCCGGTTACCGCAGTCAGAGATGCACTGGAAATGTTGCCCGCTTCCCAAACTTCATTGCAGATCAGCGGCGCCCCGGTACCCGGAGACCAGGACGCCAACCTCTGTGTAAAAGCGCATGCCTTATTGAGCAAGGATTATACGGCGGTAAAACCCGTTAGCATCTTCCTGCATAAGCAAATCCCTATAGGTGCAGGACTGGGTGGAGGTTCGGCCGACGGAGCCTTTGCGCTACTGCTTCTCAACCGCTTATTCCGGCTGGAACTCAACACAGAAGCGCTACTTCCCTATGCGGCACAACTGGGTAGCGATTGCCCCTTCTTTCTCTACGATAGTCCTTGTCTGGCCTCCGGCAGAGGTGAGGTACTAACGCCCACTTCCCTTGACCTATCCGGCTATCAGCTCGCCTTGGTCAACCCAGGCATCCATATCCATACGGGATGGGCTTTTAAGGAACTGGACCGGAGTGAACAGCAACAATATTCAGCGCCGGCGCATTCCCTTCCGCCCGTAACCCAGTGGAAGCAATCCATGCATAATGATTTTGAACCGGTGGTATTCAAAGTACATCCGGAAATTGAAGCCATTAAAAATGAGCTGTACGATCATGGAGCCGTTTATGCTGCAATGAGTGGGAGTGGGTCCACGGTGTTTGGGTTGTTTCCCGTATCGTTGAAGCCGGATTTGCACTTCCCGGATCATTACTGGACAAATCTTTCGGCTTTGAAGCCCTAGTTTTTCGTACTTTTACCCTTAGTGACTATTGGTATAACCATACCGCATTTCTTAGACCAGAACCTAGACTTTCTGGATCACCACGCAGGCGCAAGTTTCCCTGCCTGACCCCTCGTGCCCATACGGCGCCTTTATTCATTTTCTTATTATCATCGATTATGCAACTCAGCGGTACCTTGTCCCCAGCATCCAGCCATTATTTGACTTTGGAAGAAAAATACGGAGCACACAATTATCATCCCATCCCCGTGGTGTTAACCAAAGGAGTGGGCATCTTTGTCTGGGACGTGGACGATAAAAGATATTATGACTTCCTCAGCGGATATTCAGCCGTCAACCAGGGACATTGCCACCCGGCCATCATCGATGCGCTTATTGAACAGGCGGGGCGGTTAACCCTCACTTCCAGGGCCTTTCACAGCGACTTGTTGGGCGAATACACCGCTTACATCACCCGCTTGTTTGGGTACGATAAGGTACTTCCTATGAACACCGGTGTGGAAGCAGTGGAAACCGCCTTAAAGCTTTGCAGGCGTTGGGGCTATGACGTAAAGGGCATTCCGGAAAACAGGGCCCGGATCATCGTTTGCGAGGGCACGTTTAACGGAAGGACCACCGGCGTTATTTCTTTCAGTTCTGATCCCAGCGCCCGCAGTGGGTTTGGACCCTTTATGCCCGGTTTTGACATCATCCCCTACAATGACCTGGCGGCCTTGGCGCATGCCCTGGAGGATAAAAACGTTGCCGGGTTTTTAGTGGAACCCATACAAGGGGAAGCAGGGGTTGTCATACCCGATGAAGGTTATCTGGCTAAAGCCAAAAACATGTGCCTGGATGCACAGGTCCTTTTCATTGCCGATGAGATCCAAACAGGACTGGGGCGTACGGGAAAGTTGCTGGCCTGTGATTATGAAAACGTACATCCGGACATACTCATCTTGGGAAAGGCTTTAGGAGGAGGTGTATTACCCGTTAGCGCCGTACTGGCTGACGACGAAATCATGCTGACCATCAAACCTGGTGAACACGGATCTACCTTTGGCGGCAATCCCCTGGCCTGCAAAGTAGCCATGACCGCCCTTCAGGTCCTCATCGATGAAAGGATGTCTTCCAATGCAGCCGTGATGGGCAACCTGTTCAGGGAAGAATTGTCAAGCATCGATTCACCCTACCTTTCCGAAGTAAGGGGCAGAGGACTATTGAACGCTATAGTGATCGATCATCCAGAACCAGATACCGCCTGGGAGCTTTGTATGAAGCTCAAAGACCTGGGCCTGCTGGCTAAACCCACCCATGGAGATAAAATCAGGCTGGCTCCCCCCCTCATCATTGGCAATGAAGAGGTTCTAGACTGCGTTGGCATCATCAGGGAAGCATTATTGACCTTATAATACTTATTTTGCAGGCATTATGTCTGAGACTGCCCACCAGGAACACCACGCTACCGGTTCTGCTTTCATAAAAGACGTTGTCATTGGGATGAGCGATGGGCTCACCGTCCCTTTTGCGCTAGCCGCAGGCTTAAGCGGCGCTGTACAGCATTCCGGCTTGATCGTCATTGCCGGGCTGGCAGAAATTACGGCCGGAAGCATAGCCATGGGTTTGGGTGGCTATCTGGCGGGCAAAACGGAACAAGACTTTTACCATAGTGAGCTCAAAAGGGAATACGAAGAAGTAGATGCCCTGCCCGATGAAGAAAAAAGGGAAGTCAAGGTGTTTTTCCAGGAACTGGGTCTGAGTGAGGACATACAGGATAAGGCTGTAGCAGAAATCACCAGGGATAAAAAGAAATGGGTGGACTTCATGATGAAGTATGAACTCAATCTGGAAGAGCCCGATCCCCGGAGGGCCAGAAACAGCGCCCTGAACATAGGAGGCTCTTATATCGTTGGCGGATTGGTCCCCCTGAGTCCCTACTTTTTCATCAACACACCTGCTCAGGCATTGCCGGTATCGGTAGGACTTACCCTGATTTGCCTGTTCATATTCGGTTTTTTCAAGAGCAAAGTAACCGGCGTTAACCCCTGGTTGGGTGCATTGAAGGTCACCCTGATCGGGGCTGCCGCTGCCGGCGCGGCCTTCTTTGTGGCCAAACTATTTAAGTAAGCCCCCGCAGGTGTCCCCTCCGACACACAATCCTTATCTTCGCAACTGAAAAAGACAGTTCCCCCATGAGCGAAGAAAAGCGTTTGAATTTTCTGGAAGAAATTATTGAAAGCGACCTGGAAACAGGAAAGTATGACTCCATCCAAACCCGTTTCCCCCCCGAGCCCAATGGTTATTTGCATATAGGACATGCCAAAAGCATATGCCTCAATTTTGGACTTACCCAACGTTATAAGGGGAGTACCAACCTTCGTTTCGATGATACCAACCCTTCTACGGAAGAAACAGAATACGTCGATAGCATAAAGGAAGACATCCGTTGGCTCGGTTTTACCTGGGCTAATGAGTTTTATGCCTCTGATTATTTCGATCGGATATACAGCATGGCCGTTGAGCTCATAGAGAAAGGATTGGCCTTTGTAGACGACAGCACGCCGGACGAAATTGCTTCCTTCAAGGGTACGCCCACCGTGCCCGGTAAACCGACTCCCGGCAGGAGCCGCAGCGTTGCAGAGAACCTCCGATTATTTGAAGCCATGAAAGCGGGAAAATATCCGGACGGGGCTATGGTACTGCGCGCCAAAATCGATCTGGCCTCCCCCAATATGCACATGAGGGACCCGATCATCTATAGGATAAAGCATACCCATCACCATAGAACAGGCGATAAATGGTGTATTTATCCCATGTACGACTTTGCTCATGGGCAAAGCGACAGTATTGAACATATTACCCATTCTATCTGTACACTGGAGTTTATTCCTCACCGCCCCCTCTATGACTGGTTTATTGAACAATTAGGGATATTCCCTTCCCATCAGTATGAATTTGCCCGACTCAATCTTACCTACACGGTCATGAGCAAACGCAAACTCCTGCAACTGGTCAATGAACAATACGTCAGTGGATGGGACGACCCCCGCATGCCGACCATCAGCGGTCTTAGGAGAAGGGGTTATACGCCGGAAAGCATACGCGACTTCTGCGAACGCGTCGGTATACAAAAAAGAGAAAACATCATAGACGTCAGCCTGCTGGAATTCTGCCTCAGGGAACACCTTAATAAGGTAGCCCCAAGACGTATGGCGGTCTTGGATCCTATCAAATTAATATTGACCAACTATCCGGCTGACCAGGTGGAGACCATGGAGGTGGAAAATAATCCCGAAGACCCTAATGCTGGTACTCGTCCGGTTCCTTTTACCTACCAACTGTGGATAGAAAGGGAAGACTTCATGGAGATCCCCTCCAAAAAATGGTTCCGGTTGGCTCCCGGAGCGATTGTGCGCCTTAAAAATGCGTTTATCGTCCGTTGTGAGGGCTTCTCCAAAGACGAGGCGGGCAATATCACCGAGGTACACGCCACCTATTTGCCGGAAAGCAGGAGCGGTAAAGATACTAGTGGGCTTACTGTAAAAGGAACCATCCATTGGGTCAGCGTTCCCCATGCCATAAAGGCAGAAATCAGACTCTACGACCGGCTTTTCAGAAGTGAAAATCCAGCCGCAGAAGAAGGTGATTTTAAAGACCATATTAACCTCAATAGCCTCCAGATTATCCCCGAAGCCTACCTGGAACCGGGAATGGCTCTGGCCGATGCCCAGACAAGGTATCAATTTATCAGAAAAGGGTACTTTATACTAGATAAGGATAGTACGCCTGGACAACTTGTTTTTAATCAAACGGTTACACTGAAAGACACTTGGGCAAAAGAGGCAAAAAAGATTTAAACATATCTTTAACAAGGTTTGGGGACATTTTCTGCACGGGTCCATGCAACCTTGCACGAGTATTGCCGTCTTATATCCAGAGATTCACTTTCAAATTCATTAAAACTCAGGTGATATGAAAACCACAACGATGATGTTAGCCTTATCGCTCATCGTACTCTCATCGACTGCTTCGGTGAGGGCGGGTGCTCAGGATAATGGAACCTACGCCTGGCCGTATCTGATTGTATCAGGAAGAGATTCAATTTGGTTATATCAGCCCCAGGGAACTTCCTGGAGCGGGTCTACCCTCTCCGGCTCCCAAGCCGTTTCTATCCGTACACAGGGAGAAAGCCAGGAAAGATACGGGGTCCTATACTTTAAAGCCAATACGAATGATGCCGGAAATGGCAAGGTAATGTTGAGCAACTATGCCGTTACCAAGCAAAATTTCCCTTCTTTGACGGACAATGGCGCTTCTTTGGTTCAAGCCATTGCAGCCAATGCAGGGGCCCTGCCCGCTGTCAATAAAGCCAAATTGCAGAGTGATATTTCCCAGAGCAAAGGGAATCCTGACCCTGAACAAGGGGTACAGGTGAAGAATGATCCGCCTGCGGTGCTTCATTCCAATGATCCTGCTTTGTTGATCAATATTGACGGAGCCCCCAAAATGACTCAGGTACAAGGTACTTCCTACCAAAGGGTAATCAATACCAACTTCCTGATCCTTTCTGACGGTTCTAACTATTATACCCCCATTGGTGATAAATGGGCCGTAACCACGGACCTGTCCAATGCACAATGGACGGTTACCCCCAACGTAGATGCGTTAAATGACGCCAAAACGAAGGTGCAGGCCGACAAAAACATTAACCTCAGCATTCCTGATAATACGGCGGATGAAGTGTCTACCGCTGCGCAAAACGGTACCATTCCCTTGCTCTATGTATCTACTACGCCTGCGGAATTGCTGATCACCAACGGCCCTCCTGATTTTACGCCTATCACAGGAACTAACCTGCTGTATGCGCAAAATGCCAAAGGAGACATTTTCAAGAGCATCGATGACAACCGGACTTACACATTATTATCCGGACGCTGGTACAGCGCTCCCAATATAGACGGCCCTTGGACCTGGGTAGATCCTTCCCAATTACCTGCCGACTTCGCCAAGATCCCTCAGGATCATCCCGAAGCAAGGGTATTGGTATCTATACCCAATACCAGCCAGGCCAATGAGTCCTTAATTGCCAATACGATCCCTCAGACAGCTACCGTAGACAGGAACAATACTTCCTTTACAGCAAACTATGATGGAGACCCGAAATGGAAAGGTATTTCTGGTACCGACTTGCAGTACGCGGTGAACGCTTCAGTTCCTGTTATCCGTGACGGCGATGCGTTTTACGCTTGCCAAAAAGCCGTATGGTTCCAAGCCAATTCTCCCATGGGTCCCTGGGTCGTTTGTACCAATGTCCCCAATGAGATTTATAATATTCCTTCCAACTCTCCTGTATACAACGTGACCTATGTAAAGGTGTATGATGAAGATGATGATAACGTCACCTACGGTTATACTCCTGGATACTTTGGTGTATATAACTCGTACTGGGGTACGCCTGTATATGGTACCGGTTGGTGGTATAGGCCCTGGATTGGTTCCTACTGGTACGCTCCCCCCTTTACCTGGGGATACGGCGCCTGCTTTGGATGGGGTGGGTTTGGATTTGGCGCATGCTTCAACTTTGGGTTTGGTTTCTACTCTCCCATTTATCGTCCTTACTGGGGTCCCTGGGGCTGGTATCGTCCTTACGGATGGTACGGCGGAGGCTGGAGGGGAGGTGTAGTATTTGCCAATAGGGTAAATATCTATAACTCCTGGGGCCCACGCGGAGGCGTACGCATCAATAGTAATCCTGCCTGGGGCGGAAGGGGAACCATAGGTGTCAACCGCGTGGGTGGAGGTCCTGGATTATACCATCCTGGTACACCCATCAACAGGTTCAACTCCGTAGCCAGCAGAGGTAATATTTACAATCCCAACCGTAACATAGTCAATGGCGGAAGGACAGCAACCATTGGTAATCCTGGTGGTGGATTTAACAGGGGAGGCAATGCGACCAATAGCGTTAACAACGTAAATCGCCAGCCTCAGACCATGACCCAAAGGAATTATCAACCGCAACAGCAACAAAGAAGCTATCAACCGCAACAAAGGCAAGCAACGAACCAACAACGTTCTTATCAGCCTGCCCAGCGCAGCGTTTCTGCTCCCAGGGCTAACTTCGGCGGTGGCGGCGGTTACCACGGTGGTGGAGGTGGTGGCTTCCACGGTGGTGGCGGCGGTTCCCGCGGTGGCGGAAGACACTAATTTGACATTCTTATAAATATGGCTGACTACGCAGGAGCTGTCCCTTTTGGGGGACAGCTCTTTTTTTAGTGCTTCTTTTGTCCTGATTTCCGGGTAACAGGAAGATCCGGCAGGAAGGCCATAATAAGGATGGCTATGGAAAGCCCGAATTGAATGTAGAGGGCCGAGAGGCGCTGAGGACAATCACCTTGGGGACACACACTCAGCACGATCAGGTTTTTGAATGACCAGGCCAGATTCATAGCCGTAAAGAATAAATTGGTCCTTTTAGCCCAAACCCTGGGTATAAGGAAAAACACCGTCGAACAGCTCAGGCACATCAAGCTAAACAAAGCTACCTTCCCAAAAGTGGTTTTACCAGGGTCCATTCCTTTAACAGAGCTCTGTATGGATGGGATATAAATCCAGGGCATAAAGGCCACGATCACAAAGGCCAGGATCAGCGCCACACCTATATATTGGGAATATTTCATAATTCATTTTAATGGCCACCGGCCATTCGGGCGCAAATATAGCCGGATTAGGTCAGTAAATAATTAATATTGAATGTCAAGGAATAGGCATTAAATTTATATTACCTTTTTGTGAATCAAATATTAGCCGATGTCAAATACAACGAAAACAGCTTCAAAATCAACCATTTCAAAAAAAGAAGTCCGTCATCAAATAGCGCTGAAACTGGAAGCTGCCCTTACTGAATTTAAAACTGGATTGGGAGAAAAGAAATTTAAGAGCAAAATCAAGAAAGCCAGCAAATTATTCAGCGACCATTATGCTTCTTCGGCTCCCAGCAAAAAATCCGCAACAAAAAAGAAAGCTGCTCCTAAGAAGAAATCTGCTCCCACTACTGCTAAGGCCGATTCTGCTCCTGCTAAGACCGCTTCTGCCAAGGGCACGTTAAAAAAGGCCGCTGCCCCTCGTAAAAAGGCCGCTACCAAGGCATCTCATTGATGATTCAATTAAACCTTACGGACAATACGCTATCTTAGTAGGAAACCGATCCTACTATGCAACCTATACTTAAGGCTTCCCTTTTTGCCTTACTGACCATTATGGTTGGTTTAAACGCCTATGCCCAGAAAGATGAGGTGGTTATTGCACAAGCTCCAGGGGCTTTTTCCCTGCATGGAGTGGTGTACCATAAGTTACTCAGGGACGCAGTACCTCCTGCAACAAGTTATGTGACCGATTGGGAAGATATATTTACCGAAAGTCAGGAGGCCCAACTCGATTCCTTGATTTCAAATTTTGAAAGTAAGACCACCATACAAATTGCCGTGGTAACCATAGACTCCTGTATGACCACTTCAGACGCTTTTGATTCTACCACCCTTAAAATCGCCAATACCTGGGGAGTGGGTCAAAAGGAGAAAAACAATGGGATGGTAATATGTATTTCCAAGGGGCTCCATATCATGCGTATACAAAACGGTCTTGGCATCTCCCCCCAACTCAGCGATACCGATACGCAACAAATTGTTGATAGCGTATTCCTTCCTTATTTCGAAAAGGGTCAATTTTTTGAGGGCACCCAGGCGGGATTACAAGCCATCATAGACAAGCTAAAGCCGGCTCAATAATTAACGCAACCTTTTTACCAGCCCGGCGGCTCCCGGAATTTTTTTGGCGAATTTCATAACATATAGGCCCAATACGTTAAATTGCCCCATATGTTATCCGAAAATCTGTTTATTCACCACGTCTATTTTTGGTTGAAAGATCCCAGCAATCCAGAAAACCACGCCATGCTTTTGGATGGTCTTCGTACACTCGGGAAAATCACCAGCATCCGGTCTTTTCATATTGGTGTTCCTGCCGGCACCAACCGTTCTGTCATTGACACTACTTATGATTTTTCCTGGCTTGTCATCTTTGGTTCCCCTGAAGCCCAGGACGACTACCAGGTAGATCCTATTCATCAGATTTTTGTAGAAAAGTGCGGGCATCTCTGGAAAAGAGTACAGGTATACGATTCTGTGGGCGCGTTCTAATCCGGCAATTTTATCCGGTAAATAGTATAGGGCGTTGTGCGTTTATTTACCCCTTCGTTGAAGGGCGGCTGCATTTGAATCTGGGAACAACTCACGTATAAGTAACCGTCATCGGTAACCTGATAACTATCCGGCCATATCAGGCGTTTGTCTGAAACCAGGATCTGTACGTGATTGCCCGTATCTATGCGGACAATAGTGTTGTTGGCAATATCCCCCAGGTATAGGTTCCCTTTACGGTCAAACTCCATTCCATCTGTCACTGCAAAATTCCCAACAGTATCCACTTTAGAAGCGAGAACACCGGCATCCATAGTGGTATCCACTAAATAAGCCGTCTGGATCCTATATAAGTAATCGTCCGTGAGGGGTTTATAATACAAGTATTTCCCATCAGGGGTAAGGGCAATTCCGTCCGAATTGATGTGAAATGGAGCGCCCATTTTCCGGACCATGTTTCCTTCCAGGAAAAAGGTATATTTAGGACTACTGATGACCGATCGGGTCCCCTGCAATACTTGCCTGGCCTTCCCCGATCGGAGATCCACTATAACCAATCCCCCTTCGCTGGAATTGGTCATATAGGCTACCTGGGATTTGGTATCCACCCTTACGTCATTGAGATAACTTTGATCATCCGTGACCCCAACCAAAGAATAGGCCCGGTCTATTTTATTGGTGGACAAATCAATGCGAACCAACTTTTGTTTGCCTGCAAAGACTCCTTTTTGAAATGGAGAGGCCGGATCGACCACCCATAAATTGTTATCATGATCAACATATATGGCCTGAACACAGATCCACTTTAGGCCCTCATTATCTCCAGGCCTGTTACCATGGGGATCAGTGCCGGCGCTGCTGGGATCCCAGGTATTGGTCTTTTCATCCGGGAAGGGCAGTTTTTGGCGTCCGTTCTTTATTTCCACCACCCCATATTGATAAGTTGAAGACCAGCGCGGATAGTTTGTAAACAATCTGCCGTCTTTGGAGACGGCAACACCTGTTAACTCATAGGTGCTGTCCTCAAAAACGGGCTCTAATGTCAAATGCAAATCCGCGGGGGATTTAAGGAGCGCCGAGTTATTGGAAGATGGATCCTGCCCACATGCCACCAGGAGGATTCCGCACAACCCATACCATATCCAGGAGATTTTCATCATAGTCTGACTTAAGCAATGCAACAGCGTTTAAATTAAATAAAGTATCCGGGAAATGGGCTTGGATTAACGAAGTCTAACCTGTTCCAGAATTATAGTTTGGAAGTTTCAGGAAATGTTTTATATTTGCAACTGAAATATAGTTGCATATGGTAAAGAAAGGTAAAACAGGAGGCTCAAGAAGAAAGTTTGCAGATGATAAGAACAATATCATCATATTGCACAAGCCTCATCCTGGTAATATCATTAAAGCATATGCCCTCAAACAAGTGGCACAACAATTAACAGAAAAAGGGTATTTGAAAGATGAGTGAATTACTTCAATACAAGAATTATTTAGGCTCCGTGCAATTCAGTGCGGAGGACGAGGTATTTTATGGAAAAATCGTTGGCATTGAAGATCTTATCAACTTCGAAGGTTCTTCTGTTAAAGAATTAAAGAAATCCTTTCATGAAGCTGTTGATGATTACCTGGAAACTTGCGAAGAACTAGGTAAAAAACCTAATAAAACCTACAAAGGTTCATTCAACATTCGTATTTCTCAAGACTTACATAGAGAAGCAGCCATCTTTGCTGCCATAAAAAATATTTCCCTCAATGACTTTGTAAAAACGGCAATAGGTTATGCCCTCCACCATAGGGAGGAGCTGAGCCGGGAAATTTCATCAAGCCTCGAATAGTCCAACCGACCAAAGGGCATCGGAGCCCAAAGGAACGCTACCATCCAAACCGTCTTGGTAACCACGGCGACCCTACTGCCCAAACGGCGTTTGGTCCGTGCACTCAATATGCTCTCCCGGAGCTACATTCAGGAATTGACAGAAGTATTTGTAATACGCATACCTGTAGGTGGTCCGTTGCTGGTCCCTACCTGACCCGCATTCCACTCCCCCATTGATGATATTGACGGTCGCCCCGAATCCGGGATGGCGGCCCTTGGCTATATCGTCCGCAGTTGGCGCCCAGGTTCCAGCCATGATGTCGTGACAAGAGGGCTTGGGGTGTTGGGGCGTCATCCAAAACCATAACGCACTTCCAAAAGACAGGACAGGGTCTTCTGTCAACTTATCGGGATCGTCCAGGAGTGTTTGTTTATCCCCATACCAGGCCTCGCTGAATTGCCCATAGTTATAGTTCCAGGAAAGCTGGGCAGGGCCTCTTCCTACATATGCTTTTCCCACCACACCCGGATACCTATGTTTGGAGGTATCGTTGTAGGGATTGGTTGATTTTTCTTTGATGAAAAACAATCCCCAAGTAAAGTAGCCTCCCGGAGCTTGTGCCCACCCTCCGCTGGTCTCCTGAGCTATATTGGCCAGAAAAGCGGCCAGTTCTCTGCGTCTGGCTATATCCTCCTTTTCGTTTAAGAAATCGGGAAACTTTGCGGTTGCGATCTCCAGCGCTTTAAAAGAGTAAAATTCTTTGCCTCCTGTACCCAGGGCATACCGGTGTGGAAATAATTTGTTCCAGGAAGATTCATTGAGGTAATGGGAAAGGGCGGAGGAACCTACTCTGGAATGGGCGGAGGCGTCGGAAATCGCAGAGGTGCCGGATGGCGTATAGACCCTCGGGCCGCGGCTTTCAGACATCATACAAAGCGCGCCAATCAACAAACCAACGGAAAGGGTTACTCGCATAGGTTACCAATTTTAAATAAACATCCATGATCTGATACAACGGATGGTGAAAATAATTATTTTGATGGACCTATTAACGATTGCCCATGAACCAAATAACCAACACGGTCCTAATTCAGGACAATTCTGCCAATCCCGCCCCTTTGGGACTGTTTGCATTCGGTTTAACCACCGTACTTCTTAACCTCCACAATGCTGGCTTTTATAGCCTGGATTCAATGATCCTGGCCATGGGCTTGTTTTATGGAGGCTTGGCCCAAGTAATTGCGGGCATTATGGAAGCCCGTAAGAAAAATACGTTCGGATTTACGGCCTTTATCTCCTATGGCTTTTTCTGGCTTAGTCTGGTGGCCATCCTGGTGCTGCCCAAATTAGACATGGGAGATCCCATCACACCTACTACGTTAGGTTCATACCTGTTGATATGGGGTATCTTCACAGGCATTCTTTTCTTTGGTACGCTGAAGTTGAATAAAGCCCTGGAATGGGTATTTGCTACGTTGACGTTGCTATTTTTCCTGTTAGCTGCCGGAGAATTTTCCGGTAATAAAGACATAGCCCATATTGCTGGATACGAAGGCATCATTTGCGGTGGCATTGCCATTTATACGGGGGCAGCCAATCTCCTTAATGAGGTCTACGGCAAAACAGTACTCCCCATAGGACCCAAGAATTAAAAACTTATCAGGTGCGGGCGCTGACAAGCGTTCGCACCTGTTTCGTTCCGTTTCTTGCTAATTTCCCTTGTTCGAAAATCTCAACGCTCCACATGACTTATCTTTGAGGGGGAGATGAAAGCACTAACCAAAACCCTCAGTACCACTCAGGCCTCTGTACACGTTCAAAAAGCCACCGAAAGAACGGTCTACTCTATCCTATTGATGATCAGTTTTTCGCATCTGCTCAATGATACGATCCAATCACTGATCCCCTCTATATATCCCGTTATAAAAGCGTCTCAGCACCTGAGTTTTGGCCAACTGGGCCTGATCACATTTACCTTCCAGTTAACCGCATCCTTGCTGCAACCATTCGTGGGTTACTATACCGATAAGCGCCCGTTGCCTTACTCTACAGCCATTGGAATGAGCTTCTCCTTAATGGGCTTGGTTTGCCTCTCACAAGCCCATACCTACCCGCTGGTATTGATTTCCGTTGGACTGGTAGGTATTGGCTCCTCCATATTCCATCCCGAATCATCCAGGGTGGCCTACCTCGCTTCCGGTGGAAAAAGAGGACTGGCTCAGTCCGTATTTCAATTGGGTGGTAACGCCGGTTCTTCCCTGGGACCTTTAGCGGCCTATATCGTTACAGCCTACGGTCAGTCTTATATCATTTGCTTCAGCGTAGTGGCGCTGATGGCCATCGTTGTACTTTATAATGTGGGACGCTGGTATGCGCAGAACAAGAAGCCAAAGGCTCAAACGGTAACCCAAGGAATTGTTGGATCCAGTGCGGAAGAAGCCACCTCGAACACCAACGCTGTCGCGGTCAACCCCCTACCCCGCAAAACGATCCTATTTTCTCTGGTCATCCTTCTGTTATTGATCTTCTCCAAATACTTCTACCTGGCGTCGATGTCCAGTTACTATACTTTCTACCTGATGGATAAGTTTCATCTTTCCATACAGAACGCACAGATTCATTTGTTCATCTTCCTGTTTTCGGTAGCAGCAGGAACATTAATTGGTGGCCCGCTTGGAGATAAATATGGTCGTAAGTATGTGATCTGGTTTTCCATTCTGGGTGCGGCACCTTTTACCTTATTACTTCCTTATTCCAATCTGTTTTGGACGGAAGTCCTTACTGTATTCATTGGGCTGATCTTGTCTTCTGCTTTTTCTGCTATCCTGGTCTACGCCCAGGAATTGGTACCGGGAAAGGTGGGATTGATAGCCGGATTGTTCTTTGGGCTAGCCTTTGGAATGGGAGGATTGGGGTCTGCCGCTTTGGGAAGGCTAGCGGATGCGACCAATATTCAATTTGTGTATAAGGTCTGCGCGTTCCTACCGCTCATCGGGCTATTGACGGGCTTTTTACCCAATCTGGAGAAACGACGTTAGCGGGATCTCTGGAAAAGGGGCGCTAGTCGCGGGTTTAGGCCAAGCAGCGCTAGCGCCTTCTGTAGGCTTTGCAAAATTCCCAGATCGCCTCGCAAGCATTCATGTTCCTGGAGGTAATGCCGATGATGAATTTAGGTAGGTATGGCCACCCCCCGGGCCAGGCATGCCCTCCTCCTTCAATGGTATAACCCACTACCTGCACTCCGGTGCCAGGATTCGTATACACTTCTTTGGTGATGCTGGTTCCATCTCCTACACTATCCGGATGCTGGGTAATGACAGGTTGGGGATTGCAGCCATCTATCTTTACCCAGCGTTGCAAAACTTGCGCGTGTGCCTCTACCTGGCCTCCGTTTTTCAAAGCCCCTCCTGCAAAGGGCACCAGGGGATCTTTGGTTCCCTGTAGGTACATGATGGGAACAGACCTGGCCGGGGTGCATGTTTCTTCGCTATTAGCAGAGGCCGCAACGACGGCAGCGGCGGCAATACGAGTACTGAGTCCGCAGGCTACTTTGGTGGTCATAAAGCCTCCGTTGGACATGCCTGTAAAGTAAATACGGGTGCTGTCAACAGGATAGCCTGCAATGACATAAGTGATCAAATCATTGAGGAAACCTACGTCATCGATACCCTTCTTATTGGCGGGTGTGCCTACCCTTCCGTCGTTCCAACTCTTATCAATGCCGGCTGGATAGACTAAAATGAGACCTTCCCGGTCAGCCAGGGGCCTGAAGTCGGCTAGCCGGAGAGTGCCAGAAGGCGTACCAAAACGGCCATGTAAAACGAAGAGCACCGGCGCGTCGATGTGAACGTGGGCTGGCACATAAATCAAGAAGGAACGATCCAATCCTGAAGAAGTAATATGCCCCTCTTGTTGGGCATAAACAGGCAAGATGGAGCCACCTAACAAGCTAATAAACAAAAGATAACGTACCATATAACCTAAATATTAACGATATTAGGGAAAGATCTGTTATGGCTGCCGCTACATTTTACGATTTCG
>CAJCIQ010000257.1 GCA_903970475.1 Beijerinckiaceae bacterium
GTATAAGTCAATCTCTTCAATATTATCCAGGGAAAATTTACCCAGGTCCACCTGTCCATTCTGCGCATTACCCAGCTCAACACCGTCATAAAAAACGCCGGTATGATTGGTACCCAGACTACGCACATCAATCGTTTTTAACCCCCCAACCCCACCATAATCCTTCAGTTGAACGCCCGAGAAATAGCGTACCGCATCGGCCACCGAAAGGCTATTCAATTTTTGAAGGTCCGCCCCCTTAAGCACCTGGGCCGGAGACGCTGAAGTATCCTTATCGGTTAAACTATGTCCCCGAACAACGACTTCTTTTAATACCCGTGCAGAATCCCCAGGCGCGCGCAACGTATCCGTCTGCGCCCGTGCCGGTTCAGTCTGCGCCCGTGGCATCCCACCCCGTGCCATCTGCACGCGCGGCGTACCAGGAGCCGTCTGGGCCCAGCCCGTCATAGCTCCGCCTTCTACCAGCAGCCATAGCAGTAATAATTGCCGGATGAGGGCAAACCATGATTGTTTTTTTCTACGCACGATCCCTTGAGGGCTTCTCCCGATTTAGTTAATGTCCACAACCTTTTTCCTCGAAAGTTATGATCTATGATTCCTTTGGCAGGTCTTCTGACTTACTCCCCTAGGGGCCCCGTCTTCCCGTTCTAGGAACAGTGACCGGAGATGGGCCCAGGTTAAAAGAGTTTACAGCTGCGG
The DNA here is from genome assembly GCA_903970475.1 of Beijerinckiaceae bacterium. Taxonomy (GTDB): domain Bacteria; phylum Bacteroidota; class Bacteroidia; order Chitinophagales; family Chitinophagaceae; genus Dinghuibacter. The sequence continues at coordinate 700 of CAJCIQ010000257.1, forward strand.
GACAGTTCCGGATTCACACCGGATTCCCTTTTAATCTTCCTCCCTTTTGCAACTCCAGCCGAAATTCAGCCGGGTCCGTCGGGGAGAGAGAACCAAAAGCAGGAGCAAAGATATGATTTTAGAGGCTATTCATGGGGCCCTGGGCTTACCGGCCCTATTCGTCCTTCAAATGCCTGGAGGGATTGGCCTTAGCCACCCTGAGGGCTTGGAAACTAACCGTTCCCAGGGCAATGAGGATAGCCAGTAAACCAGTACTGACTGGAATCCACCAGGAGATTTGAATTCTGTAGTCATAATGCTTCAGCCAATTGTCCATGAACCACATGGCTATAGGGGAGGCTATCAGAGCGGCCAACAACACCAACCAGAAGAACTCTCTGGACATCAACACACACAGGTTGCTTACCGTGGCACCCAGGACTTTGCGTATGCTGATTTCCTTGGACCGGCGTTCAGCCATGAACATGGCGAGTCCAAACAGGCCCATGCAAGAAATGACAATAGCCAGGCCCGCAAATAGCCCGCTTAATTTACCCACCTGATTTTCGGTGGCAAACTTGTCTTCAAAGTATTTGTCCGCAAAGTGGTACGCCCAGGGGGCTGAGGGGTCGTACTTTTCTACAATGGGTTTTAATATATCCAAATCAGATCGGAGATCTGCACCGTTTTTAAGTCTCACCAGAATAGTACCACAGCTTCCAGGATTAAACAGGAGTATGGCGGGGGGAACGGGCTTGAAGGGATCCTCCATCAGTACATTTTTGGTTACACCTATGATCGTCTTTACGTCCCCTCCCAGATTTATGGTCTTACCCACCGGATCTTTATAGCCAATCATCTGAACGGCCGCCTCATTGAGGACAATGGCAGTGGAGTCCGTCTTATAAGCCATGGAATGTGGCCTTCCGCTCACAAACTGCAAACCTGCGGTCTGCTCATAGTCAAAGTCCACCATGACTGTCTTCACAGATATAATCGCATTGGGATCCTTCCCCTCCCAACTCCAATGACCAAAGTCATTACTGATCCAGGCCATGGCGCTTGAAGAACGGGTTACCGATGCTACTTTTCCGGAAGCCTCCAGTTCCTGCTTAAGCGCGAAATAATTTTTAGTCAGGTCAGGCGTAGCATCGAAGCTGATCAGGTTATTGGGGTCATATCCCAGAGGCCTGTGCCTGGCGTGCCCGATTTGAAGGATAACTACCGTCGTAGCGATGATCAGCCCAATGGAAATGACAAACTGGGATACCACCAATACTTCCCTAAAACGGACCGAATGCCGGCCCTGTTTGAACTTACCCTTTAATACTTTTATGGGTCTGAAAGAGGATAAGTAAGCGGCAGGATAACTCCCCGCTATTAGCCCTGTCATCAAACATAATCCCAGTGCAACGCCTAAGATCCCAATATTATTTACAGAAAACCGGACGTTATCAAATCCTATATCCTGCAAGTAAGGCAATAATAACTGAATGATACCCAAGGCCAGGACAAAGGCCAGTAATGAAGTAAGCAAGGATTCCGTAAGGAATTGAGCAACCAACTGTCTCCTTTTGGAGCCTACCGTTTTGCGAATACCCACCTCCCTGCTTCTGCGTTCACTGCGGGCTGTACTCAGGTTCATGAAGTTAATGCAGGCGATCAACAGGATAAATACGCCTATGATCCCAAACATCCTCACGTATTCGATTTTAGTACCAACCTCTACCCAATCCTTGAAGTCTCCATATAGGTTCAGCCTTAATAATGGATACAAGAACAAGGTAGCGACCTTCTCACCTGTGGGCACTGATGTCAGTAAAGGAGCTAGTTGCTTATTTAAGGCATCCAGGGAGACGCCCTTTTTCCGCTCTACCAGTATGTACAGAAAGTTGTTGTTCCAGTTAGTCAGGGAGCCCTTTACATTATCATCGTGTTGGGCAGCCCACTCATATGGCCTCAGGTACTCAAAACTAATCGTGGAGTTGTTTGGAACGTCCCTCAGTACAGCACTAACTTTTGCATTGTACTGGTCATCCACCCGGATTATCTTACCTATAGGATCCTCATCTCCAAACATAGTTTTGGCAAGCGACTCCGTTAATACAATGGCATTAGGATCATTTAAAGCTGTATTTACATTTCCTTCCAAGGCTGGAAAAGTAAACATCTGTAAAAATGCCGGATCTACCAGTAACCCATTTTTATTGAATTTATTATGGCTGATCGTAAGGCTATGATCACCTCCCTGGTCCATACGACTTATCCGCTCAATGCCCGGATAGTTTTGCTTCAGCACATTATATAAGGGCAATGCCTGGATAACGCTCGTTAACTTTTGTCCATTGCCCTCCATATGTCTCATGGAAAGGCTGATCCTGTCAGCATTGGTGTTGAACCGGTCATAACTGTACTGAAACCAGATCCATAGCCCTATAAGAATGGTAAAGGCCATGCCCAGGGCAAGACCGAATATATTTATGAACGATAAGACCTTATTCCGGACCAGGTTACGCCAGGCAATCTTGAGATAGGTTTTAAACATATGTCAGATAATTACTTATCCAGGTTCAATTCCAATACCAGGAATATAAGATATTGATTTTATGATAGATATCATAATACCTATCTTTAAACTTGTTCGGTTTTGATACAAGCATTAAAATCACTTGTAACAAAACTCTTCATGCATCGTTTAAATACCAAAACATAAGATGAAAGAAGGCCGTACCTATTGGTTGGACAACCTAAGGGGATTTATAACCCTGTTGGTAGTAGCCCACCATGCTACTTTGGCTTATACCACCTTTGCTCACCTCGACCTTCATGCATACACCGCCTCCACCCATCCCATCATCGATCAGGTCCACTCCAAAGGCCTGGATGTTTTCGAGGACTTCAATGACGTATTCTTTATGTCCCTGATGTTTCTGATCAGCGGGATCTTTGTACTGCCTGCCATATCCAGGAAAGGGGTAGGCCGATTCTTTAGCGACAGAACCAAAAGGTTATTCATACCCTTTCTTATTACCGTCACCTTTATCATACCATGGGGTTACCTGGCGGCATGGAAGGAGCTCCATGGTGTTACCGACCTGAAAGCCTTCTTCCTGGATTTCTTTACCGTTGAACACTGGCCTCCTGGTCCTCCCTGGTTTATCGGCATCCTGTTTATCTTCAACGCCATTGCCTGTTGGGGATACAGGCGCTGGTTACCCACCTTCCAAAAGTGGAACGCGGAACTCGGCAACATTTCCTCAAAGCCTGCCGGGCTTTTCATAAGGTGGTATGTCCTTACCCTGATCTTATTTGTGCCCCTGGTATTGGTCTTCGGCGGTAGTGCCTAGATTAGCATAGGTCCTATTGCTTTCCAGCTTTGCAGGATTGTTTTATACTTTGGCTATTTCACCCTGGGTATGGTCATCGGCGCGGGCAAGTCGGCAGCAGACACAGCGGCAGCGGCACCAACGGCAGGCCCCACGACCACGCGTTCAGCACACCCGGCGACAGACGCGGACCCTGCACGCAAGCTTCGCGTAGGCCTTCTCGACCAGGGGTCAGCCCTGATGCGCTATACCCCCCTCTGGATATTGATTTGTGTATGCGCCTATATCGCACTTAAAGTGGTAGGAGGCCCCATACAAAGCCT
>CAJCIQ010000258.1 GCA_903970475.1 Beijerinckiaceae bacterium
CTTTTTGCTCACTGGGCATTGCTACCACCTGTGCTTGGTAAAAGGAAGAAACCTAAACTTGGAAGCGCTGGATGAGGTGAGAGTCTCACGTCCAGTGCTGTGAGAGCCTTGGGGTGAAATCCCCCTTGGCTACTCGACAAAAAAAGTTAAAGAAGCGCTGTTTGTTTGTACTCACTTTATAGTCTTTATAGTATATGCCCTCTTTCCACGAATTGCTGCAAAAATACCTGGATGGAACGCTTAGCGCGGAGGAGAAGGAGCTATTTATGGAATGGTTGCAAGACAGCGACCATGAGCAATTCGTGAAAGGCTTGATGGACCTGAATTTGGATTCGTCGGTGGAGGAGGATTTATCCATGGAGTCGTTGGGGAAGCGCATTTTTCTGGATTTGAATGCGCGCATAATAGAAGGCGGCGAAAAAAAAATGCATGACGGATTCATCCATCCGGGCAAACGTCGTCTCTATAAAATTCTTTTATTGGCAGCCGCCTCCATATTGCTTTGTGCGGTGGGAATATGGTATAAAAGAGAAGGGCGTCCGGTTTCTAATACAATGGCCTTGCGAAAGGCTTCGGATATTCTTCCTGGTGGAAACAAAGCCTTACTGGTGTTGGGAGGTGGTACGACCATCAATCTGGACAGCGCAAAGAATGGCATGCTGTTGAGCGAAGGTGGAACTGCTGTTAAGAAGGACAAGGATGGACAACTGTCCTACAATGGCCCGAAAGGGGATGCGGACGTGTCTTTTAATAAACTGATCACGCCCAAGGGAGGACAGTACGAAGTGGTTCTGCCCGATGGATCAAAAGTATGGTTAAACGCCGCTAGCACATTAACCTATCCCACAGCTTTTGTGGGAAAAGAACGAAAGGTTCAATTAGAAGGAGAGGCTTACTTCGAGGTAGCCTCCGACCCCGGCAAACCATTTTTGGTATCCACGGCTGACATGCAAGTGGAGGTGTTGGGAACCAGTTTTGATCTGATGGCTTATGAGGGCGAAGAAAATACGAAGGGCACCTTACTTCAGGGTTCTATCAAAGCGCTGGATGCATCGGGTGCCGGGGTCCTGTTAAAGCCTGGCCAGGAGGCATCCCTGGACCATGCCGATGGAAAAATGAATGTTCAACCTGCTGATACAGAAGAGGCAGTGGCCTGGAAAGAAGGCATGTTTTTATATAACCGTCAGGCCGGCATACAGGAGGTTATGAGACAACTGGCGCGCTGGTACGACATTGAAGTTCACTACTCCGGACCCACAACAGGCAAGCGTTTTTATGGGGGGATTCAAAAAGGCCTGCCCCTTTCACAGGTTTTATCGATACTGGAGCGGACAGGGGTCCGTTTCAATGTAGAAGGGAGGGATATTACGGTTACTTCATTGTCGGAAAATCAATAATCACCTATCAAAGTTCACTGGAATCGTTTAATGGACCGGGTTTGTCCAAACAGAGCCTTCATGCATATGTAAAATAGGAATCCTAACTAATATAATCACTTACCAAACTGTCATTATGAAAATTGCTGCAATTGGCCGTCCACCGGGTGGCAGGCCATTTCTTTTCAACACCGTGGCTCCTTTGGCCAGGGTTTTGACTTTCTTTCTCCTTTTCTGCGTGATGGAGAGCAGGGCAGGTGGGTTTGCTCAGAACCTGACTGGCTCCTTCAAACAAGCCAGCCTTCAGTCTGTCTTTTCCTGGATACATAAGCAAACGGGGTATGTCGTCTTTTGCGATTATGCCATACTGGAAAAGGCTGCTCCGGTTTCCTTTTCGGTAAAGGGCGCCTCTATTGGAGAAGTGCTTTCTGATGCCCTGGATTCGGACGGCCTTACCTACTCCCTGGAGGCAAGGACCATTGTGGTTACCAGGAAGAAGGCAATGGAGTCTGCTCCGGTTGCCATGATTGCCCAACCCGCCAGGGTCATCACCGGCAAGGTTAGTAATGAACAGGGCGATCCACTGGAAGGCGTTTCAATAGTCATCGCGGGCAAGCAATTGGGTACAGTGACAGACCGGAAAGGAGCTTTCCATATTACGGTCGATGACCGGGATACGCTCGTGCTGTCTTACCTGGGATACAAGCCTCAGCGCATTTCAGTAGCTAATAAATCAGAATTGAAAGTCATCCTCAAAGCTGCTCAGCAGAAGGTAGCGGACGTGGTCATCGTAGGTACCCAGGTTCAATCCAGGAGGACAACGACTGCGGCGATTTCTTCTGTGAGTGGAAACGAGATACTAAACACGCCTGTTGCAAGTCTGGATGAGGCATTGCAGGGTAGGGTAGCAGGCTTGAATGTCCAGATCACTTCCGGGGAGCCGGGTACGGCCCCTACGATTGTTGTGCGGGGCAACAGTAAGGTCAATACCAATCTAGGTGGTAATCAAAATGCTTCCCAGGCTCAGGCATTGAGTGGCCCCCTATACGTCATAGATGGAGTACCCGTCGATCCGGATGATATCAGTAATGCCAATGGAGACCTGACCGGCACCAATTATCTGGCAGGTATCAATCTGAATGATATAGAATCCATAGATGTTCAAAAAGATGCGGTTGCGACAGCGGCCTGGGGTTCCAGGGGAGCCAACGGGGTGGTGTACATTAAAACCAGAAGGGGTAAGTCTAGTACGCCTGAGTTCCGGGTGAATGTGTA
>CAJCIQ010000259.1 GCA_903970475.1 Beijerinckiaceae bacterium
TTTCAACTGACATGAGAAAAAGCAGTTATGCACTGGCCCTGATGCTTTCAGGTGCCACTATGTTCGTGGGCGAGGAACTTAAAGCCCAGGACCAACCCGATCCTTCCATTGTTTCCCAAATCAGGGACCAGGCCTTCAACCAGTCTCAGGTTATGGACATTGCTTTTTACCTGACCGATGTGAGTGGTCCCCGCCTGACCAGCTCTCCGGGCTTTTTCAGGGCAGCCAATTGGGCTAAAACCTCATTGAGCAAATGGGGATTGAGCAATACGGCCCTGGAACCCTGGGGTGATTTCGGCAGTAGCTGGGAACTCGAAAAGTCCTACCTGGCCCTCAAATTACCCTATTACCAGCCCCTGCTGGCTTATCCCAAGGCCTGGACAGCCTCTACCAATGGACCGGTAAGCGGTGAAGTGGTATTGGTAGACGCCAAGGACTCCTTAGGATTGCTGGCTTATAAAGGCAAACTCGCTGGTAAAATCGTCATCTTCCCCAACCAGGATACCATAAAACCTTCCTATACCCCGGAAGCTACCCGTTACCAGGACTCAGACCTGGTCAAATTGCAGGAACCCATGCCCCAGCGTGGACCGAGAATGGGAGACTCTGCTATGCGGGCTCAATTCCGCACGAGGGGACTATTTGCCCGCCAGCAAGCCCAGTTCCTGAGAGAAGAAGGTGCTTTGATGGTACTCAGTATGACCGTGCGTGGTAAAGATGGTACCCTATTCGTCCAAGGTGCTGGTCAGAATGCCCAGAACTCCCCCGCCAGCGTACTCGATATGGTCCTCAGTGCAGAAGACTATCATAGGATTTTAAGGCTGGTGAAAGCCGGTATTCCCGTAACCCTGGAAGGAGACGTGAAATCCAAAATGATCTCCGACGACAAAAAGGGCTATAACGTGGTTGGTGAAATTCCCGGAACAGACCCTACACTTAAAGACCAGATCGTCATGTTGGGTGGTCACCTGGACTCCTGGCATTCCTCCACTGGCGCTACCGATAATGCCGCGGGTTCAGCCGTCATGCTGGAAGCGGTGCGCATCTTAAAAGCCTTGAATATTAAGCCCAAAAGGACTATCCGCATCGTACTCTGGAGTGGGGAAGAAGAAGGCCTGTTTGGCTCCAGGGGTTATGTCAAAAATCACTTCGGAGACCCAGCCACCATGCAGTTGACCCCTGATCAGGCAAAAGTTTCTGCCTATTATAACCTGGACAATGGCAGCGGTAAAATCCGTGGCGTTTACCTGCAAGGCAATGAGAAAGTAAGGCCCATCTTTGCCCAATGGCTGGCTCCTTTTGCGGACCTGGGCGCCTCAACGCTGACCATTCGCAATACCGGAAGCACTGACCACGTATCCTTTGATGCGGTGGGTATCCCCGGCTTCCAATTCATTCAGGATCCTATTGAATATGGTACCAGGACCCACCACAGCAACATGGATTCTTACGATCACCTCCAACCCGATGACCTCAAACAAGCAGCCGCCATCGTTGCGCTCTTCGTTTATCAGACGGCCATGAGGGCGGATGAGTTGCCCCGTAAGGACCTGCCCCAACCCCGCGGCAACGGGCCAATGTTTTAATGTAGTCTCCCCTTTTTATTACCCGCAGCGGCCTAGCGCTTCTGCGGGTTTTTTATTTCAGCAGGCCATGGGGGTACATCACCTTATAAGCCTGAATGAGGGCGGTAATAGCGAAGATGCAACCGATAAATATATCCAGTTTCTTTTGATTGGCATTGAGCCGCTTCACCACATAATTCCCCCCATAAACGAATATACCCAGCCCCAGGACAGTCCCAATCCCAGCGCCCAAAGTGAAGATATTGAACTCGGAGGCCTTGGGCAGGAGCACCCTGTTGGTCATCAGATAGGAGGTCCAGCCAAACCAGAAGGGCAGCGTTGCTGGGTTAATCGCGCTCATGACAACGCCCAACCAGAATTTGTTCATCTTATTATTAAGCAGGACGTTTTTGTTCTTATGGGTGTGAAAGGCGGCACGGAAGGTAAATAAGGTAAGGGCAACCAACAGGGCCACGGTCAGCCATTGGAGCCAGTAATAAAGCACCGGATGCTGCACCAGCCAGCCTACGCCATTCAAAGACAGACGAAGGTATATGATCTCCACACAGACCACCCCCAGGGAAAATCGCACCCCAGCCTTCACATTTTCGCTGGTGGCTATTTGCATGGCCGCCACGTTGAGGGTGCCCAAAGGAAGGGTCCCCATAAAGCTCACGAAAAGACCTACGCCAAAAACATAAATAAAGTTCCAGATCATTGAGCGAGTACTTTCAGGTCCACTTCAACATTGTCTGACATGGAGATACTGGAGCCACCCACTGTGTAGTCCTTACGGTTGATGGTAAAGGAGCCGGTAAACAGGTATCCGCTACCGCTAGCCACTGCCTTAAAGGGAAAACTGATGGCTTTGGTAACCCCCTTTATGGTCAGGTTCCCAAACATAAATAGGTAACCGTCTTTATTGGAACTGGTCACTTTAGTAGAGACAAAGGTGATTTTGGGGAAGGCGTCCACAGAAAGGTATTCCTCTTTCTTGAGGTGGTTATCCCTCATCTCTATGCCTGTATTTACAGTGGAGGTTTGTACAGATACGTCAAAGTTGCATGCATCCAGGTGCTGGGGATCGAACTTAACGGAGCCTTGTAGCCCTTTGATGGAACCCGATACGGATACGCCGAAATTCTTGATTTTAAATCCCACGGAAGAGCTGTCTCCCAGGGCTTTATATTGCTGGGCCATCAAGCCCAGGTTCATAGAGATTCCGGCAACGAGCAATAACAGGCGTAGGTACATACAGCATAGATTCCTGCAAATTTACAGGTACGCTTCCATCATTTTGCTATAGTTTTATGCAAAATTTGACCTATGTCCATTCAGACCATGGCCGAAATGAGTGCAAGCGGGGAAACCCCGGAGGTATTATTTTGGGTAGGCTGTGCCGGCAGTTTTGATCAAAGGGCTCAGAAAATCACGAAGGCCCTGGCTTTAATCCTGAAAGCAGCGGGGATTCGTTTTGCCATTTTAGGTTCTGAAGAGAACTGCACGGGAGACCCTGCGCGCAGGGCCGGCAATGAGTTCTTATTCCAGATGATGGCCTATAATAACATTCAAGTTCTGAATGGGTACGGTATCAAAAAAATCGTAACCGCTTGCCCTCACTGTTTCAACACCCTTAAAAACGAATATCCCGCATTAGGCGGAAACTATGAGGTCATTCACCACACGACCTTGCTACAGCAACTCATTAATGATGGGAAGTTGAAATTAAAGGAAGGGGGTAGTTACAAGGGCAAAAAGGTTACCTATCATGACTCCTGTTATTTAGGGAGGGCAAATGATGTTTATGAAGCGCCCCGTAAAGTGCTGGAAGCCTTAGATGCTGAGCTGGTGGAAATGAAATCCTGCCGGTCCCGTGGCCTGTGTTGCGGTGCCGGAGGCGCACAAATGTTTAAGGAAGAAGAAGCAGGTACTTCCAGGGTGAACTGGCAGAGAACAGAACAGGCACTCGCCACTGGTGCTAAAGTAGTGGCGGCCGCCTGTCCTTTTTGTAATACGATGCTTACCGATGGCGTGAAAAAGAATGAAAAGGAAGAAGAAGTAACCGTCTTTGATGTGGTAGAACTGGTGGCGGCTTCGCTAGCGTGATTTAGGGTGTCATTGCCTTGACCCGGCGCGGCAGCGCAACAAACGATCAATATATGACAAACGATTTATCTTATAAAGAATTAGTCCCCGCTGAATTCGATCCATCCTCCAGGGTATGGATTTACCAAAGTAGCCGTCCATTCCGGTTTTCAGAAGCCCTGGACCTGGAAGACATGATGAACCAGTTTGTAGAAGCCTGGACCAGCCATGGCGCGGATGTCAAAGGGTATTCGAACTTGTTTTTTGGCCAATTCATTATCCTCATGGCTGATGAAACGCACGCCGGTGTGAGTGGATGCAGCACAGACAGCTCCGTACGTTTCATAAAGGAAGTGGAGCGGCATTTCCAGGTGAATCTATTCGACCGTCAAATGTTGGCCTTCGGCATCGATGGCAAAGTGCAAATGGTGCCCTTGTCCCAGATAGACTACGCCATTAAAAATGGATTTATTCACGCCGATACCATTTATTTTAATAATATTGCGGGAACAAAGCAGGAGTTGCTCGACAATTGGTTGATCCCCGTAAAGGATAGTTGGCTGGCAAAAAGATACCCTGCTTTGCAAAGTATAGTGTAAAGCGTATCGCGGAAGTAGCTCATCTGGTAGAGCGACAGCTTCCCAAGCTGTAGGTGGCCGGTTCGAGCCCGGTCTTCCGCTCAATAAAATTGTATTTTTGTCTCCCTTAGGTAGAATATAGTGCTGTACTATGTTTTACCTATTTTTTTTGCCCTGAATTGGCAGGAAAATACCTCAATAACTTCTTTAGTCAAGACGGAATAGTGGGCTTTAACCAGCCCCGGCGAACACTTAGCGAACACTTAAGTAACACTTTGGCGAACACTTAAGCGAACAGTTGGGCGAACAGTTGGGGCGCAAATAGACCACATCATGGCTAGAAAAACGTTGTATTTGCCCAATGGCTGTAAAGCATCCAAACCTGCCATTTATCCATCGGGTTGGCAAAAAAATGAAAAAACAGTATTAGTACCTTGGGAGGTCCGCTACCGGTTCTACGACCCTAAAAATCCTAAGTTGGATAAACAGGGTAAAAAGGTCGGCCATCCTATTACTTGGGCTGGCGATCTAAACCAGTATAGTTCCTGGAATGAGCGCGTACAAATGGCCCGCATCTATTTAAACGATGAAGAAGAAAACCTAAAAAACGGGTATAACCCGGTCATTAAAAATGGTTCAAATGATGGTGATGTAGAAACCAGCACAAAGGAACCCAAAGTAAGGTCTCACGTCGCCCCTGAACCCAAAGGACTGCCCAATCTAATGGGACCTTTCCTTGCCTTAATAAGCCCATATCCGGCTATCCTGG
>CAJCIQ010000260.1 GCA_903970475.1 Beijerinckiaceae bacterium
TGCTGCCCAGTTAGCCCAATTGATTTCCTTAAGTGAGTCGGCCATAGATTCAAATACCGATGTGGTCATTTGGCCCGAAACCGCCATTCCTTTTGAAGTCAACGAGCCTCGTTTCTGGAAAGCACCTATGCTAAAGCCGCTTCAAGCCTTTGTCAAAAGGCATTCTAAGGTAAAGCTGCTGACTGGCTTGGCTGGATTTCAATACCTGCCCAAGGATACCTTCACCCTGGCTATGCGCTTCGATTCGGCTACGGGAAGAAACCTGGAGGAATACAACACTGCGATTCAAACGGATAGTACCCAGGCCATCACCTTTTACCATAAGGGTAAACTAGTGCCGGGGGCGGAAATCATGCCTTACCAGTGGTTATTCGGATTTCTGGATAAGTATTCCCTGGATCTGGGCGGAACCACAGGAACCTATGGCAGGGGGACGGAACGTATCGTTTTCCCGTCTACGCCACAAGGCTACCGCATCGCCCCTATCATCTGCTATGAAAGCATCTATAGCGCTTATGTCACCGGATATGTACGCAATGGAGCGAACCTGCTGGCCATCATAACCAACGATGGTTGGTGGGGAAACACCCAAGGCTACCGTCAACACGAGCAATATGCCCGGTTGAGGGCCATTGAAACCAGAAGATGGGTCGCCAGGAGTGCCAATACCGGCATATCTTGCTTTATTGATCCCCTGGGTAAGGTATACAACCCCCAACCCTGGGATACGCAGTCGGTTATTAAAATGAATTTGCCGCCAGAAACAGTAATGACCTTATACGTCAGACTGGGAGATTGGATATCGATGCTGGCCATTATCTGGACCGTACTGGCGCAGGGGGCTTCTATCCTGTCCCGGATCAGGAACAAGCGCGCGAAAAATCTATTGACCTGATCTAATCTATAACCTATTTTTATGATGAAAACGCTAACCCTCCCACACGTCAACCTTGCCTACGAGGATACCGGAAATGGGCCGGTTGTCGTATTCCTTCATGGTTTTGCTGAAGATGGCATTGTGTGGAAACACCAGGTGGCAGCCTTGGCTGAAGCCTACAGGGTCATCGCTGTAGACTGGCCTGGAAGTGGTCTTTCCCCCTTAGGAAACCACCCTCCTTCCATGGAGTCCTTAGCTGAACTCATTTACGCCTTACTGCTCCATGAACGCATAGAGCAATGCTGCATGATAGGGCATTCCATGGGTGGTTATGTTACCTTGGCTTTTGCAGAGGCCTATCCGCATTTGCTCAAAGGCTATGGCTTATTTCACTCAACCGCTTACAGCGATTCAGAAGAAAAGCGGCAAACGAGAAGGAAGGGAATAGCGTTTATCAGGGAAAATGGAGTGGTTCCTTTTGTGAAGCAAAGTACCCCCAACCTTTTTTCGGAAGTGTACAAGCAAGCGCACCCGGAAGAATTGGCGGCCCTGCTGAGAAGGAATGAGGCTTTTAAACCGGAAGCCTTGATTGGATATTATGAAGCCATGATGCAAAGACCAGACAGAAGCACTGTTCTTTCTCAGAGCAAGATCCCCGTGTTGATCATTTGTGGCGCCATGGATGTAGTCATTCCATTGAAGGAGAGCCTGCAAATGGCTTCCATGCCAATCATGGGCTTTGTAACGGTTTTGGAAAATGCGGCACATATGGGCATGTGGGAAGACATCTCCGGTGCAAACCGCGCCATCAATGAATATCTGTCTTATATATACTAACTGATATGAAGGGTTGGGCTGTATTTGTTCTTCTAGGTGCACTGTTGCTGGGCAGTGGGCAGGCAGCCCTGGCCTCCCATATCGCGGGAGGAGAGATGTACTATACCACCAATGGTCCGGGGAGCGTCCCAGGGAGCATGAATTATACCATCACCCTTCGTTTGTTCCGGCAGTGTAATCCTGCTGCGGTCAATGGTCAAATGCCCGCTCCTCTGCCGGCTTCTGTTATCATTGCTGTTTTCAGCACGGCAACTTCACAGGTATTTAATTCCTTTACCGTAGACAGCTCCAAATATCAAATCATTTCCCTGCAAAAGGTTTCCCCCTGCATCGTCGATCCTCCTGAAGTTTGTTATCAGGTTGCGTCCTACAGCTTTACCACGGACCTGCCCAGTAGCCCGGAAGGATATATAGCCGCCTTTCAAACTTGTTGCCGAACGTCCACCATCGTAAACGTCGTGCAGCCCATGTTGCCTGGCTCAGGGGGGGCTTATGGTGAAGGAGCAACCTTTATTGTCACCATACCCGGGACCAATGCATTGGGTATTAGTGGCGTGAACAATAGCCCTCAGTTTGGCCTGACTGATACCGTTTTGGTCTGTCAAAACAGGCAATTTTCCCTGGATTTCAGTGCGACGGACCCTGATCACGATTCCCTCTCCTATTACTTTTGCAGTGCCTTTAACCGAGGGGCAGCCACTGATGCCAACGCCATCATTCCCTCCGACCCCAGTTCCTCATCTCCCTATTACTATCCGGTGACCTACACGACCGGATTCAGTGGGACGGCGCCTTTGGGATCAAAAGCAACCATCAACCCTGTTTCCGGTATTATTTCAGGCATAGCGCCCAATGCCGGAGCCTATGTCGTAAGTGTATGCGTCAATGAATGGAGGAATGGCGTCATCATCAACACGGATCGTAAGGATTTTATTTTGCTGGTAACCTCCTGCGATTATCCGGATGCGACCCTACCAACTTCCACCTATAACTGCGACAGTAATTCCGTTTCTTTCAGCAACCTGACCAACTCTTCTACCATCACCAACTATTACTGGAATTTTGGCGTGGCCGGTCTCGCGGGAGATACGTCTACGGCGGCTAGCCCGACCTACAGGTATGCCGATACGGGCACCTATACGGTTACCCTGATAGTCAACAAGAACCAGGAATGCACAGATACGGCCGTCATGCAGGTGGGTGTATATCCCGGATTTTATCCGGGTTTCAAGGCTGTATTCGGATGTGCGGGATTGCCCGTCACCTTTACCGATACCTCCTCAGCGGCTTATGGTAAAGTTGATTACTGGCATTGGAATTTTGGAGATCCGGCCAGTTTGGGTGATACTTCCCTTATAGCCAATCCCACTTATCAATATCCAGATACGGGAACGTTCACGGTCACTTTATTCGTGGGAACGTCCAAAGGCTGCCTGGACACTGTTACAGGACCCATTACCTTGTTCACCAAACCTCCATTAAGTGTTTCCAGAGATACGTCCCTATGTTACCTGGATACACTTCGGTTAGGGGCCACTGGCACGGGCAGCTTTAGTTGGAGTCCAGACTATTATATCAGCAGCACCACCATCGATTCCCCCCTGGTCCATCCGCAGCAATCCACGACCTACACCGTTACCCTTACCTACGCACCGGGTTGCTTCAACACGGATTCGGTCAATATCAACGTCGTCCACCAGGTAGACCTGTCGCTTTCACCGGACACGCTGGTGTGCGCAGGGGATAGCGCTCAACTCAGGGCAACTGGTAATGCCGCCGCATTTTTATGGACTCCGGCTGCCACCCTCAATGATTCTGCCTTGGCAGATCCTATTGCCAGGCCCCAGCAAACCACCCAGTATACCGTAACTGCTTCTATCGGCACCTGCGTTCCCGCCATAGGCACGATCACCGTTCAAACGGCCCCTTACCCTACCTTATTGGTTTCCGGGGATACTTCGATTTGTTACGGGGACACCGCCCTGCTCAGGGTAACGGGCGGAGACGCGGTGCGCTATCTCTGGTCCCCGGATTTGTCACTGAATGAAGACCATACCGCCGACGTGGAAGCGGATCCGCCCAGCACCCTGACCTATATCGTGGCTGGTTATGGAAATGGCTTATGCCCCAAACCGGTATATGATACATTGACCCTGACCGTTATCCCCCCAATAGTCCCAACCATAACTGATGATACCGCGATTGTTGTAGGACAACCCCTGCAACTCCGGGCCTCCGGCGGTCAGGTTTACTCCTGGTATCCCGCTACCGGATTGAATAATCCAAGCATTGACGACCCCATTGCACAACTTACCGACAGCATCACTTACCTGGTCAAAATCAGCACACCCCAAGGCTGTTTTGCACTGGACTCCGTACACGTCACCGTTTTCAACACAAATCCGGATATCTTTGTGCCCAGTGCTTTTACCCCCAACAACGACGGTCACAATGACCTATTCAAAGTATTGGCGGTGGGCATAGCGCACTTTACTTATTTCAGGATATTTAATCGCTGGGGTCAGGAGATATTTTGGACTGCTGATGTTGAGCAAGGTTGGGATGGCACCTATAATGGTAAGCCTTCGGCAACCGGCGCTTATGTTTGGATGGCCTCCGGTGTCGATTACCTGGGAAATACCCTGAATAAAAAAGGCACCGTAATCTTAATCAGATAAACATTATTTGAACATATGAACAAGATCGTTTTTATTACCGGAGCTTCATCAGGATTTGGAGAAGCCTGCGCATACCGGTTCGCCTCCGAAGGCTATGACGTCATTGCAACGGGAAGAAGAGCCGGTAGGCTGGAGGCCCTTCAACAGCGCATTCAATCAACCCATGGGGTGCGTTTGCTGCCCTTGGACTTTGATGTGCAAGATAAGGCCGCTGTGTTTGCCGCGGTTCAGGGACTGAGCGCTGATTGGCAAGAAATAGACGTATTGATCAATAACGCAGGGCTAGCCCTGGGCAGGGACTATTTCGATCAGGCCAATATGGATGATTGGGAAACCATGATCGACACCAATGTCAAAGGATTATTGTATGTAAGCCGGGCTGTACTGCCATTGATGACCTCCAGAAACAAGGGCCATATTATTAACCTGGGATCCACTGCAGGCAAAGAAGTATATGAGAAAGGAAACGTGTATTGCGCCACTAAATTCTCCGTGGGCGCCCTCAGTCAAGCCATGCGCATAGACCTGCTCCGCCATGGTATTAAAGTAACAGCCATTCATCCTGGTGCAGCAGAAACCGAATTTTCTTTGGTTCGTTTTAAAGGAGATGCGTCTACGGCCACTTCAGTATATACAGGTATTGAAGCATTGTCGGCAAAGGATGTGGCTGATGTGATTTACTACACCTCCACCCTCCCGGCGCATGTTTGTATCAATGACCTGGTGCTGACCTGTACCCAACAAGCTAACTCTATGTATTTCTATAAGAAATAGTCCTATTTAGCCAGGCTGACCTTAAACTCTATACCGCCCTGGGTATTCACCGAAGGAGGGGAGGAGGATATGTATGGGATGATCCTGGTCTGTTTGAAGTACAAACGGAAGTCTATTTTCTTATTGACAGCGTAATCGATGGATGGCGCTATATTGATGGTCTTGTTACCCGCCACCGGCGTGGTCAGGTTCTGATCCAGGATAGAATTGGAAGTGGAGTTATTGATGATGCTTACATCCAGCTTAAAGATCATGTCATTGTCCAATCTATGCGTGTCCTTTCCGGAGAAAGGCACTTTAAAGGGCAGCAATATGCCCTTTTTCTTATAGGTAGCGCCTATGGTGAATCCGGAGTTGTGCACTTCTGATACCTGATAGTTGACCAGACTCAAAGACACCGCCCTACCCTTCACATAAGAGAATTGAAATCCCGTTCCGTTTTTTGTCAGGGCATTGATCCCGATCAATGGATTGAACTGTTCGGTGATGGTGGTATTGGGCACATAGAAATAAGGCACAAAATTCCCTGAAGTAGTATCTATAAATCCGGGCATCCCGTACCCCATGGGATCGCTATAGGTAAGGTTGGAAGAGAAGCCACTCATAGAAAGGCTTCCTGAGTAGTTATCCGTCAGGGTCAGGGTTCTGAACAGGTCACCTATGGCTGGAATCCTTGTCAATCCAGCATAGGAAATGTTCCAGTTAGGCAATGGTTTGTATCCGGAAAAGGGATCTGTCTTGATGGTGGAATTCTGCTGCCCCAATAACGCCACCTTGTTTGGATCTTGTCCGGTATAAGCGGCAATGAAGGACGGCACCAATACGTCCTGGGCATATTGACCATATCCTTTATAATAACCTGCCACGGGGAAGAATCCGGAACTGTAAGGATTGGCATTAGCCATACGTTGAGACAAGGTGGTCCTGTTGGTCTGGAAAGTCAGGAACTCGGGAGAGGATACGTTAGGGTTGTAGGACTTAAATAAGGTTTTGATGCCAATGTATGACACCGAGAAACCGCCATTGACATAGGGACTTAACTGATCAAACACCCCATTTCCCAAGGTGTCCTTAAACAACATGGAAAAGTTCTTTTGATAAGACTTACTGATGTTAAGGGTAATATTCAAATCCCTTATGGGCGTAAGCGTTGCACTGGCAGCCAATTCCTGATCATAGGTTTGCTGCAACATTTGGTTAAAGGAGGTATCCCTGGTCAACCATCCCTGATCTGCCGCTTTGGTTAACCAATGTGCATCGGGTTGGGATCCGAAGGTAAATCCTACGCCGGGGGCCCCTGTTTTCCAGTCCCCACCAAAGGCCACCGCACTGTCGGTAAATCCAGGCAGGTAGGTGGAATAACTCTCCGAATACGTCATGTTCATGGTCCTTACCATGGTCACCAGTCGACCAAAGAAGGCTGCCATCTTATTATTGGCCAGTCCTGTGATGGCCGGACCCGTGGGTCTGGAAGGGGTGGCTTTCTTATTTTTAGACGTATCTGCCTTTTGATTGGACGATGCGTTCTGAGCCATGGTCAAGGCATCCAGGTTTCGGAAGAACTTAACCTTGTCGTACAACGTCTTCATGTCCAGACCTAGTTTGGCAGAACGTATCGACGTATTCTGAATCACACTACCCAGGTTAAGGCCTAGTTCTTCTTCCAACTGGGAAGCCGCCGTCCACTGATAAGTAGCCTGATAGCCAAAGGAGATATTGGTCCAGTTTATCGCCGGTATCTTCAGCGTGGGGAGGGTGTAAGTGATGTTGGTGTTTTGTTTCCACATCGTATTTCTGCCTCCTTTGAGGAAATTACGAAATACGCTGTCCCTTTTATGCCGGGTATCAATACGTCCATCCGGTTCATCTACCCTGGCTGAGTCGAGGGCTTGTATGGAAACATTGATGGACTTGGTGATGTCCCAACCAACCCCATAGGTTTTGGCGATCGTGAAGTATTTATTGAAAGTCTCCGGGATCGTATAATTGGAATCCGTTACCCCGGGCACCAAAACATTTCGGGCCTGCTGCACCCCAAACTGCCGGTTGACGTCATAGCGGAAAAGTAACTGGGTAGGTTTAGGGCCCAGATTGAAATCTCTTACTGCGTCCCACCAATGGGATTTCTTTTTTAATTTCTTGAACGGTTGCCAGTATTTGGGCGTACCATTATAGGTATACCCTATGCCCGCATAATACTTTTTCAGGAAATCCTCCGATAAGGTCGGGCTATGGTGATTCCCCTGGGTATAGGAGAAGCTGAGGTCAATATTGGTGATGTCAAATATCTTCGCTTTCTTTCCAGCCCGCTTTAATTTTTTTACATTGGTGAAGTTGATGGTTTTGAGGGTCTGCACTTCCATTGCATAATTCTTAATGGAATCCTTTGCTTGCTTACCCTTGTATATTCCATATTCCTGTTTGAGGGTCACATCCTGATCAAAGGGGTCGTATTCGGGCGTGATGACGGTTTGGGAATAGTCGCCAAAGAAGGGCACCGATATATTGGCTTTGGCAGGAAGCAGTTTACCTAATTCCAGGGTAGAGGAAATATCCATTTGGGACGTGGTAGCCAGGTTACGTTGGGCAACATTCTGGTCAATACTTCCCCAGCCTATGGTCTTTATGGATCCAGAAGCAGTCATCGTTCCCAGGTCAGCCAACTTCACGTCCACTCTTCCGGTAGCCGCATAACCGCCGTGTTCATTGAGCCCCGTCAGCCTCAATTCATCCGCCCATACTTCTGTACTGATGATAGAGGGTGAAAGGTTCTGAACACCGATCAGTACCCCCTGCACCTGGGCCAGGTTAGGCACACCCATCACGCCATAGCGAATGCCGTTTGGTTCTTCTACGGAGTATAGGGAGGTAATAGGCCCTTTACGATTCAGTTTGAGTTGAACCAGGTCCTGAAGGCTCAATTGCAGGTTATTGAGGGTGGGCCACACCACCGTGTCGATGCTGGATCCAGGTGGGGTCACCTGTAGCGGGATGGTGATCTGGTAATAGTTGTTCACAAAGTCCTGCCCTATACGGATGACTGCCGTTGCCTGACCGTTGGACAGACTTTGCCCATTGGCGGCTTCGCAGTGCAGGAACATTTGTAAGGTGGTATACTGTCTCAAGTCCAGACTCACTGTTTTGTATACGGCACGGCTGTCTCCGGATTGAAGGTTATAAATCTGCAGGGACATGGACTGTTCATTCTGCAACAGCGTCACGTTATTGGTGGACAGTATCTGCTGGCGTTCTACCCCAGGAGGAATAACGTAAGGAATGGGGCTACGCTGGTCATCCTGTTCAATGTTTACGGCAGTCACATTGAAGGTGGTACTTTGGGTATTGGTTACGGTATCATATGTACCGCTGGAGTCAACCCGGTATCCGTAATTCACCCATTGGTTACGGACCAGCTCCAACTCCGCAAAGCGCAATACGGTTGCCGTATCCTGAAAGTTGGTCATGTACATGCGCATGAACTGGATGGAAGAGAAGTCCGGTAGGTTCCCCACTTTGGTTTCATAGGAGTTGATAGGAATCCTGAATTGATACCAGACTTCCGTTTCTGATTGCCCGTCCAAAAGCGTTACGGTAACATTCCTCCTGTCGGTAATGAAGTTCTGACCGATCTGCATCCTTGAATCTCCAGGGACATGCAGTTCAACGTGGTACTGGAAGTATTCCTCATCCGTATTCATGGTGTTGTCTCCGTTGAGGTCTTCATTATCGGGGTAAAGTGTAGCTGCCGACGAATAGGTGGCATTGGAGTTCTGTATGGGAGAGTTGCCTTCTGTATTGTTGTATAGTTTATACCTGTTGAGGATGCTGGCGTTATACGCATCGTAACGGGCGTCCCTGTAATTTACGTAGTCATCCGAAGAAGGGTCAGCCTGGGCAGCAGCCAGTGCAGCGGCGTTGACTTTACTTGCCAAAGAGGTGAGATAGGGCCCTCTTAACTGGGCTTCCTGCGCGTCGTTCATCCCATCCAATCCTATATCCTGATAGGGCCTTTCCGTGGGATCATTGCTAAAGGCATTGGTGATCTGGATGGGGTTCCTGGGCACATTACCCCAGATGGACGTATCCTGGGGAGCAGGATTAACCGGCGTACTCAATCCATTTTCGAAAAAGTGCTTTCCATCTTTTAAGATGTCTTCCGATATATTACCCAGGTTGAAATATAGGCGCCCCCCATTGGAGGTAGGGTTGGTGATAAATGGATCTTGTAACCAGAATTCGATGTATTGGATATTACCCGTCTGGAAATCCGTCTGATCCAGGGAACGCATAATACCACCCCATCTCGTCAGGGGGTTGGTCAGGCTACCATTGTTGTTCACATTGGCAAAGTCGTAGTTATATTGGCCCCTGGCTGTCGGATAGTAAGCCAGGTCAAAGGTCACGAGTTGGTTTTGCCCTATGTCTGTCGTCTGTTGAGGAAATAGTTCCTGATAAGCCACGGGCCGTACACGGGGATCGGACAAGGCCACCAGATTTCCTTTCAGGGGATTGTCCGGGCTATTGGGATCCTGCAAAGTGGTTTCAATATTATACCAGGCCAGCCTAGCCCTGTTCTTGCCGTAGTCCAGATTATCATTGAGCGCCGCCTCGGTAAACATGGGGTTACCGTTGGGATCCTTTGCACCATAGGGTGTGGAAGCAGCAGCCCAGCTGGTAAAGGGGAAGCGCATGTCTATACCTGAGGAAGAAGCTTCAAAATCGTCAATGTACACGGCCCCGTTCGTACCTTTCCCGATCTGGGCAGGATGCCCGGGTATCAGATGGGCTACCTCTCCATGCATTTGGATCGTGGAGCCCGCCGTTGTTGGATATAAAGAGTTCAACCACTTGGTCATGCGGGGGAAATCCGAATTATAATTGGCGTCAAAGCCAATCATGGCGTTGTTTATAGGATCTTCCCCGTATTGCACCTTGGTGTAATACGGTCGCTCCGCTAGTTTTTCAAAGGTGGCTCCCAAGGCCAGTTTCTGATTGACCTGGTAATCCAGCCTTAGCCCCATGAAGTTTCGCTGTTGTAACCCATAGCTGCCATTATTCTCATACTGCACATTTACCGGGATGCCAGAGTTCAATATGGACTGATTGAGGATCCTTACCGTACCCAGGCTATAATCTACCTGATAGTCCACGCCTTCCTTGAGGGTGGTGCCTCCTGAAGTGACGGTCACCGAACCAGGGGGAATATTGAAAGCGCCCAGGCTTACCTGGTTGGAAGAGGTTCCTTTATAAGAACCCTTTATCTCAAACCTATCTTTTTGGGGTGTGTTCTGTGCATAGAATTGCACGGAATCATACATAGTGTAAAACAGTGTATCCTGGGCTCCCTGGGGAGGGTTGCCGTTATAAATGATATTGGCCAGATCCCTGCCGAAAGGTTGTAGTATCGGGAAGATGATTTTAGAAAATTGAGGCAACACCGTAAAATTGGGAATAAAGTCAAACTGCCCGTCCGGCTGGGGATCATTGTTGCTGTTCAATCTGTCCAAGCCAACCAGGCTAATAACGGGTTGCCCTTTGGTGTTGGCATCTCCGAAAGGCAGATAGTTCTTAGCGGCTCCGCCAGGCTCATCGTAAAGCACATTAAGGGTAAATCCCTGTTGTTGTAAGGTACCAGATCCCAGGGAATAGACGTTTTTCATCATCAGGTTCCAGATCGGCAGATTGGGCCTGGCGCCTGTAGCCTTCAACAATTTCAAGAATAGGGTCTGCTGATTACCAGCTGCGTTGGCAGCGGTATCCGGAGTGATATCAGTGGAGAACTCCCCCACCTGATAGACCCTGCCATTATACGTATACTGGTAAGCTACCGCCAGTACGTCATTGGCTTGTAGCTGGGTATTAACGCAAATAAACCCCGCCTGGGGGTTAAAGTAATATTCATTGGCGTTGAGCTTACGGGCGTATACCTGTTCATAGTCCTGTACCTGCTGCAATCCTAACCCCTGTAGTCTGCTGGCTACCTGGGTGACATCTCTGAAGCCCTGGTTGGAAGTGACGGATGCATATAAGGTATTGGCTCCGTTATAGGGAAGATTGGTATTGCCCTGAGGCTTTACGATGGCGGTATTATACGGAGCAAATTCACCAAGGTCGGCCAAACCCACCACAATACGGTTGTTGAGGGTAGATCCCTGACGGTTAGTCACCCATACTTCCATGCGGACGATACTGACGGGTGAGGTAATAAGGGGGGCTGTGGACATCACCTTGTTGAAGTTGTTCTTAAAATACTGGGCCAGCAGGAAGTCCCGGTTTACATCATAACCAGAGGACTTGATGTCAAAGGTCTGGGAAGCTGCCCCTCCCTGTAAAGTTATCGATTGAGAAGCCGCCCGTTGGTTGGCAATGGCAGCGGTTACAAAAAGTTTTCCGAACTGAAGTTGGGCCTTTATCCCAAACAAGGACTGCACCGATGGAATTAGGGTGCTTTTGGTGCTGAAATTTATGTTTCCGCCTTCTATTTTTTTGATGATATCGTCTGTGGTACCCGAATAATCCAACTTCAACTGATTGGTAAAATCAAAGGTGGATTGGGTATTATACATAATGGGGAGCTTTAGTTTGTCCCCAATCTGCGCATTGACGTTGACGTTGGCGTTCATCTGAAAGTCCGGTCCCCCACTGGACCTGGCCCTTTCCGGGAGGGTTGGGTTATCAATCTTCTGTACCTGATATCCTGCCAGAACGTCAATCAATCCCTGGGGGTTAATATCCAGTTTTGGGATACCCGTTGTCGAAAAGATGCGGTTAAAATAGCCTGGATGTACCTGTAAATAGGGGTCGTTTACCCCCCTGTTCAGGGCGCTCAGGGCATCCGCCCGCTGGGCAAAATAGGCCCGCTCCGCCTGATCGCTCATGATTTTATACAATTCTTCGAACGTGTAGGTAGTAGGCATCCTGTAGTAGGTTTTCCCTACTTTTTCGAATAAGGTATAACGGTTGGTAACAGGGTCGTAGGCGACCGAATCATGGATGTTGGAGGGATCTTTGAGGTCAAATCCGTTGGGCCATAATACGGAAAAAGGGTCACCCCGCCTATCTTCTATGGGATAATGAAGGGTATCCTTTGAAGCAGGCGCAATAACTGTGTCTCCTGGGGTCCAAACGCTACGTAACCCTCCTCCCTTGGCGTAAGCTCCCGGAAAGAGCAACACTAAGCAGATAAGCAACGAAGCCAGGGCTAGGGAGAGGTGTGTACGGGTCAATTTCTCAAAGCTGTTTTTCACATAAAAAGATCCTGCTTTACATTACCTGTAAGGCCCGTTTGATTAGTTGTTCCACACCGGAAACCTGAGGATCCGTATCTTTCACCTTGCGTAAGGCAAGCTCAGCAGCAGAACGGGCGATTCCCAAAGCCAGAAGTGCATTTAACGCGTCTTCTGCATCTGTATTGTGCAAGGGCCCAGGAATATCTGCATTGGATAACGACAGCGAAGAAGCACCTGTTTTTCCCAACTTATCCTTTAGCTCCAACACCACGCGCTGAGCCGTTTTTTTCCCAATTCCTTTTACCCTTTCAAGTATAGCCTCATTCCCTTGAACGATGGCCCGGATAATATCCGCAGGGGGCCGGGAAGACAGCATCATCCTGGCGGTCCCGGCGCCAATGCCGGAAACGCTGATCAGGGATAAGAACAAATCCTTTTCCGCTTGTTCATAGAAGCCATAAAGTATATGGGCATCCTCCCGTATCAATAAGCAGGTAAGCAACTTGCCTTGCTCCAGGGCCTGGATCTTGGAGTACGTATGTAAACTAATATTGACCTCATAACCTACACCCTGAGTCTCCACGACAACCATGGTAGGCGTTTTAACGGTAAAGGTTCCTTTCAGATATGCAATCATAAGCAGGGCGGCGTTGTAGCACTCAAAAATACCCCAATTGTTCATTTCTCCTTACTTTTGACTCCCTGTTTTATTATAGAGGTAACCAGAATAATAAGAAAGTATGCAAAAAATCACCGCCGCGATCACCGCAGTAGGAGGATATGTACCTGAATACAAACTCACGAACGCAGAACTGGAAAAGATGGTGGACACAACGGATGAGTGGATCAGGACACGCACCGGAATCGAAGAAAGGAGGATACTGAAAGGAGAAGGGTTAGCGACTTCAGACATGGTGGTTCCGGCTGTTGAGGAACTTTGCCGTAAAAGAGGAATCCAACCCGAAGAAATTGACTGTTTGATCGTGGCTACGGTAACACCGGATATGGTGTTTCCTGCTACCGCTAACCTGGTATGCGAAAGGATTGGAGCCAAAAATGCTTGGGGCTTTGACCTGAGTGCAGCTTGTAGTGGCTTCCTTTACGGATTGAGCACGGGCAGCATGTTTATTGAAAGCGGTCGTTACAAAAAAGTCGTGGTAGTAGGCGCAGATAAAATGAGTGCCATCATCGATTATGCGGACAGGGCTACCTGTATCATCTTTGGAGACGGGGCCGGTGCGGTTTTACTTGAACCGGATACGGAAGGTTATGGTATTCAGGACTGTTTTCTAAAAAGTGACGGAAGCGGCGCCCCCTACCTGCACATGAAAGCTGGTGGGTCCCTGCATCCCGCTACCATTGCTACGGTAACCAACCATATGCATTACGCATACCAGGAGGGGAAAACCGTATTCAAGTTTGCGGTAACGGAAATGGCCGACGCAGCATACCAAATCATGACCAGGAACAACCTTTCTGATCAGGATATCGCCTGGCTTGTTCCACACCAGGCCAATAAGCGCATCATCGACGCAACAGCAGACCGCATGGGTCTTCCTGCTGAAAAGGTGATGATTAACATACAGCGTTATGGAAATACGACCGCTGGTACCATTCCTCTTTGTCTTTGGGATTACGAGCAGAAATTAAAAAAGGGAGATAATATTGTACTGGCTGCCTTTGGTGGCGGATTCACCTGGGGTTCTGTCCTGGTGAAATGGGCATATGACCCGAAATAGTTGTAATATGACCGATTCTTCGTTTCCCCTCTCTGGATTTGGATCCACCGCCGTACACAGCGGTCATGAAAAGGATCCCAGGTACGCCCATCTTGTGCCTATCTATGCATCAAGCACTTATGTATATGATAGTGCAGAACAAGGGATGCACCGTTTCAATGGCACAGAACCTGGTTATATCTATACCCGCTGGGGTAACCCTACTTTTACCG
The DNA here is from genome assembly GCA_903970475.1 of Beijerinckiaceae bacterium. Taxonomy (GTDB): domain Bacteria; phylum Bacteroidota; class Bacteroidia; order Chitinophagales; family Chitinophagaceae; genus Dinghuibacter. The sequence continues at coordinate 14,347 of CAJCIQ010000260.1, forward strand.
AAGCCGAAAACAAAATAGCAGCCCTGGAGACATTCGGCCTTAAAGATGCGACCGGCAATCAACTCCAGGCCGCAGGTCTCCTGCATGCCTCCGGCATGAGCGCCATCAGCACCCTGATGATTGCCCTGCTGCAAAAGGGAGATAAAATTCTTTCCCATTACTCCTTATACGCGGGTACAGAGGAACTGATGAGCTTAACCCTCAACGGTTTGGGCATATCCCACACGTTGGATGACCTCAGTGACCTGTCCAGGGTTGAGGATCATTTCAAAAAGGACGCCTCCATTAAGTTACTCTACCTGGAAACGCCCGCCAATCCAACCATGCAATGCGTGGATCTGGAAGCGTTGACTACGCTCGCTCACCAGTATAAAGTACTGGTAGCCTGCGACAATACCTTTGCTACCCCCTACTTACAACAGCCTTTCAAATACGGAGTAGACTACGTAGTCCACTCAACCACCAAATTCCTCAATGGTCATGGTACCTCCATCGGAGGAATCCTACTGGGAAGAGACCTGGAGCGCATGAAGGGCTCTGTAGGCAAAGCCCACAAACTATTAGGGGGCAATAGTAATCCCTTCGACGCTTTTCTGTTGATCAATGGACTAAAAACTTTGGAACTCAGGATGAACAGACATTGTGACAACGCGGAAAGTGTAGCCCTGTACCTGGAAAATCATCCGGCGGTGGCCAAAGTCAATTATACCGGTTTATCATCCCACAAGGAACACGCCCTCGCTTCCAGGCAAATGAAAAGACATGGAGGCATGTTGAGCTTCGAATTAAAAGGAGGTATGGAAGCAGGTGTTTCCTGCATCAACCGCTTAAAGATGTGCACACGCACTGTATCCTTAGGCACTTGCGATACCCTGCTTTGTCATCCGGCGTCCATGACTCATTTTGCCATTCCCAAAGAAAAGCGGGAACAATACGGCATTTCGGATGGCCTCATTCGTATGAGTGTGGGTATTGAAAATGAGGCCGATATTCTCAGCGACCTGGAGCAAGCCTTGGCCTAAATCTACAATTATATACCTCCTATGGTAGTGACAATACGAAAAGCCGAGCGGAAAGATTGCCCTTCCATGATGCAGTTGGTCGAGGAGTTGGCGGAATTTGAAAAAGCGCCTCCTGGCACCATCACGGTTACGCTTGAACACTTTGAAGAAAGTGGCTTCGGCCCTCAACCTGTATGGTGGGCTTTTGTGGCAGAAGTAGAAGGTGCCATTATAGGTTTTGCACTCTACTATATCCGGTATAGCACCTGGAAGGGGCAACGCATGTACCTGGAAGACCTGATCGTCACCGAAGCCTACAGGGGAAAAGGGATAGGTGGCCTCTTGTTTGACAAACTGGTAGAAGAAACGAAGGATAGGCAATTCACAGGAATGGTATGGCAGGTATTGGAATGGAATGAGCCCGCCATCGGTTTCTATAAAAAACAAGGGGCCCTGCTGGACCCCGAGTGGGTAAATTGTATTTTGGATGTTTGAGCGCCTCGCCCTTACTGAAACCCTTCCGTAGCCACTCCTTTGGCGATTTTGGCGATCAAACCCTGTAGCACCTTTCCAGGACCGACTTCTGTAAAATGATTTGCCCCATCGGCTACCATAGCCTCAATGCTTTGGGTCCAACGCACAGCACCAGTCAATTGAGCTTCCAGGTTCTTTTTAATCTCTTTAGGATCGGTAACGGCTGTGGACACTACGTTTTGATAAACGGGACAAGCAGGAGTCCTTATCTCCGTTGTCTCAATGGCGGCATTTAATTCCTCACGGGCAGGTGCCATTAAGGGGGAGTGAAAAGCGCCCCCCACGGGCAATACCAATGCTCGTTTTGCGCCAGCAGCCTTCAATCGTTCGCAGGCTACTTCTACCCCCTTGACACTTCCGGAAATAACCAACTGACCAGGGCAGTTATAATTGGCAGGAACAACGACCTCTCCTGTTTCCTTTTCGACGGCTGCACAAATCTCTTCCACCTTTGCATCTTCCAATCCCAGCACCGCTGCCATAGAGGAGGGTTGAATTTCGCAAGCTTTTTGCATGGCCTGAGCCCTGGCAGATACCAGCTTTAACCCATCTTCAAAGGACAGCGCTCCACCGGCAACCAAGGCAGAAAACTCTCCCAGGGAATGTCCCGCCACCATCTCGGGTTTCGGATTTTCCAGGGTTTGGAAACAAATAACCGAATGTAGGAATATAGCGGGTTGAGTCACTTTGGTTTGGCGAAGGTCTGCTTCTGAGCCATTGAACATCACATCAGCAATGGCAAACCCAAGGATATGGTCTGCTTTTTCAAACAGTTCACGCGCCTTATCATGCGCCTCATATAAACTTTTTCCCATTCCGGGGAATTGAGCACCCTGTCCGGGAAATACATAAGCATGCTTCATATCGTTTTCATTTATTTAGGGGAAGCAAAAATAAGGTTTCGTCTCATTCTTTATTCAGCGGCGCGAGCAATGTATGTTGACTGGCCGTATGAATATCCCTCCATACCCGGTTAATGTCTGAATCCATACGCATCATTTCCATACCTCCATAGGGATAGAGGAGGTCTACCGTCTCCCGCGCTGCCTGAGCGACCCGCCTGGCGGTTAGCCCCACTGCTTCCAATTGGCTTTCCGTGGCCAGCCCTCCTTTTTTATAAGGCTCCCAAGAAAGAATAACGGCCTCGTATACCTGTAGCCTGGCCGTTTCAAGTGTTTTTTTAGCCGCTTGGTATATTTTCCTGATGTCGGTTCCGGACGCGTATTTGGGGATAATCTTTTCGGCAAATAAATCAAGGAATCGCATGCCCATTCCTGTTAAAGTAATGGACAACAAGGCTTCTGCCTGCTGATGGAAGGGATAGGTAAATAAGGGCCCTTGGGCATGCGCAAAGGGTTTATCTAAGCTAAAACTCCTTTCTTTGGGAACAAACGCGTTTTGTATGATCATGTCCTGACTCGCAGTGGCCCTGAGTCCCAGCGGCTTCCATCCATTGGAAAGCTGAACCTGATCAGGAAGAAAGATCATGGCGCGGATCTCCGCACTTCCTGTCTGGAGGATTTTACAGTTCGCCGTGTAGAGTTTTGCGTGTGGTGCACCACTGGCGTACCTCCAGTGCCCCGACACCAGGAACCCACCCTCCACGGGTTGGGCAGTCCCAGCCGGAAATCCCGTACCTGCTACACAAATATCATCGCGCTCAAATAAGGTTTTCGCTGTTTTTTCATCCACGAAACCGGCAAAGAAGCCGGCTCCCCCAGCCAGGGCTACAACCCATCCTACACTGCCGTCAACCCATGCGGCCGCTTCTTCAGCCTGCATCAACTCGGGCAGATCGTACTGTTTTCCTCCTATGGAGTTGGGAATCAACAGTTGAAACAGGTGCTTTTCCTGGAGCAAAGAAACTTGGGTGTGCGTTAACTTTCCCAGGGCTTCTGCCCCGGGAACTTCCTGGCGCAGAGCCTGAACCCAGTCCTTATCAAAGTAGGTGGATGGATCCGGAATGTAAAAAGTATCCGCCATTGCTTAATGCAGGTCGGCAGTGATCAGTTTGGTAAACTCACTGCGGGTCTCCGCCTTTTCGAACTCTCCCCAAAAGGCGGAGGTGGTCGTCACCGAGTTTTGCTTTTGCACCCCCCGCATCATCATACACAAGTGTTGAGCCTCTATCACCACAGCCACCCCTAAAGGGTTCAGGGTTTCTTTTATGGCATCCCGGATCTGGGTTGTTAAGCGCTCCTGGACCTGAAGACGTCTGGCAAATACATCCACTACCCGGGCAATTTTACTAAGACCTGTAATGTACCCGTTGGGGATGTAGGCGATATGTGCCTTCCCAAAGAAAGGCAAAATATGATGTTCGCAGAGGCTATACAATTCGATGTCTTTTACTACGACCATTTCTGAGATATCCTCTTTAAACTTGGCTGATTCCAATATCTTGCAGGCATCCTGCTCGTATCCCTGGGTCATAAACTGCATGGCTTTGGCCAGTCGTTCAGGTGTTTTCTGTAGCCCTTCCCGGCCCGGATCTTCTCCTAACAAGGTAAGGGCGTTTTTATAATTGAGCATCAACCCATCTGTGACGGCGTCGTCGTACTGATCAATTTTAGTATAGGCCATTTTTTGGAGGTTGTGGTATAGTTAGGTTCAAGCAGGATAAGATACGAAATTGCGTTCCGTTTCGTAGAGCATAATTTCCAGATCCTGTTCTGATGATATATGAGGACGGAGCAAACCATAAATCACTTGAACAATATTTTCAGCGGTTGGATTTAGGTCTTTAAACTCCTGGGTATCCAGGTTTAGATTCTTGTGGTCGAAACGTTCAAGTACCGCGCGCCGAATAAGGTCAGACAACACTTTCAGGTCTACTACATAACCCGTTTCTACATCCGGAACGCCCGTCACTTTCACGACCAGTTCATAATTATGACCGTGGTAATGTGGATTGCTGCATTTTCCAAATACACGTGCATTGGTTGCCTCGTCCCAATTGGGGTTATAAAGCCGGTGGGCGGCGTTAAAGTGTTCCTTCCTGTAGACTGCGACCCTATGTGCGCTCATTGGTATAGTTTTGTTAGTCTCCAAAATACTCCACAAAAATCCTGGGCGTCTCATACAGTTTAATGCAATGGAGCCGCACGCCTGTGGGGATATGGGGTTGAATTTGATCCCAAATGCCCTTGGCCAGATTTTCTGTAGAACATAGCTGTCCTTCCAGGAAGGGAACATCCATGTTGAGGTTTTTATGATCAACCAACTCCAGTACGTGGTTGTTGATGATCTCGCTTAATTTTTTTACATCCATGAGAAAGCCTGTATCCGGATCCACTTTCCCTTTCACCGTTACATACAGTTCATAGTTGTGCCCGTGCCAGTTTTCGTTGGCACACTTTCCGAATACATCCTCGTTCTTCTCCCTGGTCCACTTTGGGTTATACAGCTTATGGGCTGCATTAAAGTGTTCCACCCGGGTCAAATACACCATGATCCCTAAAAATTTTGGCAAAGGTACGATATTTGCACTATGCGCATCTTGCTGGCCGCTGCCACTCCTTTTGAGATCAAGACGACCCTTGATGGGTTATCCACCGATAAAGTATCCCATGTCATCACCGGAATAGGGCTGTTGGCTGCTGCATGGTCCTTACAAACGGCCATCCGCAGGGTTAACCCGGACCTGATCATCCAGGCAGGCATTGGTGGATGTTTTGACGCTTCTTTACCATTAGGCGCCACGGTCCTCATCGGAGAAGAATCTGTGGCAGATATGGGCGTAGAAGAACACGGACAGTTTAAGACCCTATTTGACATGAAATTGCTGGAGGCCAATGAGTCGCCTTATACCTATAGCCGGTTGGTAAATCCCCATATAGGAAGGTTGCTGCTCCCAGGCTTTTCTGTTTGTACGGGCGTTTCCGTCAATGAAGTGTCAACCCGTCCTGAACGCATTTCCTACCTGATTCAGCATTACCGACCAGTGGTAGAGTCAATGGAAGGAGCTGCCCTCCACTATGTTTGCCTGCAAGAGGGCATTCCCTTTTTACAAATCAGGTCTCTTTCCAATTATATAGGGGAAAGGGATAAGCGCCTTTGGCAAATGGGCACCGCTATTGGCAACCTCAACACCGCCCTCGGGCAGTATCTGGATTATTTATCGACTAAATCAACTATATGAACCTAACGCTCGGATTTTCACCCTGTCCTAACGACACCTTTATATTCGACGCACTCGTCAACAAGCATATAGACACGGAAGGTCTGGAATTTGACGTGCAGCTGGAAGACGTTCAAACCCTGAACCGTTGGGCCATCGAAGGGCGTATGGATCTTTCCAAAATTAGCTACGGCGTGTTGCCGCTAATCACCAATCCCTATATAGTCTTACAATCCGGGGGGGCCCTGGGTAAAGGAGTCGGACCTTTGCTGATTTCCCAAAAGCCCAATGCGAATCTGGCTCAGGCCATAGAAAACATGACCATCGCCATTCCGGGTGAACATACTACTGCGCACATGCTTTTTTCCCTGGCATTTCCTCAGGCGCATCGTAAACAGTTCGTACTATTTTCCGAAATAGAGGATATGGTCCTGAGCGGGAAAGTAGATGCCGGGGTCATCATCCATGAAAACCGGTTTACTTATCAAGCCAAAGGACTAACCAACCTCATAGACCTTGGTCATTACTGGGAGGAGACAACGGCTAACCCCATCCCCCTGGGTGGTATAGTCGCCAAAAGGAGCCTTGGGCCTGCGTTGATCGAAAAAGTAGACCGATTGATCCAAGCCTCCGTTGCCTGGTCCTTCGACCGCTATCCTCAGATCAGTGATTATATCCGCGCCCATGCCCAGGAAATGGACGAATCCGTGATGCGCCAGCATATCGATTTATACGTGAACGAATTTTCCCGCAGGCTGGGGGCCCAGGGTGAGCTTGCGGTGCAGAAGTTGCTCTCCGTTTACTCGACTTTACGCCCCGGTAGTGTAATCCAAGAGCCGGTTTTCAACGAGGTTTAACTTTTTTTGTGCCGCCACCCCGAAATAAACGGGGGCTGCCAGACCGGCTTAAACGGTAGGTACCAGTTAGAATCTGTGATTTGGGCAAAAAACAGATTCTAACTGGCACTTACCGTTTGTTACTGACATACCAAAGCATAGCCGAAGGCAGCGCGAGAAGGCAAGTGTATGAGAAAAGTGGAGATACAGTTAGACTTTGTTTTTTGTAAAAATCACAAAGTCTAACTGTGTCTTCACTTTTCAAGGAGGCACTCTGTGTCTTCACTTTTCCTGGAAGCTCAGGTCCCTTTGAGGGCCTTGGCATAAGCCTCCAGACAGCGTTTACGGGCGAACTCGTGGTCGACCATGGGTAAAGGGTATGAGAAAGTGCCGAACTCTGGCACCCAGCGGCGTATGTATTCCTGCGCCTTATCGAACTTCGCCGCCTGAAGCGTGGGATTGAATATCCGGAAGTAAGGCGCCGCATCACAGCCACAACCTGCCGCCCATTGCCAGTTTCCGTTGTTGGCTGCCAGCTCAAAGTCCAGGAGTTTTGCAGCAAAATAAGCTTCCCCCCAGCGCCAGTCTATGAGCAGGTGTTTGGCCAGAAAGCTCGCAGTGACCATGCGCACCCTGTTGTGCATATGACCCGTTTGGTTTAGTTCCCGCATACCTGCATCCACTAAGGGATAACCAGTTCGTCCCTCACACCATAGTCCAAATGCATCTTCATCATACATCCAGTGTATGCGGTCGTATTCTGGCTTGAAGGACTTCCCCTTCCCCACATGGGGAAATTGCCAGAGTATCATCTGAAAGAATTCCCGCCAGATAAGCTCCCCTAGGTAAACTTCGCTCTGTTCCAGGGCCTTTTTAACCAGAGCCCTTATCGATATGGTTCCAAACCGAAGGTGAATGCCCATCTTCGTTGTCCCGTCAATGGCCGGATAGTCCCTGGTCTGGGCATATTCCTTTATTTTTTCAGTATCCGCTCTTTTTGATGGAAATCCCAACGAAGACAGTTCAAATCCCATAGATTTCAGGGAAGGAACACGGATTGGGGATTGGGCGTAAAACCTATGTATGTGTTGCAAGGACCCGAATGAATGGACCGGGTTTTCCTGAAGCTTTGCCTTCCAGCTTCTGCTGTAGGGCGTAAAGACAGTATAGGGCTTCCCATCCGCCTTTAGTACTTCGTCCTTTTCAAATATGACCTGATCCTTATAGGTTTGGAAGGATATGCCCTTTTTCGCCAACCAATCTCCCACTTCCTTATCACGCTGTCGAGCATAGGGGTCGTAATCATGGTTGGTGAATACCCCTTTTACGGGATATTTTTTACAGAGCTGCTCAAAAACAGCTAACGGCTTCCCATAGCTGACTTCCAGGGTACTTCCCTGGTGCCCGAGAAAAGTTTGTAACTCTTCCAGGACCCTATGGATAAAGCTTACCCTGGCGTCTTCTTTGTCACCGAGTTGATCCAGAATATTAGCATCAAAGATGAATAGCGGTACAACGGGTAGTCCGCTGGTAAGCGCATGGTATAACCCTGCGTTGTCTTCCAGGCGAAGGTCCCGCCTAAACCAAAAGATATGAACTGGATCCATGGGTGTTTGAAAGATTAGCCTTTTAAACTTTGTATCAGATGTTGGTATAAGACCCTGGCAGTTTCTCTACCATAAGTCAACTTCCCCAATTGCCTGACAAAGCGCATACCTGCCAATGCATTGGTCAAAAATACTTCATCTGCTTGTTCTAAATCCAATACAGATAAAGGCATTTCATGGATGGTCCAACCCCAGGCTGAGGCCTGGCTGATCAGGTATCGTCTCATTACCCCTGCAATCCCGCCTTCGGAAAGGGGTGGCGTAAGGAGGGTATTTCCTTTGAGGGCAAATACGTTGTGGATGCCGGCATCAGCTATGCGTTCAAAAGAATTGAGGATCAAGCATTCCCCCCATCCTTCAGCTTTAGCCCAGGCAGCGCCCATCAAATAAATAAGGTAATTATTGCTTTTTAGGGAGGAATAAGCATCTATTGCTTTTCGTCCATGCGGAAATATCCCCAGGGACAAACCGGGGGCATCAATGGGCGAAAAATCCTGCTCCAGTGCAAAGGATTCAATGATATAGTTCAATTTTTGATCCTCATCCCTGAACACATTGATGCGTATTCTACCCAAACGAACATGATTATTGCGCTTAACCAGTTCCAATACCTCCCTTTGGAGGAAGTCAACTGTAAAATCAGGGGGCACCGAAAAGTGAAGTGTTTGAAGTCCGGCATAGAGTCTTTCGAAGTGCAAGGGCCATAGCTCCAAATGACCGTCCCTTACCTTGCCCGTGTCAAACAGCCCATCCCCGTACCTCAATCCCCTTGAAGAGGCATGTACCAATAATGCCGTACCGGGCAATATGTTCCCGTTATGGTTCACCATGTTACCCATGAGAAAAGCCCTTATTGTTCCAGTAGGTTATGTTTGACGGCATAAAGGATCAGACCTGCCGTCGTTTTGATGTTTAGTTTCGCCTTGATGCGGTCCCGAATGGCTTCAATGGTACGTGGACTGGCCTCCACCATATCGGCTATTTCCCGGGTACTCCGCTCTTCGCACATGAGTTTGAGTACCGTAATTTCCTTTTCGGAGAGTTTTCCTTCTCCTACCCCGCCTTCCTGTATAGCCTGCTTTTTTGAGCGCAGGTTATCAATCAGTGCCATATTGGTCGTGGTATTGAAATGGAACTCGTTATAAAAGCAATTGCGGATCGCTTCATAAATGGCCTCCAAATCGGCCGTTTTGGTCAGATACCCATTAGCTCCCAACTCCATCATTCTGGTAATCATGGAATTATCGTCATGCATGGATAAGATGACCACCTTTACATCAGGAAAATCCTTTTTGATTTCCTGTAGGGCGCCTATACCATCCATTAATGGCATCTGTATATCAAGAAGTACAACGTCTGGTTTGACGTGTTTGAGCAAATGCACCAACTGAACCCCGTTATCCGCTTCGGCAACGATGCGCACATCTGGTTTTCCTGCTAAGGCATTTTTTACGCCGGCCCTGTATAGTACATGATCGTCCGCAATAACTACCTTTATCATCATGCTTTCAGAGGTATGATCTTGCTTGCTTTCCATTTATTCTATCAGCTTATTTCTCATGCCGTACACGATTAACCCAGCTATTGTTTTAACACCTACCTTGGCTTTCATATTTTGACGGATACTTTCAATTGTCCTAGGGCTAAGAAACACTAATTTAGATATTTCTTCAGTTGTTTTATCCTCACTCAGGAATTTCAGGATCTGGAGCTCCTTTTCAGAAAACTGGATCTGCTTTGGATAATGCTGCCGAACCGTCTTTTTGTGCTGCAATCTCAGCAAAACGGCCTGATTTACCAGGTCGTTGAAGTAAAAATCATCGTTGACACAGGTCAGGATCGCCTCGTAGATTTCATCGGGGTCCGTTGTTTTGGTCAGATAAGCATTGGCCCCGCTTTCCATCATTTTACTGATCATCTGCTGATCGTCGTACATCGTAAGTACGATGATTTTTATTTCCTCGTTCTCCTTGCGAATCAATTGGATAGCATTAATTCCATCCAATTCTGGCATACGGATATCCATTAACAGGACATCGGGCATTTTAATGGCCATTTTGTGCATCAGGTCTTTGCCGTCATCAGCTTCCCAGATAATCTTCAAATGCGGTTTCCCACCCAATGCCATCTTAATTCCTTCCCTGAAGATCTTATGGTCATCTGCTAAGGCGAGCTTAATAAAATTGTTCCCCGAAGCTGACATAGGATGAATTTAGGAGTTGCAAAATAAAAAGCTTATTCATACGTTTATCCAATGTATTGGTTTTTATTTCGGCCATCGTATTTTTCCTATCCCCCCACCGAAAAACTCCGTCTTTCCCCTATAATAATCTCACGGAAAAAATAGGGCAGTTTTGCTCTTTTGACGATTTAGCAAAGACTATACTTTTGTATAAGTAAACGTTAAAAGTTAGTTCAAAAAATCCAGTATCCAAGAGAAATCAATTATCCAAGATCCGTGAAAACTAAGTAGTCAGTATCCGTGAAAACCAAAGTATCCTAAATCCTAAGAAAACTACGCGTCCAACCCTAGAGAAAACGTATTAAGGTCCTAGTTTCTATGAAAACCAACAGTCTTGAACTAACCCAATCTGTGTCTTAACACAGCACTTAAAGACGGTAACCCGTCGTTTTTAATCCGTGTCCTATGGGAAGAAAACGTTGGTAGTCATGCCCAACAAACTTACCCCAGCTAAAGCCAGCTAAGTAATTAGCTGGCTTTTTTTCGCTCCTACTTTCATGCTCAGTCAGGTCGTCCAACCCGGGGAAATTCCCCCCCCCGGCGCTAAAATTTTCCTAGGTTTGTTCACAGTTTATTCACCCATGAAAATCAACGGTCCGGCTTTAGGGATTTTTCATGGTCATTCTACGTGAAAAATAAACCGTATTTTTACGAAAACTGGCCGTACAAACCCTTAATTTTAACACCGTTTTTGTCCGATATATTGGTTGTATAAAATTGATTATCAACCATTTATGTATTTCAACGTTGTTCATTTAGGTGGTTAAGCCCTTGTGGATTCCTAATATAATCGGGTATTTAGTACCACAAATCAATTACCCACAAACTACATCCATGAGCAAGAATTTACGCAACTCCGAAATTTCCGCTATCCCTTTCAGCACCTCCACCGGAGAAGAAGTTGGATTGGAACTGGGCGCCAAAATGGTAAAATCCTTCTATGATGCTTTCCCCGAACAATACAACAACTTCCTGTGCGGCAGGGAAATCATCGAAAAAATCCTGTCTCAACCTGGTTGCGCTGGTTTGAGCATCCAAACTGCTCTGAACGAAGAAGGCGCTCGTACCCTGGTTTTCTCTGGTGTGGATGCAGATGCCCAACAAATTCTGAAATATACCGTGATCGGTGAAAATGGTAACATGGAAATCCGTAACGGATACATTTCTGACCGTGTTATCACTACCCCTAACCCCGATGGTACTTATCCCACTGGCTGGAACTGGTCAGCGTAGTATTATCAGGAAAAATCCCCAAATTTTGGGGATTAAGGGTGAACTGTTATATTTGAGCAAATATATACAAAATTAACCCTCTTAACGTTTTTGAGAATATTAGTAGAGCATCGCCTCTGTTACCCATAATCCTTATGCTATTGACCTTAAGCAGGCACAAAGCAGGTGGATTATGGGTAATTTTTATTTATATGGTGTATAGCCTGGTCACTGAGTTGGTCAACTTTGTCATGTCCTATGACCACCATTACACCTCCTTCTTCAACTTCAACTTATTTGGAATCGTCGAATACTGCCTGCTCACCTATTATATAAGGAGCAGAATACGGAATAAAACCCTTAAGTCCTTGATTCTTATCCTTTCCGGATTATTTCTGATCGTGTCTATCATCCGGATTTCCAGCCATTACTTCAATACATATGATTCCTTGTCAAACGGCCTGGAATCAATACTTTTAATCATCTATTCCATTTTTTACTTCTTCGAGCAAATCAGCAAGCCTAGCCACATATTTTTCTATGCTATACCGGAATTCTGGATTATTGTGGCCATACTTTTATATTTTAGTGGAACTTTCTTTATAGACACCTATGCTCAGGGCCTTATAGAGGACCAGTCTTTCAAAGTCCAATACTCGGTGATCAACAATTCTTTTGGTATCCTCCAAAACCTGCTCTTCGGTGTAGCTATGATTGTAAAAGGAGGAGACAAAATCAACGATCTGCCGAATCTTGACCACAGAGCTCGGCGGGTACCTGAACCTTAACTGTTAACTGCATACCCCTGGGAGTACAAAGAATGACATTTTTGCAAATCATTTCCAACGACGGGCATAGTATACCCTATTTCCTATACTTTGGTACTCTCGGTATGTTTACCTTGGCCATCGCCCTGGTGGTCTTTATTGTCTTCTACCAGCGCCGGATCATCCAATACCAGGTCAAAATGCAACG
>CAJCIQ010000261.1 GCA_903970475.1 Beijerinckiaceae bacterium
TAAGGGAAGGGTCAACAAAAAGCCATAAAACAGGCGTGGCAACAGTCGGGTCATAAAGCATCCAATTTCAGCGAAACTAACTAAAAAATGTGCTGTTAGAACAAGTGCTTTTCTATACCTACCTTCGCCTCTCGAAACAAATATAACCTGATGAGAATTGGGATCGTATGCTACCCTACTTTCGGAGGAAGCGGAGTACTGGCTACCGAATTGGGAAAGGCACTGGCTGACAAAGGGCATTTTGTGCATTTTATTACTTATAGGGAGCCTGTCCGTCTGGGTGGCTTTAATGCCAATATCTTCTACCATGAGGTAAGGGTACCCACCTATCCGCTTTTCGACTATCCCCCTTACGAATCAGCACTGGCCTCTACTTTGGTAGATGTTACCCTGAACAACAACCTGGACCTGCTACACGTCCACTACGCCATTCCTCATGCCTCTTCTGCCTTCATGGCCCAGAAGATTCTCCAGAAAACCCAGAACCGTTATATCCCTTTCATCACCACCCTGCACGGGACGGATATTACCCTGGTAGGTAGGGATAAGACCTATGAGCCAGTAGTGTCGTTCTCCATTAACGAGTCCGATGCCATTACTGCCGTATCTGACAACCTCAAGGAGGAAACCCTTAGATCCTTCAAAATCGACAAGCCCATAGAAGTGATTCACAACTTCGTGGATGTACGCAGGTTCCAAAGAAAACCCATTGATGCTTTTCGTCAGGTCATAGCACCCAATAGCGAAAAAATCCTGTTACACGCTTCCAACTTCAGAAAGATCAAAAGGGTGGAAGATGTAGTCCGCATATTCGCCGAAGTCAGGGCTCAGGTCCCCGCCAAATTGCTGATGGTAGGAGACGGGCCCGAAAGGCATATGGCTGAAACCATGTGTAGGGAAACAGGGTATTGCGATGACATACGCTTTTTAGGCAAACAGGAACAAATGGAAGACATACTGGCCATCACAGACCTGTTTGTACTCCCTTCAGAATATGAAAGCTTTGGGCTATCCGCTCTGGAGGCCATGGCAGCAGGGGTACCAGTCATTTCCACCGATGTGGGCGGTTTACCCGAAATCATCATTGAGGGCCAAACCGGCTTTATGGGAAGAGTAGGGGATGTAGGGACCATGGGTAGACGGGCTACAGAGCTCCTGAAGGATCCTGATATGTATGAGAAGTTTAGTAAGAACGCCTTAGCACAGGCAAAGAAGTTTGATCTGCATAATATAGTGCCTCAGTATGAGGCTTTGTACGAGCAGTTTATATTATAAGCCCTGACTGTCTTGAGGTTTCGGCTGATTCGTGCGTTCGGCTGATTCGCGCGTTCGGCTGATTCGTGCGTTCGGCTGATTCGCGCGTTCGGCTGATTCTGGTTTGGTCCTGGACTACCCTCTTGGCTTGAGCCATTCTTCAGGGTTGACATCTTTGAGTTCCTTGGTCAGGATGAACTGGGTCTGGCCGTTTCCCGTCTCCAGTGAAACCCCCACAGTGCCCAATACCTGCCCTGTTTTAACGTGATCACCCTTATTTACGGCACAAGTTGCCAGGTTGGTATAAGAGGTGAAGTAGTTGCCATGCTTGAGGATGACATTGGTAGCCCCTCCCATATCGAATACAGAAGAAACATCCCCTTCGAATACTGCTTTGACGGTAGTGCCCACATCAGTACCAAGGGTCACCCCATTGTCGTAAAAAGTCAGATTAGTCCCTTCCACCTTATTGTTACCAAAGTGCGAAATGATATAACCTTTGGAAACTGGCCAAGGCAAGTGCCCCTTGTTGTTGATAAAGTTGTTGGATAGATTGATATTCTCCTCACTGTTCAGCAAAACGGAGGTATGGGTATTTGTTTTAGGGGCAGCTGAAGCGGTAGCACCATTTATGGTAACGGCTTTAGCAGCCTCCGTTGCAGCCCCTATAGGCCTGGCAGGAGAGGGTTGGTCCGCAGCCGCATTCGCTTTCGCAGCAGCCGCCGCATTTTTGGCCGCTAAGGCATTGGCCTTCCTTTCTCTTTCGGCTTTCTCTTCCCCTTCTTTTTTGGCCAATTCGATTTCTCGCTTAATCACGGAATTGATGGCATTTTGAAGCCGGCTAAGCTGATTCCTTTTATTGACTATTGTTTTACCTAATTCCGCTTCCTTACTTTTCAGGTTGGCTACCACCTCGTCTTTCTCCGCTTTCTCTTCCTCTAATTTCTGTCTGGCCTTGTTGTCATTAGTCAGCACTTCTGCCTTCTGGACCTTGGTATTGGCAAAGTCCTTTGCTTTACCAGATATGAGATCCTCCGTTTTCAGGATTTCGGACACCTGACGCTCCCTGTCTTCCCTGTAAGACCTTAAATATTCCACCCTGCGCACAGCATCATTAAAGCTGGTGGCAGAGAAGATGAAGTTGAGGAAGTCGTAACTACTGCGGTTCTGATAAGCGTAAACCAGGCTCTTGGCGTAGTTTGCTTTTAAGGTATCCAGGTCTCCTTTGAGGCGGTATATTTCCCGGTTGATCAGGAACATGCTATCGTCCACTGCCCTCATTTGGGCGTTGATATTCTCAATTTCCTGGTTGCGCAGGCGTATCTTCTTTTGTACCAGCTGAAGCTGGCCCAGGCTTTCCTTTTTGTTCTTCTTTATTTCGTTATAGGTGTTATTCACCTCTTCGAGTTCACGTAACGTTTCCTGGCGCTGCTTTTCCAACTCAGTTCTGGACTGCTGAGCCACTGAGCGGACACTGCTACAGATGCACAATAGGATTAAGAAGAAGGATAAGATCCGCATGGTAACAAGGTATTAGCGCAATATAACTAAAGTTAACGTTAAAGATTGCCCATTATTTTATCCGCTTATACTTTTTAGGAATGTAGAAAGGGTAAGTTAAATTAGGCACATTGAAATCAAACGTTTTAAAATTCAGCTCTACATCTACCTGTGTTTTTTCAGAAATCAGGATGCTTCGGGAGGTTGAAAATAAGACCCCGGACTTGCCCACATAATCATCGAAGGTCAGATCCGCCGTACGGCTACGCGTGGTGTTTATATCATCAAGCTTGCTATGGAAAAGCCTTCCATCGGTGCTGGAAATGGTTACCAGGTTCTTAAACAAATCCCCCGCACTCAATAAGAAGGTGCTGGAGGGACTGGGCCTGTAAGCCGTGATCCTGGTAGAATCAAAGAATATCAGGTTACCCACCAACAAATCCTGTAGGGTTTTGAAATCCAGGGGAATTTGAGCGACTTCCTGTAAGTACGCAAGACTGCGTACCTGATAGGTTGATTTTAGCTCATCTTTGATCCGCAGGGAATCCGGCGTGATCAACACCTGAAATACATTCAGGCCCAGGGGCCCTGTAATATCGATCCAGATAACGCTATCTTTCCGCATACGGATATTGGCATTAAAGCCAGGTTGATGTCCCTGGTTATTGCTGTAATCCACTTTTACCCTCGCCGTGAACGTAGTGTAATCGATATGATGCGCATACATACTTTGCAACACCTGGTGAAGCTGATACAAAGAATCCGGCTTTTGATCGTGATGCACAATAACGACAGCCGTCGTATCCTTTTTGGTGGTGATCACCTGCTGGATTTTCCTGCTGCTCCTGGTAGCCCGACAGCTTCCCAATACCACAATAGCAATAATAATAAGGGCAAATATTCCAATACGACGCATGTACAACGCTTTTACTGTTTTCCTGTATGTCCGAATCCACCTTCCCCTCTGTGCGTCTCTGCAATTTCAGTGACTTCCACCAAGGTCGCATGCTCCACCTTCTGGATAACCATTTGGGCTACCCTATCCGAGGGCTGGATAACTTGCGTTTCGTTTGAGAGATTGACCAGGATAATTTTGATTTCTCCCCTATAATCGGCATCTACGGTTCCGGGGCTGTTCAAGCAGGTCAGCCCTTGTTTGATAGCCAAACCACTTCTGGGTCTTACTTGAGCCTCATACCCTTCAGGAAGCTCAATAAACAAACCTGTTGGGATAAGTGTCCGCTCCAAGGGCTGGAGAGTAATGGGCTCCCCAAGGTCAGCCCTTAAATCCATGCCGGAGGAACCGTTGGTGGCGTAAGCCGGAAGGGGGTTAGCAGAACGGTTGATGATCTTAATAGATAAGGATTCCATGGTTGCAAATGTAGGATATATCAGGAAATGCGCTCCAGTAAAACAGTGGCATAGGCTACCAGCCCTTCTTCCCTGCCTACAAAGCCCATTTTTTCTGTCGTCGTGGCCTTTACGGAAACATCCTTGGCGGTCAAGTCCAGTATAGTAGCGATCGTATCCTGCATTTGGGGAACATATGGCTTTATTTTCGGCTTTTCCAGGCATAGGGTACTGTCAACATTGACCACTCTATATCCTTCCTCGCGGACCAATGCCATGCTACGCTCCAGTAAAATCTTAGAATCGATTCCCTTGAACTCCGCCGATGTATCCGGGAAATGGGTACCTATATCTCCCAGGGCCAATGCGCCCAGCATAGCGTCACATATGGCGTGTAACAGCACATCCGCATCACTATGCCCGAGTGCTCCTTTTTCAGCGGGGATATGAATCCCACCCAACCAGAGCTCCCGCCCCACCACCAATTGATGGAAGTCAACCCCCGAGCCAATCCTAAAAGACATATGGATAAATTATTTTTACAATAATAGCAAAAAGAAGCGGGACGCCCGGCACCCTGTAGACTAAAACAAACGGGCCCCCATAGGGACCCGCTCACAAATAATATCGTCCAGCGTACTAATTCTTCGTGCTCTTACCCAGATCAAACAACACACCAAAACGAATGGTATTGCTCAGCGGGTTACGAGTAGTACCGCTTCCAGAAGGAACCAGGTAGGAGAAGTTCAGACCATAAATGTCATACTTCAACCCAATACCCACAGAGAAGTATTGAAGATCACCTTGAGATTCATCTTCGTAATAATATCCGGCCCTGAGGGCGAATTGGTTATTGTACCAATATTCCGCACCACCAGACAGTTGTAACAACCTCAATTCATTGCTGAAACTACCCGCATCACCGAAGGAAGAAAACCAGCTGGATACCAGATTCTTACTGCGATATACTTCCAACGAAGAGTCTGTAAAATTAGTAGGGGGAGTGGGGACCAAGAGCTTATTTACGTCCAGGGCAAAGGTAATTTTGTTGTATTCATCAAAGACCTTCGTGTAAGCCGCACCTATACCCAGATTGGCAGGGATATAATCCTTCTCCGTGGCATCATTGGTATAGGCAATTTTATTGCCCAGGTTGGTGATGGCCGCACCGAAAGCCCAGCCACCTGTTTCTTCGCGTACGTTATTGTAAAACCAGCTAATATCACCCGCAACTGAAGTACCTGCTTTATAGTTTACGCCGGAATTATTGACGTCCCCGCTGGCCAGCTTAGAGTTAATATACCTCAACGCAATGGCCAAGCCCATATTATCAGACAATTTCCTGGAATAACCAATGTCCCAGGCAAACTCCCTGGGATTCTGAGAAGACAGGGGGTTACCGTTATAATCTACAAACTGGATATTACCCAGGTTGAAGTAACGGATCGAAGTAGAAATAGCCTGGTTATCACTAAGCTTATAGTATCCAGCTCCAGACAACAGATAAACATCCGTTACGCCAATATCTTTTAACCAGGGTGAGTAGGTTAAACCAATACCTGCCTGTTTATCCAGAAAAGGGATTTTAGCCAGGTTGTTGAACACACTGTTTACGTCTGGAGCCGTAGCGATACCAGCATCACCCATACCACCGGTACGGGCATCTGCGGAAATTCTTAACATGGGCACAGCTGTGGTGACCACGGGCAGTCCCCCGCTCTGAGCTAATAAATTATTTGTGGTGCAAGCAGAAATCAGAGAGACAGCAATTAGTTTTAAGACACTACGGTTCATCAAGTACATGGATTTATGGGTAGCAAAATTTGATTTTCGTATTTAATAAAATTAACCATTTAAAGAGGATTACTGGTTTTGATGCAATTACCATTAGAGCACGACCATTTTATTCATTGCTGATGCTACTTGTCCATCCGAGGTACGAACCTGAAGCTCGAACAAATATACTCCTTTCCCTAACTTATTTCCAAAATCGTCCTTCCCATCCCACTCAAGGTCAGTAGAACGATTTCCTGCATCTATTATTGTCTTGCGTATTGTTTTTATTATTTTTCCTGTGACCGTGAGTACTCTAATCATTACCAGGAGCGGTTCTCCGGGCCGATTATGCTCGAACCAAAATTGTGTATGCGTCGTAAAAGGGTTGGGGTAATTCAAAACATGGTCCAAAACCAGTTTTCCATCCCCTTCTACGATAAAATTGAGGGTGAATTCACTGGAATTATCCATAACATCCCAGGCACGGATCAACAAACTATGGACGCCTGGAGCCATCGTGGGGAGTGGATAACTGACGGTTCCACTTTGATAACTATCGGTAGCAGCCTGATAAAACTTATTCAGAATGAGGGGACTGGATGTGTTTTGATCCAGCACCGCTGTCAAATCATGCCCTACAGTCGTACCGGTAGTATTAATCCCACTTGAGTCAAAAAGATTGAGCAAAAGGGTCGGGGTCTGGTTCGTTATTGATCCGTTAACGAATTGCGTACTATTCAAATAGGCCTTGATGGTGGGCCCTGTATGGTCATTGATGGCATTGGTTCCAGTCCCTCCTACCAAAATGGAATCCGAACCGGAAGCGTCTGACACACCATTATCTGCATAATAGGTCATTTTGCCCTTACCCAATGTATAATCAATATCCTTCGGCACCACGAAAGTCACCTGGAATTTTCCCGCAGAAACGGTAGATTTTCCACTATAGATGACGCTATTCTGCTGCAAAAATGCCGTAACAAGGCTACCCGAATTATTTCCACGGGTTTGAGTCCCAGCAGGCTTATCATAGACCGTTACAAAGGCTGTACCGTTGAAGGTCGATTGCACCAAACCAGAGGGTGAATTCACGGTGCCGGTCAATGTATAGCGATTCAATGCCTTTAAAGTGTCTGATTTTATGGCCACACCATTGACCGTAAGTCCTGTCATTTTGGTCTTTGGATAAGCCAGCGTGAGCGCGGGATCACCTATGAGGGTGAATTTCCGGTTGTTCACGATGTCCGAGAATGTCGCGTAGGTATTGTTTTTACACGCCCTCATCGCCTGTCCCAGGGAAGGGGGCTTAACCCCGGTGGAAATCGATTGCAGGGCCGCCTGCATATAGTTCGTATTGATGATGAGATTGGAAAAAGCAAAAACATCCCTGGTCGTCGTCATTAAAGCTATCGCTCCCGTCTGGGGTTGAAGGATCACTTTTTCACCCAGGGATTGTACTTCAGGATCGTCATAGGCGGCAAAGTTACAGGTGGCAGTAATCAACAAAGGAAGATGCGTGGCATTACTCCAGGTAGCGATGGTAGAGGCATCCATGATGTCTTCATTGCTTAGGCGGGTATTCCCCCCATGGCCATTATAGTTCAGGAATAAGGTTCCGGTATACATCTCGTTGCTGATAGCAGTAACCACATCCGGATAGCGGCCTCCCGCCGAGGTGGCCTGTTCAGGATAAGCATCCAGGTATATTTTGTCTATGTGGTTCTGAGGAACCTCCTGAGCGGCGACCGCACTGATAGCCTCCGCATCCTGCAAATGCAGGTTCTGATCTCCATCGTCTGCCACGAAGGTCATTTCCGTCCTCCAGGGACCAAAGCTTTGGAGGGCGTTATATCCTATGATTTTGTCCACGATCGATTTAGCATCAGCCGGTCCGGTTGCAGGAATACGCCCCACACCAATATCCAGTAAATTCATTTGAATATTGGAGTTTATATCGTCCTGATCCTTTAGGAATCCAAAGTAATCATCAGAGGTATAGGTATTTAAAGGATCCAAGCTCACCGGGCTTTCATAACAGGGAACAAGGTTATCGTTTCCGGGTATGCGATGCTTATAATCATAGCTGGCGTCTCCGAAAAGCAACAAATACCTTGGCCTTTTCGTGGTATCTGTCCCTGCCCTATCATAAAACATTTTTATAAAATCGCGGATCGATGTCGGATCCGGAGTCCCCGATGCAAACTCATTGAATACCTGAGTTGTGGTGGCCACCAATACCCTGAGGCTGTCGTGACCTTTATGGAAATCTGCCAAGCGCTGAGCCTGCGTCAATAAGGAAGGATATGCGACTATAACAAAGTCAGCGACCGGAGAACCATGCAAATCCTGCGTAACCACAGGTCCTATAGCCGTCGGAAGCAAAGCCCCTGCTGCCTGGAAGGCCACATACTCCCTTAACCTGGAAGCATCATTGATACAAGATAATTGCCCACCAGAAAAGGTTGTCTTCAATTGCATGGGCAACTGGGGATTAGTAACCTCCCATACCAGGGAAGCATTTGCCGCTCCCGAGATCACGAAATTGGCCGTCTGCCTGGGACCTATACTGGCCCAATCCCTGAAAGTAAATTGACCCGCCCCCTCAAAATTCAAGTTCCTGGGTAGCATCAATTCCCACCAGGCCAACCAGGCCTGAGCATTGAGCGCTGAGGAACTGAAATTAAACCGGAGGTTGGCACTATCCGGATTAAACACGGCCAATGGAGAGGAAATAGAATCTTCATAGGCAAACAAATCGTAGGCCCCGCTACCCGTAGGCCGCACGTTATGCGTCTGGATCAGGGAATCATCCAGAGATACCGTAACAACCCCCGTCACGCCAATACTCCTGGCGACTACATCCGTAGTCACCCAAATCTTACCCCCCGGCACCAATCCAGGTTCGGGCGTTGCAAAATTCAAGGTCGTACTGCTCCCCGGTATATCAGCCATTTCTTCCCCATACCACGTCTTTCCACTGCCCAAAAAATTAAGGCTATCCAATTCATGATAAAGATGATCCTGATAGGTGGTCACCTGGGTCGTGGGCGTGCCCGTGGTCGTTTGAGTTGACACCCTCATAGGCGTACCACCAACCTCCGATACCGTCAGGAAGTAGTAAGCCGTATCGGCATAGAGGTTTTTATGGTGATGGAAACGCTGAACAGAGGAATCAGCGGTCCACGGATGGGGACCTGGGGCATAAAATAGTATATAAGCCCCCTCATTAAATACCCCGCTTCCTCCATCGACTACCTGGATCGCATTCTCCTGGAGGTCGTCTACTCTGGCGGTACTATTGGCTTCCGGTAGCATACCGCCCCCATTTCCAAATAATCGGAAAGAAATAGAAGGGATATTCGTACCAGGTACCCCCAACTTTTTCAAAAAAGCCATATCTATCTTATAAACTCCAGGCCCGGTCACCCCGAGCTTATAAAAAGTTCCGGAACTTAAAATAGAATGCGCCTTATAGGTACGCTGGCCAATGGCAACAGAGCCCCCAAAAAGGGAAACGAAAAAAACAGCCAGAATCCATCTGTTCATGTTCAATAAATAGGAGACCGATGCGTTATATTATTAAATGCACTATATTCGTGGTTGCCCCAAGTCTATAGTATAAAGTGTAAATTTGGGTTAAAATCTGTACAATATTTTTGAAAAACCAACGTTAATCCAATTGCTAAATCTTAGCGACATGCAAAAACTGCTCAGGCAAAACGCTGTTTTGCTAATATCCGTCTCCGTCTTGATTGCGTCGTGCGCGCCTAAGAAGGAA
>CAJCIQ010000262.1 GCA_903970475.1 Beijerinckiaceae bacterium
GTTGGCGCTTTTTGTTGTGAAATGTTGTTTGCTCATTTTTTTCTTTTTTGATGTTGATTCAGACCCGCCGCCATCCCGGGCGGACCTATCCCGCAGTAAGCGGAGCGCAAAGGTAGATTAAGACTATGGAAAAACAGGCCCAAACAACAACCTTTTTTAGACGTACCCTTGTAATAGATTGATATTCAATAAAAATTTTGCGCAAAAGAAAAGGCTACCCTTTCGGATAGCCGCTCAGTTATATAAATTGTGGATCAAAGGGACCACATCTGTACTACTTAGGAACAGAAGGGCATATGAAGTTATTGAGGTTTATGGACAGGGTAAGCGCTGCTGTAGCATAGGAATCATATTGTCCATTCCCCCTTTGACGGCCAGCTATCCCGATAGGGGTTCCATATACATAGGACCGGTCCTGGAGCAGATAAGCCACCGAGGGTTTCCCGTTGGCTTCCGGGGGGAAAGCCGCCGCACCCGCATACGTACCGTTGACATCGTCCAGGTAGTGGGTCGTCGTAAATCTGTATAATACCTCTATACCCAGGTTCATACTTTCATTTAGGGCAAACTTGAAACCAAAGCCCAGGGGTAAACAAAGGGCAGTGGTGGAATATTCTTTAGGCCTCCCTGGTTGTCCCTGGCCTTCCGTATGTAAAGGACGGAGATAGTATTTGGCGCCGTTCAGGTAGGCATATGGATCAAAATGGAAAACCCCTAACCCGAAAGTCAGGTAAGGCGTCCAGCGGTAATCCGGATCAATGGGATTAAACCGGAAGAAGTTAAAATCACCCTGAACGGTCAGTTCTTCAATATCTGTATTGAAACTCAGGTTGCGTGTATGCTGGTATAGGTCTTTGGAATAGACATCACTGTACCCCAAACGGGCCCATTGCCCTGCTATCCTTACAGCTACATAGTCGCCCAACATTTTACGGTAATAACCCCCTAAGGCCAGATGGGAATGACTTACATTACCAGTCGTATTCAGAGAGCCGAAATAACTGGCGGCTCCGACCATAATGCCGATTTCACCGGTATGAACATTGCCCTGATATTGGCCGTACTGAGCCCTGGCAGGGGAGCCTGCCAAATAACAGGCTGCCGCTATCAGAAAAGCGATTTTCTTCATAATGCTGGGTTAGAAACGCTACTGAGCGTGTTTTTCTTGTATATAGGCGTTAATTTCTTTTGTCAAAGCCCCAGGACAGCTTAGACCTCAAGGTTTGCAAAAAGTCATTTTCATTCAGGCGTAACAGATTAATGGAAAAGCTTTCTTTCTTCACCGCCAACTGCACCTGACGGCTGACCACTTCCTTTCGGGCATCCAGCACACAGATGAATTGATCAGAACGGCCTTCCACCTCAAAAGAAATGATGTTATGGTTGGGTACAACAATTGGTCTTACGTTGAGATTATGGGGAGCAACCGGCGTAATAACAAAGTCCTCCGCATCCGGGAAAATTACTGGCCCGTTGCAACTCAAATTGTAGCCGGTTGAGCCGGTAGCCGTTGCCACGATCAATCCATCGGCCCAATAAGTGTTCAAGAAAGCACCGTTCAGGTATGTATGGATTTTGATCATGGGCGAAGTATCCTTCTTGTGAATGGCAAATTCATTCAACGCATAGGGGATCTCTCCAAACAAGGATTCGTCAGAGTCCAGGTGGATGAGGGTCCTCCTGTCTAGTACATAGGTCCTATTGATCAGAGATGCTACCGCAGTGGTCACCTCTTCCCTGCCAATGCCGGCCAAAAAGCCCAGTCTGCCGAAATTAATCCCTAAAATGGGAATCTTTTTATCCCTGACCAGGGTAACGGTATCCAGTAGTGTACCATCCCCACCCAGAGAAATGAAGCATTCAATTTGCTCATCGAGGTCATAAAAGGTCTCAAAATGCTCCATCGTATCAGGGAAACGGACTTTATCCCTGATTTGTTCATAGAACGGCCTATATACAACGGGAGTAATCCGATGGATGGCCAGTTCATCCATCAGCATCTGCACATCTTGCAGCTGATTCAATTCGATTCCCCTTGTATATATACCGATGCGCATATTAAAAGCCCTTATAGTTATGTAAAAATAACCCGTTTTTTCCCAACTGATTCCAGCTGAACTCAAACTTCAGTTGTAAATCATATATCGTAACAATATCCAAGCCTAATCCTTCAGTATACAGGAGCCGGTTGTTCAACATGCTCCCATATAAGGGGCCATCGTTATATACGTATCCCTGGTTGGCGTATAATTTCAGGAAAAAACGGATGGGTAAATGGTCGTAATTCTGACTATGCTTAAACGGCGTAGGCATATTCCACTGGAACAATTGCCTGCGTACCGTCTCTTTGAGTAAGGCCCCAAAGGAACCATCCACAATATAATATTCCAATCCCTGCATAAACATATCCCCAAATCCCATAAGATGGGCATTTACATACGGCTGGGTAGCGGGAGTCTTGGCAATAACCTGCCCTTCCAAAGCCAAAAAGATTCCGGGAGTCAGTGGACGGTAGTATCCGCCTTTAAGTGTCAGGATCCAGATATTGACCGCTTTACTCATGCCCAAACCTTTGCCATCTATCTGCGCATTTGCGGTAATGCCGCGTAAGGGATAAGGTATGTTATCGACATTCTGATATTGATACGTATAGGTCAATTCTGGAAACCGGATGACTTGAGCCCCTCCCTGGTAATAGGGTGCGTAACCGTAGGCCTGGGTTAATTCATTGATGGTGTCGGCCAGTAATCCCCAGGTGTAGGATAGCCTTACAATATGTCTTTGTTTAACACCCTTCCTGAATACATATGCGATACTACCCTGTACGGTACGGTTGATGAATACATCTCCCAGATGAGTAGTATCGGGGAAAAACACTTGCTTATTGGAATCGGTTCCGAAGTTTACCTGTCTGGTGTTCCGGTAGGAGGCTCCTAGAATCAGGTATTGCTGCAGTTTTTTGTCCAGGTAAGGACTTTCATACCCCACACTAAATAGTCGGTTATAGCCATTTTCTGCTACCATGGTGAATTTATCATTTCGTCCCGTCAGGTTATACCAGGAAAAATGAAGACCATAATCTACCCTTTGCAGGCTATGGTCTTCTTCTACCCACCACTGGTTGAAATTCCGGTCTACTATGCGTAAATAGGGTATAGGAAAGATATACCAACGTTCCTTCAATTGGAGGACCACATCCAAGGATCCGCCTTTCCAGTTTTTGACCCCCGGAATGACGTCAATAAACAGAAAAGTATTCATGAGCTGATCATGGGCTTTCTGCAACAAGACATTTACGGCTGCTACCGGAATTCTTTCCCCCTCCTGAAAAGGTAGCTCCCTGAAGATGATAAATGGTTTTGTTTTTCTGTTCCCGATCAACTGAATCTGATGAATGACCACCGTCAAAGTATCTGAGGAGATGGGCGAGCTTTGGGCACGGGACATCAATGGATAACAGGCCATTAGCCATACTACGCCCCACCAGCAAAGCAGTCCTCTTTTTACCGGTAGCACCGTATCCCGTAAAATCATTAAATATTCAGATAATTCATTAGGTGTGCATAATTAGCGCGCAGATCATCTTCTGCCAGGTTATCCCCGTAATAGGATTCTATGGTGTATTCATAACGCTGGAAGGTGGCTATGATAGCCTGGATATCGGTGCGGTTTACTTTGATGGAAACCAGCAACTGACCATTATTGGGATCTTTATAGGTCACCAAATGAACAACGGAAGCATCGTTGGATTCTACTAATCTGCCCACTTCGCCCAGGGAAAAATTCCGGGGCTCCATACTTAGTTGTATAATACCCCCAGGTTCGTCGGCTCCAATATATTCATCCAAGGCAGTCAGCAATTCCCCGGGAGAAATAACACCCAGAAATTCACCGTCTGTCTTGATCACCGGAACGACGCTTATTTTGTGAAGCTTCCAAAGCCTTAATGCTGTAAGAAAATGTTCATCCTGAATGATGGCGACTTTAAGTCTGGGGATATCCAGGCTTCCGATTTCCCGGGCCTCGTCTTCCACATCCATTAATTCATTTTCTTCCACCATGCCCAGGTATTTGTCATCTCCGACAACGGGCAGGTGTGCAATATGGAAGTCTGCCATTAATTGCAAGGCTCGCCTAACGGTATCCTGTAACCGCAAATTTGGTATGGAATGAGATATCAGGTCAACGGCCCGCATGAGCAAAGTATTTTACTCAGGCACTCACCGGATGATTTAATTTGGTGAGGAATTTTTCCAGTATCTGGTTAAATTCCCCGGGCACTTCCATCATCGGCGCGTGTCCGCATTTATCAATGAAGTGTAACTCGGAATTAGGGATCAACTTATGGAACTCCTGCCCTACGAAGGGAGGCGTAACCGTATCGTTATTACCCCAGATCAGCAAGGTAGGTTGCTGAATCTGGCTGATCTCTTCTCCAAGATTGTTTCTAATCGCACTTTTTGCCAGGGCGATGATCTTTACTACGTTCATCCTGTTGGATGTGATGGCGTATACCTCGTCTACTAATTCTTTCGTAGCCATGGCAGGATCGTAAAAAGTCAACGCACTTTTCTTTTTGATATACTCGTAATCCCCTCGTTTGGGATAACTGTCTCCCATACCGCTTTCAAATAATCCGGAACTACCAGTCAGAATAAGGGATTTGATCCTATCTGGATGTTTCAGGGTATGAAGAAGCGCTACGTGACCACCCAGGGAATTTCCCAACAAATGGATATTCTCATATTCCCTGGCTTCAATGAATTTATGAACATATTTTTCCAGTCCACCAACCGTCGTATGCAGGAGATCCAGATCCAAAAGGGGAAGAAGGGGTAATACCACCCGATAGTGACGGCTGAAGTAACCTATCTGGTCCTTGAAATTGCTCAATTCTCCGAACAAGCCATGAAGAAGGATGAGGGGCTCTCCTATCCCTTCTTCAATAAACCTGAACTTATCCTGCTGTTTGATTTCGTAATTCATTCTTCCTAAAATCTTCCGTTGTTAAATCGCCGGCTTTCCCAGTACAATTTACTCATTTTACACCTAATCCGCCACTTTTAGACTGGGGCCGGACAGCCCGCTCCAGGTGCTAAAATAAAGGATTATGTGCCTACTTTGTCAAAGAATTTCTCCAGCTTTGCAAATATATCCCTGAACCAGGGAACACATATTCCCAGACATCCGATCAATTTGGGGGCGATTTCCGATATATACGGATAGGTTATCGAATGCTGCAATGTATCCTCTGCAATCAAATGCATATTTACGAGGTAAAATAACAGAATGCTGAAGATTGTTGCGTACAGGATACAATAAAATAACATTCCCCCTAGCCTATTAGCCCACCCCAGCATCATGCCTTCTGTTAGTTTTTGGAAGGCTATCCCTATCCATCTTACCAATAGAATTACCACTACAAAGATCAACAGAAAGGCAATAAATGGCAGCCATTTGGAAGAAACATGGAGGTAGGGCTGTAATTTTTCAGCCACCAGATGGGAGCATTTCATCGCCGCAGCCAGACCAATCAAATAGGCCAGCAGAGAACAAATGGCCAGGATTAGCCCTTTGAAAAATCCACGTATCGCCCCTACGACGATTAAAAGCAAAAATAGTACGTCGATCCACATGTTAGGGCAGCGCTGATTAGGTTAGAGCAGCTCCTTGACGACGGCAGAAATGGTTTTACCGTCCGCCTTTCCAGCCAGTTCTTTATTGGCCAAGCCCATGACTTTGCCCATATCGGCAGGTCCTTTGGCCCCTGATTTTTCAATGATGGCGGCAATAGCCTTTTTAAGTTCTTCAGGACTCAAGGGAGCAGGGAGATAGCGCTCTATCACTGCGACTTCCTCTAACTCTTTATCAGCCAAATCATTACGATTCTGCTTTTGAAAAATCTCTATGGAATCCTTGCGCTGTTTAACCAGCTTTTGCAATATTTTCAATTCTTCTGCCTCCGGGACTTCTCCATTGTTTCCTTCGGCGGTCTTAGCCAGGATAATGGCCGCCTTTATAGCTCTTAAACTACGAACCGCTTTTTCATCCTTAGCGAGCATGGCCGTTTTCAGGTCAGCATTGATTGTTGTTTCAAGTGGCATAGTGCTATGCTTTTTTATTTTACTCCGGATTCATTTTCTTTCAACTGGATATTCCTGAACTTTTGGTAGAACTGGGCGGCAAATTCCTTCAAATCAGTGACCAGCTCCTTTTGATGCGTGGCTCGCTCATAGGTATCTGCCATGGTCATCAACACCTGGTAATAGAAGTCCGCCATCTCATCCACCATCATATCCTTTGTCCAAAGGTCAATGCGCATGGCCGTTTTTTCAGCCCCGTCCCAAAGAGCCATCAGCATGGCTTTAGCCTTTTCCGGCTCGGAAGCACTGCTATCCGTTGCCTTCCATAATAGTTTCTCAGGGACCTTCTGATCGTCCAAATACACGTCTACAATTATGGTACTCTTTTGCATATTAGCCAGTTATCTAAGGGCCAAAGGTAACTATTGGCCGGTTCTTTTTAACAAGACTTCTTCATAAACTGAGAGCAATCGGTCTGGATCCCTCTTTTCCTTAAGATCCGCGATGCGACTAAGTAATTGGGATCTGAACCGCTCATCCGTATAAAGATGCATCATTGCACCCGCCAGAGACTGGGGATCTCCATGAGTCACCCATTCCACCGTTGACCCGGCCCAAGCTGCTCCCTTATCGGGAATGCTGATCAGCGGAACGCCTTCTCCAATGGCCAACGTAGCAGCCCAACCTATTTCGTCCCCTGGGGTATTATTTAATAAAGCGTAAGCAAACCTTACTGCTTCAGCCCTGATATGGGGATCTTCTCCCAATAGATGCACATCGTTCTTAAACTTATATGCGCCCAGACTACGCATAACCTCTTCATCCGGTTTATTCCAGGGAGCCAGTAATAAAGGCATATGGCTCCTTTGTCTGATCTTAAACAAGGAAAAGGCTTTTAACGCCTCCACCCACGGCCCCCCGGTCTTCATGGGGCCCCACCAAAGGAAGTACTCCCTACTCTCTGCATAGGCAGCCTTGAATTGTTCAGCATCCATCACACCAACCTCTTTACGGTATAGTGCCGGAACGCAAAATATCCTGCCCCTGGCCTCCGGCTTGTCCTCCTCCAGGATTCGTGCAATTTTTGCATCAAAGGTCAACCATATCCGCTCCAGATCCGTCCATAGGTCGGTCTTCTTTCCGCTAATGCCTGGGTCCAGGCTTTGGGTTAGAAAGATAGCCTGTGCTACCTCCTGGGGGTAAGCCGCTCCCTGTATCCCTATCCACATATCCAGCCCCCTTGACTTCATCACCCGGGGAATGGTCTTTTGAACCCATCCATTCCTACTAAGCCTTTCTGTAAGGGTGGATTCCGCCTTCAGCCACTCAACCCGTCCTTGAACATTCGTTGCCTGCTGCCACAGGTGTGGGGCCTCCATGCTTTTGCCCAAAATGGTGACCTTATGCCCCCTTGCACAAAGGCCTTCCAGGAGGGCATTTATTGAAAATTGAAAAGGGTTTGGGGGGAAATCTTCCCAAATGGTGCCGTCAATAGCGAAATTCATCGTTCCCGGTTAAGTCCCGGCAAGATTCCGGGGCCCCAAAAGTACAAAAGGTGCTCTTCTAAAAAATCCCTTACTTTTGTTTGAGAGTATAAATATGGAATATAATACAGTCAGAACGCACATGGTCATGCGGGAGTATGGCCGTCACATACAGCAGATGGTTGGCTATTTGTTGACCATTGAGGATGATGAAAGGAGGCAAAGGAATGCTGAGTCCCTTATAGAGCTTATGGGTTTCCTCAATCCCCACCTTAAAAACGTAGAGGATTTCAGGCATAAGCTATGGGACCACTTATTTCTGATTTCCGACTTCAAATTAAAAGTGGATAGCCCTTATCCCATTCCTACCAGGGAAACACTAAAGGCCAAGCCCAAAAGGCTTCCTTATCCCAAAAGGTATCCCCGCTTCAACCACCTGGGTAAAAACATTGAGATTGTTATCAATAAAGCCCTCAGTGAGGAAGATGGGGAAAAACGCCAGGGTTTTGCCAACGCCATCGCTTATTATATGAAGCTTGCTTATAGCAACTGGCATAAAGAACTGGTTCACGATGACAGCATTCAGGCAGAACTAACCAATATCACAGGCGGTCAGTTAGAGTTTAATAACAGGCCCTTCGTCAAACACAGGACCGTTATTGAAAGGGATGAGTTCATCTCCAACATAGGCAAGCCCCGCCATAAGCAACATTTTTCCCAGAATAACCGCAACAATAACAATAGCCGCAATAACAATAACAACAACCGCAACAACAACAACCGCGGCCCCCGTGATAACAATAATCGTGATAACAACAGGGGAAACAACGGAAGCGGAAACAACAGGTTCAACAAAAAACGTTTTAAGTGAGTTCATTCGAAGTTGCGGGTGGAAAAAAATTAAAGGGTGAAATTGTTCCGCAGGGCGCTAAAAATGAGGCCTTGCAAATTATATCGGCTGTACTCTTAACCGCGGAGCCGGTCACCATCACCAATATTCCTGATATCCTCGACGTTAACCTGCTCATCGAGCTTTTGCATGAGATGGGCGTCCGTATAGACAGGCCCAGTCGGGATACCTGTACTTTTCAAGCCGACCAGGTTAATATAGACTACTTGCAAAGCGAAGCCTTCCGTCAAAAAGGAGGGAAGCTGCGCGGGTCCATTATGATAGCCGGCCCCATGCTGGCCCGGTTCAAAAAGGCTTTCATCCCCAAACCAGGGGGAGACAAAATCGGACGAAGGCCTCTGGATACCCATATTATTGGATTTGAAAAATTAGGCGTACACTTCGATTACCATAGCGGAGATAATTATTTTACCCTCACCGCCCCGGATATGAAGGGCACTTATCTCCTGTTGAACGAGCCTTCCGTGACTGGCACAGCAAACATTGTAATGGCTGCCTGTATGGCCAAGGGGTTGACGACCCTCTATAATGCCGCTTGTGAGCCTTATATACAACAGCTTTGCCTGATGCTGAACCATATGGGGGCAAAGATTTCCGGCATTGGGTCAAACCTTCTATATATTGAAGGAGTAGACCAACTAGGAGGGACGGACCATCGATTGCTTCCCGACATGATTGAAGTGGGCAGCTTTATCGGGCTGGCCGCCATGACCCAAAGCGCCATTACCATCAAAAATGCAGGAGTAGGTTCTCTGGGACAGATTCCGGATAAATTCCGTCAGGTAGGCATTGATTTAAGCATTCAGGGAGATGATATTTTTATTCCTGAGCAGGAAGTATATTCCATTCAAAACACCCTGGACGGGGGGGTTCCTACCATATATGACCACCCGTGGCCTGGATTCACGCCGGACCTGTTAAGCATTCTTTTGGTCGTTGCTACCCAGGCAAGGGGCAGCGTGCTGATTCACCAGAAAATGTTTGAAAGCCGGCTGTTCTTCACGGATAAATTGATGGACATGGGCGCCCAGATCATCTTATGTGACCCCCACAGGGCCGCAGTAATAGGACTAGGGCGTACCCGTCAGCTCCGGGGAATCACGATGAGCAGCCCCGATATACGCGCTGGGGTAGCGCTCCTGATAGCCGCCCTTAGTGCCGAGGGAAAAAGCATTATCCAAAATATAGAACAGATAGACAGAGGCTACCAATATATTGACGAACGTCTTCGTCGGCTCGGTGCAGACATTCGCAGAATTAACTAACCCTTTACCCAGCGTTTTGCCCTACCGGAACGTATATTTTCTTGCCGGTATTGGGAAGGTGCCCCTGGAAAGGATGCGAATGATTATTTCATCAATACTTATATAACCTGGATTGAACCCCGGACAACTAGAAGAATGGGTAGAGGGATGCCGTCACAATGACAGGAAGTCACAGGAATTACTCTACAAGCACTTTTATCCTGTAGTATACAGGATATGTGCCCGCTATTGCCAGGACGATATGGAAACAATGTCTGTGCTTAATGACGGATTTCTAAAAGTTTTCACTAAGATCCAGAAGTATAATTCCTCCCTGGGGGCTATTGAAGCCTGGATAAAAACCGTCATCACCCATACCGCCATTGATTATGTGAGGAGCCGAAACAGAAGAGCTTTTCAGGTGGTACACCTGGAGAAAATGGGAGATATTCCAGATGATCCGGCACCCATTCCGGACATTAACCCGGATATCTTGCTGGAGGGCATCAGGTATCTGCCCCAAACGACAAAAACGGTCTTAAATATGCATCTTTTTGAGGCATATTCTCATCGCCAGATCGCCACCATGTTGGGAATCACAGAAAGCACTTCCCGATGGCATTTGACGGAGGCCAGGAAAAAGTTAAAACAACATTTTTCTGAAGGGAATTTCCAGAGGGAGTCCACCGGGAAAAAAAATATGATTTCATGAAGGACGATCTATTCGACCACCTAAAGCACAAATTGGCTGAAACATCGGTCCCTGATCCGGACCGCGGTTGGCAGCATATGAATGCTTTGCTGGATGCGCAGGTCGGGCAAAGACCAGCCCTAGTCCGCCACCTGTATCGGTATGTAGCTGCGGCTTCTGTACTCCTTATTCTACTAGGTGTATGGGCTTTTTACCATGAAGTACAATCCTCCAGAAAAACAGAAGCGTCAACCATTGCATCCAAAGGCGGACCAGATACGCCGGCAGGCACCCGTACCGCGGCCAATAGTGCGGTTGCACCCAGTAGTGCCGTTGCACCCAATAGTGCCGTTTCACCCAATACTGCCGTTTCACCCAATAGTGCCGTTTCACCCAATAGTGCCGTTGCACCCAATAGTGCGGTTGCCAGGGCTGGGGGTTCTGCCACACCCAACAATGCTGGGGCTGCAGTTGGTGCATCCATTGCATCAACCGGTTCGAACACAACCGATGGAGTAAAGGGGTCTGGATCCGCATCCAATAACCAGGTAGCCAGCGTCAGTTCGGGGGCCGCAGCCAACGCTGGAACCGACGCCAACAATGGGACCTTAGCCAATGCTGGGGCCGCAGCCAACGCCGGAACACGCACGAATGCTGGGATCAAAACCAACACTGGAACAGCAGCCAATGCTGGAAGCACAGCCAATGCCGGTTACAGCACCCATAGCAGGGGAGCAGATGGTTCCAATCACGCGGCTAAAGGTTTCAGAAACGTGGCCAATGGCTCCAATGTAATCGCCGCCAATGGCTCCCCCAACTTTGACCAACTTAATGTTAATCATACCGGCAATACCGGCACCGAAACCAACAGCTCCAGCCAGAAAGAACCGGCATCCCTCAAAGACGTGCATTCACTGCGCCCAGACGTAGCTTTGATCTCAGTACAAGACCTTCTTGCCTCGTATCCCCGTGCGTCCGCGGCGGTGCGCCACCAAGCACTACAGGCGAAGCCTGCCAGCCTTAAATCACACAAGTCCTCCGTTTCCCGTTGGAGTTTTGACGTAGGATTGGGCGCCAATGTTCCTGGCAGCATGCGTACCATAACCGAGAATAGTGGTAAAAAATTTGAGCCCGGTTTATTTCCTGCCCTGCAAGTTGGTTACAGACTCAACGCTAAACTTAGCCTGAGTACCGGAGTAGCTATCCCGTCTCCGGTATCCTATACCCACTCGCCACCCTATGAGGACCTGGTGGAGATTATAGATTCGGGATCTACCCAAACTGCCCGGTATTCCCCCACGAACGCTAAGATCGGACGTTTATTGTATCTGGATATTCCCTTACTGATAAAATGGAGGGTACTGAAACACGTGTCTGTAGAAGGAGGCGGCCAGGTTTCCTACCTGCTTCATCAACAAAATGAAATCAATACGCAAAATAGTACTTACTCTTCCAATTACTATCCTGTTTCTTCCAGCAACAGCATTTCATCAAATGTCTCCAGCGTAACTTATTATTATTATAGTCATGTTCCTCAGACCACCGTACAAAAGATAGATCCACGTTATGTAGTCGGGGCAGCGTTTCAACTGCACCGTTTCAGCGCCGATCTTCAGTACCAAGGTTCCCTTCGTCAAGCAGCTACTCAATTTGATGACGCGGGCAATGAAGTGAATAACCGCACCTCTATCGTACAATTCAAAGTGATGTATCACCTTCAATAACGCAGGAAATCCGTTTTTTTGCGTTCTTTGCAGCATCATGGACATGTGCGCCCAACAACCCATTCTTATTTTTACAGCTCCTTCAGGTGCCGGCAAGACCTCTATAGTGAAGTATCTATTGGGAGCATTCCCTCAATTAGACTTTTCTGTATCTGCGGCTACCCGTGCCGCCCGGAAAGATGAAGTGGATGGTAGGGATTATTACTTTCTACCCCTGGAGGATTTTCAACACAAAATCCAGGAAAATGCTTTTGCAGAATGGGAAATGGTTTATGAAGGTAAATACTACGGAACGTTGCGCACTGAGTTGGAACGGATTTGGAAAATGGGTAAGGTCCCCGTACTGGATATAGACGTTAAAGGGGCCATTCACGTCCAGCAGCAATATCCCATGCATACCCTTTCCGTTTTCGTACAACCGCCTGGAGTAGAAGAACTTAAAAAAAGATTAATCTCCCGGGGAACAGAAACACCTCAATCCTTGGAAACCAGGATAAACAAAGCAGAATACGAATTGTCTTTTTCCAAACACTTCGATGCCATCATCGTCAACAGAAACCTCCATGAAGCTTGCCAGGAAGCAGCTACCCTCACGACGAAATTTCTCCGGTCTTTCTACCAGGAGGTTTGAGGGTCGCTCATTTGGGATTCCGCTAATTTTCAGTATTTTTAATGATCTATGGATTTATCCTATCTAACTGGTATTGGAATAACACTGTTGCTAACTGGCTTTTTTGCAGGAATTGAAACAGCCTTCATTTCTGCCAATAAATTATCTATAGAATTAAAGAAAAAACAGGGTTTGTCCAGTGGTAGGATCCTCTCAAAATTCCTTGAATCACCAGCGCGATTTACAGGAACCACGCTCGTGGCACTCAGTTCACTGGTTGTCATTTATACTTTACTGGTTCATCATTTGCTCACTCCGTTGTGGAAGAGCGGCCCAGAACTCCTACAGGACCCCTATTTAAGACTGATACTGGAATCCCTGGTATCGGCCGGCGTATTTCTGCTGGTAGTTTACTCATTTAAGGCCCTGTTCAGGGCCAAGAAAGAATACTTATTGCCCTTTTTTGCCAGGGTGCTTAAGTTCTTTTATAGTTTATTGTATCCTATTGCCGCCTTCTTCATCTATATTTCTGAATGGACACTGAAATACCTCTTTGACGTAAGAACAACGGAGAACAAAGAAATTTTCAGCCTGATTGATGCGGATAATTTCATTCAACAAAGAGAACAGGCAGATGAGACCAATCCCCAGGAGCTGAACAAGGAATTATTTGAGAATGCTTTATCCCTACCCAATATGCGTATACGCCAATGCCTGGTCCCACGCAGGGAGGTTGAAGGCATTGAGAAAAGTACGCCAATTAATGAAGTGAGGCAAAAATTCATCGACTCAAAACTCAGTAAATTGATCGTCTACGATGGCAATATAGACACCATTCAGGGCTATATCCACCAACTCGACCTGTTCAAAAACCCTAAAGACCTGAGCGCCGTATTGCTACCCATTCCAGCCGTTCCTGAAACCATGAGTGTCGTAGACCTCATCAATAAGTTTACCCTGGAAAGGAAAAGCATAGCCTGGGTAGTTGACGAGTTTGGGGGCACTTCCGGTATCGTCACTATGGAAGACTTATTAGAGGAGATCTTTGGAGAAATCCAAGATGAATACGACACAGAGGAGTTCATAGACAAACAGATTGCCGAAGACGAATACATATTTTCCGGAAGGCTGGAGCTCGACTACCTGAGGGAAAAATATAATCTGGATTTTCCGGAAACGGAATCAGAAACCCTCTCCGGGTTTATCATCAATGAGTATGAGACCATCCCCAAACCCAAAGAACGGATCATCATTGGCCACTATGAGTTTGACGTGATTCAGGTCAGCGACACCCGGATTGAAATGGTGAAGCTCAAAATCCTTAAATAAACAAGTCGTTCATCAACTTCTTGGCTGGATCCACCGCATATTTGCCAAGGTCAGTGATGCCTTCAGACGCCAGTACCTCGTCGTCAATAAAATGATGTCCGGTACAGGAACGGGAAGGCTTGCTTAAAATGATATAAGCAGCGTCAGCAATAATCTCAGGCGTACGGCTCATAGACACCATGGTATCTCCACCCAGGAGGTTTTGTACCGCAGCGGTAGCGATGGTGGTTCTAGGCCATAAGGTATTGGATGCGATGCCTGCGGAGGCAAATTCAGCCGCCAATCCTTCTGCCACCATAGACATTCCATACTTACTTATGGTATATCCCAGGTGAGCGCCCAGCCATTTAGGATCGAGGTTAATGGGAGGCGATAGGGTCAGCATATGAGGGTTGGAAGCACTTTTGAGAAAGGGTATGCAGGCCTTGCTCACCATATAGGTACCCCGCACATTGATTTGCTGCATGAGGTCAAAGCGTTTGGGCTCCATTTGCTCTGTGCCGGATAAATTAATGGCACTGGCGTTGTTGATCAGCACATCAATTCCACCAAATTGAGCAACTGCCTCTGCTACAGCCTTAGTGACCTGCGCCTCATCTCTTATATCACATACTACAGGCAAGGCTTGCCCACCCGCAGCCCTGATTTCATCGGCAGCCGTATAAATGGTTCCATCCAGTTTGGGATGAGGCGTCACGGTCTTGGCGGCGATCACGATATTGGCCCCCTCAGCGGCCAGTTTTAAGCCAATTTCTTTTCCAATTCCACGGCTGGCGCCCGTGATGAAAATTGTTTTTCCTTTAAATGACATATGGCAATGATAATTCGTTTTGGATTTACCACCTATCCTCCTCTGGGATATCGTCCTCGGGCATCCTGTACTTCTTCCGCGATTTTACAATCTGGGTTACCCTTTCCAACATCAGGTTAGCCATTGTAGCACCCGCATCCACCCCACCTGACATCTTCAACAGGTACTTCAACCTGTGTTCAGAAACGTCTACCCTATAAAGCAATTGCACCAGGGCAGGAAAGTCCCGCTTCAACAAGTCGTTACAATATTCGGTTAACCAGGCTTGCAACTCCTCCTCTGTCCGCATATCCGGCAAAGGGTTGGAAATGCTGCCCCGGAACCATAACACTATTTCCTTTGTGTCCTGCATTTAAAAATTCTCTGTTACCCCTAAACTGAATAACGCGAAATCATACTTTACCGGATCAGCCGGATCAAACCGTTTCATGGCCTCGGTCAATTCCAGCGCCGATTGCCAGTCCGCGTTCGGCCTATCCATCAGGTTGAGCCGCTTTGCCACCCTGGCCACGTGCAGATCAACGGGCATCACCAGGTCCGCCGGTGATATCCTACTCCATAGGCCAAAGTCCACACCCTTATCATCCCTTCTGACCATCCACCTGAGGAACATGTTGATACGCTTACAGGTGGACTTCTTTTCCGGTGTCGCTATGTGTTTCCGTGTTCTGTCCGGCACGTATTCCAGGGAGAAAAACTGACGGTAAAAGCCATTCAAAGACTCTTTCATTGGCGCGGGCGCCGACGGATCATACCCGGCTAGAAATGCCTCCTCCAGTGAATCATGAGCTGCATAGTATTGAGAAAAAAACTCAACAAAATACAACAGGTCGGTCGCGTTGAACGTCCTATGCTTGAAGTTTTCCAGGGGCTTAAGGTCTGATGGATGATGCTGGGTCACAAATTGATATGGACTCCCATCCATCATGCTCATTAATTCCCTTGATTTCTTAATAATGGTTGTCCGGTTACCCCAGGCAAAAATGGCCGCAAAAAAACCAGCGATTTCCCTGTCCTGTAAAAGTGTAAAACCATGTGGTATACAAACAGGATCTTCTTTTATAAAACTTTCCCGGTTGTACATATCCACCTTTGTGTCCAGGAAATCCTTAAGCTTCTTGGCCGCCTGCATCATATTATCCTATCGCTTGTCCCAGATCAGCTATCAGGTCGTCGGCATTTTCCACACCTACGCTTAGCCTGATCAGGGAATCCACCAATCCTGTTTTCATGCGCTCCTCCCTGGGAATAGAAGCATGGGTCATGGAGGCCGGATGTCCGATCAGGGATTCTACCCCACCCAATGATTCTGCCAGGGAGAATAGCTTTGTGCCACTCAATACCTTCGCAGCCGCTTCCATGCGATCATCCTTGAGGGTAAAACTGATCATACCCCCAAAGTCCCGCATTTGTTTCCGGGCGACCAGGTACCCCTGGCTATCTTCAAATCCACACCAGTATACTTTGTCTACTTTAGGATGACTGCGCAGGAAATGGGCTACCTGCCTTCCGTTTTCAGAATGCCGCTGCATGCGCAGGTGCAGGGTTTTAATCCCTCTCAGGACTAAAAAACAATCCTGAGGCCCAGGTACGGCTCCGCAGCTATTCTGAATAAATTTCAATTTCTCGTGCAGTGCAGGGTCGTTTCCGATGATGCAGCCATGCACCACATCACTATGGCCACCCAGGTATTTGGTTGCAGAATGCACGACCAGATCAGCCCCCCAGCGCAAGGGATTTTGCAGGTATGGGGATGCAAATGTATTGTCTACACAAAGTAGGATATCATGTGCCTTGGCTATGGCCGAAACCGCTTCAATGTCCGTGATGGTCATCATCGGATTGGTCGGGGTCTCCGTCCAGATCAGTTTCGTATGGGCATTGATATAAGGTACAATAGACTGAGCATCCTCCATAGGCACGAAATGAAACCGTATTCCGTATTTTTCGTACACCTTGGTAAAGATGCGATATGTTCCCCCATACATATCATTGGCAGCAATCACCTCATCACCCGGAGACAATAACTTTAATACTGCGTCTGTCGCCGCCATTCCGGAGCTGAAGCATAGGCCAAAACTGCCTTCTTCAATGGCTGCCAGTGCATTCTGCAATGCATCCCTTGTAGGGTTCTGGGTTCTGGCATATTCGTAGCCCTTGTGATCTCCAGGGGCAGCCTGTACATATGTAGAGGTTTGATAGATGGGTGTCATGATCGCTCCGGTGGAAGGATCTGGTTCCACTCCTGCGTGAATGAGCTTTGTTTCCAGTTGCATGGTACAAAAATACCTTATTCTTCAGACCTGTGTCTTCACAAAGGCTTCTAATTCCGGGAAAAAAGCCTCATAAGCCGCTTTTAAATCATCATA
>CAJCIQ010000263.1 GCA_903970475.1 Beijerinckiaceae bacterium
GTATGCAGGCGAAAGATCCTGATGAGTTATTTCGGGGAAGAATATACCGAAGATAATTGTGGACTTTGCGATAACTGCCAGCATCCCAAAGAAAGGGTAGAGGCTAAGGATAATGCTGTTCGCGTATTACAGGTCATCAAAGCCCTGGATGAACAGTTTGCCGCAGACTATGTGTTTCACATTCTGTTGGGCAGGGCTACCCCTCAGGTACAAATGTACCGCCATGACCAGTTAAAGGAATTTGGCATAGGCAAGGACCAGGAGACCTGGTACTGGAACTCCCTGATACGCCAGATGTTGCTGGCAGGGTTCCTGAAAAAAGATATTGAGGAATACGGCGTATTGAAGCTCACTAAAAATGGGGAAGCCTTCTTAAAGAAGCCCACTTCCTTTAAGATCGTACACAATAACTTATTTGAAGACGCCAACGCCGATGACGATGAAGGAGGCGAAGGAGGCGCCTCAGCCGGGGCGGCTGTAGCCGATGAGCGCCTGTTTAACATGCTTAAAGAGCTTCGCTTTACCGAAGCAAAGAAGAAGAGCCTGCCTCCCTTCGTTATCTTCCTGGAATCTTCTTTGACGGACATGGCCATCATGTTCCCCACGACCCTGGAAGAACTGGAAAAAATTCAGGGATGCAGCAAAGGGAAGGCGATCCGTTATGGAAAGCCCTTCATTACCCTGATTGCTCAGTACGTGGAGGAAAATAATATTGAACGCCCGGATGACTTCATCGTCAAAAGTGTTGTCAACAAAAACAGCAATAAGGTTTATATCATCCAACAAACGGATAAAAGGATTGCTTTGGAAGTTATAGCCAAGAACAAGGACCTCCGCCTGGATTCCTTGTTGGAGGAAATGGAGACCATAGCGGCCAGCGGTACCAAACTCAAACTCGATTATGCCATCGATGAGATGCTCGATGAGGATGAGCAGGACGAGATCATTGACTACTTCAAAGGTTGTCAGACTTCTGACCTGAAAGTGGCGCAGGATGAGCTAGTAGACTCCAATTATACCTGGGAGCAATTGAAATTAATGCGGATCAAATTCTTATGCGAATACGGAAATTAGTTTTGGAATTTCCGGAAAAAACATATCTTTGCCACCCCTTACAGAATGAGGACCCCAGGGCTTCTCCCTCGTAAGGCGGCCGGGACCGGCCTTAAACAGTCCAGATGGTGCGGTAGCTCAGTCGGTAGAGCAAAGGACTGAAAATCCTTGTGTCGGCGGTTCGATCCCGCCCCACACCACAGAAGCGGATTTCTCCCCGAAAGGGTCTGGAAATCCGCTCTTTTTTTGTACATAAGGCATCGATAGACTGGCGATTGTAACGAATACCGAATTCGTCTTACAGGTTCGATACGCACTATTATCAAAATCATATACGACGCCTTCAGGGAACAACATAGTTTGAAGTCCTTGCCGGATATCGAAGTCTTCGAAACTCCATATGGTACTAAGCCTGGACGATAGCCTCACTGATTGATCCACAAGAAATTAAGGTTGCGCTATAAAGACATCAAAGGCGTTGAGCGTACCGCGGCCTCCGGTACGACCATGGGCACGCCCTGGTTGGATGGGTTATTGATACTGTTCATTGTCTATTGCTTATTAAATATTCCCGCGAACAGTGTGATCAAGAACAGCGCACTCAACGATAAGTTAATGGTAGTAGCCATGTTTGTATGTTTAAGCTTTGCGGTGTATTATGTAATATTTGGACACGGGGATCCTATGGGGGCACATAGCCACTTTACCTACCCAAGCCAATAGGGAATCCCATCAAGATTCATGCAACGTAATCCCCTCCTCGTCTTCCGCAAAAGTGAGCACATACTGATTGTTATCCAGAATCGCAAACTCCGTGGCCCCATAAAAAGTTTTGTTGAGGCCCTTCAGCACCGTCACCTTTGATTCGATCTGTGAAAAGAAAGCCCGGATGTTTTTCACGTTAATATAAAATAGTAAGGATCCGCCATTTTCCCTTCTCACTTCTGGTAGTTCCTGGCCCAGACTCTCGAAAGTTTGAAACATAAAAGTTACCAGGTCGGCCTTCATCATGGCCCAGATTAACGGACCTTCACCAGGCTGGGGAACCGTCATTTCCAACCGGAACCCCAGTTGTTCATAAAAGTCAATGGTGGCGTGCATATCATGCACGAAGATGTTAGGAGAAATGGATTCCATATAGTAGCATTTAGTTGATGAGGGAAACAAAAATACTAAAATAATTAGTATATATTGCAAATATTTTTGGCCGACCCCAAGGCCTATTGATGGTCGCCTGAGGCTACTTTAAATTCCTGTTAAATGAAAATCAGGCGCTTGCAAACTGAAGTCGGAACTTAACTTTGCCTCCTTTAAAGGCTCTAAAATTCCTGTGCCTCATGATTTTATCTATCATCGTTCCTGCCTATAATGAAGAAAAGACCTTGGCTACAATTCTGAATAAAGTATGTGCAGTAGAACTGATAGGTGACATTCAGAAGGAAGTAATTGTGGTCAATGATTGCTCCACAGATCAGACAGAAGTAGTGATAAGGCAATACATAAACGACCATCCAGGACTGCCCATTCGTTACTTAAATCACCAGGTCAATTCGGGGAAGGGCGCAGCGATTCACACAGGCATTGAATCCGCTACTGGAAATTATATTCTGGTACAGGACGCGGATCTGGAGTATGACCCCTCAGAGTATAATATTTTGCTCAAACCTATCCTGGATGGCTTTGCAGATGTTGTATTCGGAAGTCGATTCATGGGTGGTAACGCACACCGCGTTTTATTCTTCTGGCACAGCATAGGTAACCATATACTCACCTTCGCAAGTAATATGTTTAATAACATTAACCTTACCGATATGGAGACCTGCTATAAATTATTTAAAGCAGACCATCTGAAACAACTTGATTTAAGGGAAAAGCGTTTTGGATTTGAACCAGAAGTTACGACCAAAATATCCCGCATACCCAAGATCCGGATTTACGAAGTGGGTATTTCCTATTATGGTCGTACTTATGAAGAAGGAAAAAAGATTGACTGGATGGATGGGGTGCGCGCGTTTTATTGCATCTTGAAATATGGGCTGTTTGCGCCAAAATACAAAAGCCGGTCGTAGGAGCCTGCCGCCGATGAGACAGCGCCGCCCCCCCTAGAATACTTCTCCCAAGTTCACAGAAAATCCCTGGGACCCCTGAAGTCCTATCCCGTAGTCTACGCAAATATTGGCCCCTGAATGTTTGTTCAGTTTTATACGAATACCAGTCCCGAAACCCGGCGCAACATTGTTGTAGCGACTCGCCAGGTTCTTGGTAAATGATTCCGCATTGACAAATAAGACCATACCAAACAAACCGTTTCTACTCAGGGTAATCCTGTCCTCTCCTTCCAGGTAGATCATGTCGTTTCCTCTGAACCGGCCCTGAATATAGCCCCTGCCGGTATTGAAGTAATCGTCCCAACCCGTACTGGGTAATAATAAATACGGTGCCTTACCTCCTGAAGTTAACCAGTTGAAGGACCAAAGGGCCAGGATATTCCTTCCATCCTTTTGAAGCCTGAAGTACTTACGCAGGTCAATCTGGTACATCATCCAGTTCGTATTGCCTCCCAACATGCTGAACGTAGGGTGGATAACGATATTGGCATAAAATCCCTGGAAGGGATTGATGGG
Source organism: Beijerinckiaceae bacterium (assembly GCA_903970475.1). Classification (GTDB taxonomy): domain Bacteria; phylum Bacteroidota; class Bacteroidia; order Chitinophagales; family Chitinophagaceae; genus Dinghuibacter. Next base: position 3,678 of record CAJCIQ010000263.1, read on the forward strand.
ATTAATGCGGTTGTCATACAATAACCTGAATGCAGGTCCTGCGGAAGATTCCGTAGGCGAAAGACCATACTTTTCAAAACTGGTTTCCGTTCCCGGGGGAGGATTCACCTCCCGTATGTTCCAGAAATAATCATAATAAAATCCAAGGCCTGCATAAAAGTCCGGCGTTATTTTCCTCAAAATGGAGGTATGTAGTTTGATGTAGGAAAAGTCAATGGTATAGCCGTCTGAATAATCGGTATGGCCACCCAGACCAAAGGTGGTAGAAGGATACTTCATATACCGCCAGTCAGCTATAATATTATATTTGTCGTTCTTTGTCCAGATATTGACCAGGACAGGAAGGATGATCTGATTGTATTGAGAATAGGTAACACTGGTAGAAATATCAGAGACTTTAGATTTCTGTGGATCACCCGTGTAAAAGGCAAGGTTATCACTAAGCACAGCAGCAAAGCCCGTAGCCTGGGTATAACCAACAGCTGGAAAAGGGGCATTGTGAAAATTACCCTCATCCCGGTTGCTTGCCCGGGAATGAGTAACCCAATGCCAGACATCTATCAGATCCTTTTGTTTGGAAAGGGCAACAGAATCACTTGTCACCGCCGTGGATTGTCCAAAAGCGGCATAAGTGTTTCCCAGGGCCAGGCCTACAATGAGCAGAATGGTTGTTTTCAAATGTGCTGATTATTCAGTGGTTGGGTCAAAGGTAGATTCGTTGCCAGCCCTCGGATTCCGGATAATGCAAATGGGTCTACTTTACCTGCTTCGAAAAGGTATAACATATAATATGCTTTTTCTATTTGTAAAGGATAGGGAACGGACTCCATTTGCAGTCCAGTAACTGAGATTAGGCTTTGACAAATAAACTAGCCGCAAGTTTAGTCAAATACCTTATAGTTTTATGTCAAATCCGTTAAGTTTACCTTAAAACAAGCTTTATGAACTTGCGATTATGGCAATGGGTAATAATGATCGGTGTAACCTTCGGTACAGTAATGCAATTAAAGGCCCAGGATTTAAAAATCGTATTTATCAGGCATGGGGAAAAACCCCCTAAGGGCGATAACCTGACCTGCGAGGGCCTAAACCGCTCACTGGCTTTGCCCACTGTATTGTACACTAAATTTGGTATACCCGCATATACTTACGTTCCTTCCATGGAGCAAGGGAGTGGAACCAAGCATGCACGTATGTTCCAGACCGTTACACCCTTTGCTGTCCGCTACAACCTCAGCATCAACAGCAGTCTTCCGGAAAAGGATTCTACAGCCATTGCTAAAGAATTGTTATCCCGCAAAGGAACGGTGCTGGTGGTTTGGGAACACAAAGCCATCCCCACCATTGTAAGGGCATTGGGGATTAATGACCCTACCCTCAATTGGAGTGACGATGACTTTGACAGCATTTGGATAGTGACATTCAAGGGCGGATCACCGGTTTTAAGTAAAGACATAGAAAATATTCAACCAGCTACTGCCTGCCCAGGATCATAAGCGCACCTAACCGAGCGTTACCGGACCCGGGTCTTTAGGCCAGTGCTGTTAAAACCATAGCCTGTGTTTCTGAGACACTTTCATATCCAGCTATTGCTGCGTTATCTGGCTATTACCCTATTGGTGTGTGCCAGCCTATACTTGTTTACTTCCACTCAGCTGTACTTCACGGCGGGCGCCTTGGCCATCTCCGCCATACTCATGGTGTATGGGATTTACCTTTATATGAAGAAATTGGGCAGGGACGTAGACAATTTTATTGATGCCGTAAAAAACAGGGATCATGCCGTGTATTTCAGCCCTAAAAAATACGGGCGCCCTTTCCAGAACCTGTTTAATTCTTTCAATGATATCATAAGTGCGCATAAATCCATCACCATTGAAAAGGAGTCTGTATTCCAGTTGTTGAAAAGTGTCATGGAGCGGGCGCCTGTTGGCGTTATTACGGTTGCAAAGGATGCCCTCAATGACGATACAGGCAAGTTTCCTATTTTATTCATCAACGTAGCCGCCAATCGCTTGTTGAATATTCCTGAATACCACTACTGGCACAGGTTACAGGCCCATGTTCCCGAATTTGTTGCCGAGGTACTGGCCATCCAAAACGGAGGGAAGCGATTTGCAGAACTGTTCATAGGAGATCAGCGTTTACTCTTGTCTATTGAAACCCAGATTATACAACTATACCAACAGCAATACCTTATCATCAATTTTCAAAACATTAAAGACGAGGTGGAGCAAAAGGAAATGGAGGCCTGGAATAAATTGATTGAAGTCATGACCCATGAAATCCTGAATTCCATTACCCCCATCCATACCCTGGCGGGTACCATCAAAGACATGGTTGATCAAAAGGGAATGTCTTTGGATCAGGAAGACATTGAGGACATGCAACTGGCTGCCTCCACCATTAAAAAGCGCTCTGACGGTCTCATGGGTTTTGTCCAGGACTATCGTATGGTTGCCGAATTACCAACACCGCACCTGGAGCTCTATTCAGTGAAGGAATTGTTCACGGTGATACGCACCCTCATGAAACCCCTTACGGACCGTCAGGGTATCACCTTTGAGGTCATGGATGTGCCTTCCAAATACCAATTGCAACTAGATCCCAAGTTAATTGAACAAGTATTGATCAATCTGATCACAAATGCCATATATGCGGTCAAAGATGCCCAGCATCCAAAAATATCATTGGTGTTTAAACGGGAAGAAGACAAAAACACCATCGAAGTAATAGACAACGGTAAAGGTATTCCCCGCCAGAACCTGGATAAGATTTTCATCCCTTTCTTTACTACCCGTTCCACTGGTTCGGGAATAGGCTTATCCCTTTCCCGTAACATCATGAACATGCACCAGGGAAGCTTGGTCGTGCATTCCATAGAAGGTGAGGAAACGCGCTTCACGATGGCGTTTTGACGAGGCCGCCGCCGGCTGCTTCAGGCCTGGGCCAGCAATACCTGCCAGGCTTCCCGCACCTTGCCTTTAGCGAGCAACTCCGCTGCGTAATGGTGCAGCACCTTATCCATTTCTTCAGGGGTAATGCTGTAGTACAGGATGATCTGCGTAAGTCTTTCATCCTGGAAACCAGGGTCAATGTGCGGGACGTCCGAGACGTTACCCAGTTGTCCCAGGTGATTCCCCGTCAGTACCGGACTAAGCCGTATAGAGGCTGGTAGCGCATCTACCCCAATGCCTGTATGTGTATTGGGCTTCTCTACTTCAAAGAGCGTGGACTCGTCTATTGCGCAATACCAATCCCCACCTAAGCGGGCAACGTGTTTTAATTTCCGTTGGTCTATCATACCGCCCTGATCCAGTATCTCGTCTGCAATATGCATACAGAGTACTTCGCAGATAACCAGGTTTCCCGCACCGCCTTCAGCGCCCAAGGGCTTTACTTCCTGCACCTTGCATTCCATGCGGATTTTGCTTTCTTTCACCATGGGCGGTTGGATCCTGGAGGCGGGCTCTGGGGTAAATCCAGCCTTCATAAACTCATCGACACCCTTCCCATACTCGCAACTGGCCAGGCTGACCTGCTGGACCATGCTATAATCCACGATATTAATGACGACCTCCGGGACCTCCAGTACATTTTCCAGGGTATGTTTCACCGTATTGTCCCTTACCCTTCTGGATGGAGAAAAGATCAGGATGGGTGGGGTGGAAGAAAACATATTGAAAAAACTGAAAGGGCTCAAGTTAACCTCCCCCTTTGCATTGATGGTAGATGCAAAACAAATGGGCCTTGGAGCCACCGCATACTGGAGGTATTGATGACGCCGGGTTGCCGACAAGCTACCTAACTCAATGAGCATTAAGCGTCTTTTTCAGTGCCAGAATAGAAAAGTCCTCTTCCTCGCGGACGATGGTGTTGGATAAAGTACCCAATCCATCAATGTCCATTTCCACTACGTCTCCTTCTTTGAGCCATTGTTCCGTATAATTGGGATCATTCAGTTTGCCCGTGCCATTTAATTCCAGGAAACAACCCGTACCTACGGTTCCGCTTCCAATCACGTCTCCGGGAAAAAGGGTGGCGCCGTAACTGGCTCTTTCTATAATTTCTGCAAAGGTCCAGTCCATATCCTTGAGATTGCCCCTGGAGACCTCTACGCCATTAACCCTGCAAACCATATTGAGGTTGTAAGCGGCACCAGTATGTCCAGCAGGAGGCGGTACTTTATAGGCTTCCAATTCGTCTGGGGTGACCAGGATGGGTCCCAACACCGTGGCGAAATCTTTTCCTTTGGCAGGCCCCAGATTCAGCAGCATTTCCTCCATTTGAAGGGTGCGGGCGCTCATGTCATTCATGATCATAAATCCACCGATATATTCATCGGCTTGGTCCGCCCGTATATTTCTACCCTGTTTGCAGATGACAATGGCGCATTCCAGTTCGAAATCCAGTTTCTGGAAATGATCCGGCATACAGGGGATTTCACCAGGCCCAAGAATGGCATTATGATTGGTAAAGTAAAAGATGGGGTATTGATCGAACGCTTCAATCATGGGTACCTTTCTGTTCCGGCGGGCAGCTTCCACGTGCTGGCGAAAAGCATACCCATCCCTACAGGACGAGGGGTGGGGTACGGGAGAGGCCAGTTGGGCCTGGGTAAGAGGAATGGCTTGCTTTCGGCTTATTTTGCCCTCCTGGATCATGATAGGGGCGCCCTGGAGGAAGGGAAGGTACTCTTCCCAATATTGTAATAGCATGCTCATGGTAGACGGAAGTTCAGGATGCAGGGCATCCATATCATACAACCAATCATCAACCAGGAGGGCCAGTTGCTCGTGTTCTTCTTTCAGGTAGGTGGCGATTTGCATGTGGTACTTTTAATTTCTGATTGGTCAAAGTAACTAACTTTGGAGGTAATTTAAAGCGAGGGGAATGAAGTTCGAAAAGATTCACAATAAAGGGCAGGCCCGCTTGTTTGAAAATCGTTATCTGGAGGTGCTGACCAAGACTCATCCAGCAGTAATCTGGGGGATGTATACACCCATCATCGTCGGGATGCTTATTTATAGTCACTTAAGGGCTGGATTTCCCTGGTGGAACGTGGCTTTAACCTTCTTTGGGGCCATGGTATTCTGGACTTTTTTTGAATACCTCATGCACCGCTTTGCTTTTCATTTGGTCAGTCAAAAATCCAGGATAAGGCGTATAATTTACGTCATGCATGGAAACCACCACGAGTTTCCCAGGGATAAGGAGCGCCTGTTCATGCCGCCTGTACCCAGCATCATTTTAGCCAGTGTTATCTTCTCCATCCAATACCTGGTATTGGGAAAATTTGCCTTTGCTTTTTTCCCGGGATTTATGTTAGGGTATTTGATGTATGGAAGCATGCATTATGCCATTCATGCCTGGAACCCGCCCTTTAAATGGATGAAGCCTTTGTGGAGAAACCACCATTTGCACCACTATAAGCGTGATGATTTGGGCTTCGGTGTTAGCACATCGTTTTGGGACCGTATCTTCGGAACCATGTTTGATCTCCGCAAAGAAAAGGAGGACAAGCAGAAGACACAGGCATTAATGTTCAAGTAGGGGCGCCCCTACTTGGTCTAACATCACACCGGCTCTTCCTACGGCAACTGACCTTCCTGAACCCTTACCGGACTGTTGTACAAGGTATCAATGGTGACGTGGGAGAAGTCCTGGGTGGCCGTCATTCCTTTACCCCTGGAAAGTTGATTTGGCTGATGGATTTCTATCTCCCGTCGGGTGGTGAATATGCCCGTATTCTGATCCCAATACAAATCTTTACAGTAGATCGTGTCCCTCTTTGTCAGATTCAGAATTTTTACATTGTCCCTTAAGTAGACCTGATTGGTGTTCTCGTGGTAAATCCCATAGTCGGCATCCACCGTACTTTCAACGCGTTGGGTGGAATCGTAGAAGTCACAATGCAGGGAATTGGGGAATACGGTCCGCAGGGTGTCGTTATACCTCAGCATATATGGGGCCGTGAGCCTGGCTTTGAGGACCGCACCCGTATGAAAATAGGCATCCACTCCATGCGCCTCTTCGGGCTGATCCGTGTGGTGGTTTAAGGCGGCGACTTTTTTAATATCGTTTTCGCAGGCGCTCAGGCAGGCGATTAAAGCAAAGGCGATTAACCAAATTCTATGTGTAACCAGGTGGGTCATCTCTCGTAAACTTACATTAAATTCCATTGGGCAATCTCAAATAAACCCTTAAAAATCAGATCCTGATCCAGGTGCACTTTCTGCCGGAGATGGGTAGAAAAAAACAAGGTGTCGCCACCGGTCATCAACACTTCCAGGTGTGCATACTTTTCGTTATATGCTTCAATGACTCCGTCTATTTCCTTGGCCATACCCATCAATACCCCACTCAGGATGTTGGTGCGGGTGTCATCTCCAATGAGGGGATAGTTCCAATCGGCTTTCACCAAAGGCAGTTTGGCCGTAAAATGATGGAGGGATTTGAAGCGCATTTCCATCCCTGGCGATATAGCGCCTCCCAGAAATTCCCTGTACTTGTCTACAAAATTGAATACGATACAACTACCCAGGCCTATGACCAGGAGATGTTTTCCGGGAAATTGTGCCAGTGCGCCCACCATAGAGGCCAGCCGGTCTGGTCCGATGGTTTCCGGCTTCGTTATGGGGATCAGGAGGGGAGACTTACTTTGATGGGTCAACAGGTGAAACCGGGTTTTTTCTGCCAGCAAGGCTTCCAGGCCGGGATGATGGTGGACTACAGAGGCCAGGATGGATTTGTCAGGTTTCACCAGGTCCAACAATGCCGCAATGGTCTCGGGATGGTCATCGGTGAGTACCATTGTTTCTTGTAGCCGGCTGCCTTTGTATACCCCGCATTTAAGGCGGGTATTTCCAAAATCCAGGCAGAGGGTAGTCTCCATTTGAAAAATTTAGGCGAAGGTAGGCCAAAGTTACTTCCGCGCCATAGCCCCTGGTGTTCCAGGTGCGGCCGCACTACCTGTCCAGGTTAAACCCCGGCAGCTCTTTGAAATGACCGTTGAGTTTGATTTTTTCTTTAAGCGCTTCCATCTCCCCCAACAAAGGAAGGATTTTACCAAGGTGCCTCTTGAGGTATTCCTGACGCTGGATCTCTCTGGTTAATTGTAGGAATTCATATTCCTCCTTCAGGGAAAGCCCTACATGATGAGCTATGTCATAAGCCTTCAGGTGCAAATCTTCTATTTGAAACTTTTTCTGTACATGCAGGAGCTGGTGTAGTTCCTTGATGCTTTTTACCAGTTGCTGCATGAGGGCTCTGTTTCCATCGTCGAAATTGGTGGGATAGCTTACAATAGCCCCGCTGTACAGTTTTTCGGGAATGTCTTTGATCAACTCCAGGACACGGAATACCTGAATGCCGGAAGTGATGACATCCATCTCCCCGTTGTCATATGTTTTTTCTATGGAAGAGATATGCACCAACGTTCCGTAGTCTTCCAATCTTTCATTGAGTACCGTAGGAATACCAAAAGGCTTTCCTTCTTTCACACACTCCTGGATGAGCTGTTTATACTTCGGTTCGAAAATGTGCAGATTTACCTGTTCTCCTGGGAACACCACGATGGATAAAGGGAATATGGGGACGAAATTGGTCATATCGACAAAGTTGGTCAATTTTTCAGAATTGTGGTTACCTTTCCCGGCATGGAAAAGTTGTCGGTTGTCATCATCACCTATAACGAACAAAAGAAGATAGGGAGATGTATAGACTCTGTTAAATCTATAGCTGACGAGGTGGTTGTGTTGGATTCTAATTCCACAGACCAGACAGTAGCATTGGCTAAAGAAAGAGGGGCCCTTGTATACCAACAAGCCTTTGCCGGATATATAGAACAAAAGAACAAAGCTTTGGCGCTGGCTACCCATCCCCTGGTTTTAAGTCTGGACGCCGATGAAGCCATTGATGATCAATTATCCGCCTCCATTGAGGCTATTAAAGCGGGTCCTGGCGCTAGGGAGAAGGGGTATATCATGAATCGGTGCACCAATTATTGCGGTAAATTCATCCGCCATGGTACCTGGTATCCCGACGCTAAATTGAGGTTATTCGACCGGACAAAGGCTTCCTGGACGGGTATCAACCCACATGATCAGGTCGTTTTTTCTACACCGCATCCCACCACTAAGATCAAAGGAGACATCCTTCACTATTCCTATGATTCCCTGGAGGAACATATTACCCAAAACAATAAGTTCAGCACCATTTCTGCGGAAGCCTACCTGATCAAAGGGAAGAAGAGCAGCTATTGGAAAATGTGGTTAAAACCTGGTTGGGCCTTCCTGAATTGTTACCTGTTCCGGGGTGGCTTTCTGGATGGGTTTTTGGGATTGGTGATTGCCGTAAATGTGGCGCACCTAACGTTCATGAAATACTATAAACTTTACGCGCTCCAGAAGGGGATCGCGGTAAGGGCGGCGTAGGGGCTCCGCACAAACCCGGCTGTCCCTAAGGTATCCGCACCGGGTGCCCTAACGGCTCTTTAACGCTGCGCCGATGCGCTTAAAGGCCAGCTTTAATTGTTGTCCCAGACCAAGTGGGGGCATGCTGGCCGGGCCGGTGAAATCGCTTCCCCTGTCCAATACCTTTTTGGTAAACCAACTTGAAGTGAACCCCCATTTGCCGATGAAGGTGTAATGTCCTTTATTGCGTACGATGCGACCGGTAGATTTTCCTCCGAAATGATAAACCCTGCTGCGGCTTACCCCTTTGAACAGGCGTATACCCATGGTCCAGAGTTTCATGGAGAAGTCAGGATCAGAATACATGCCCGGGGTGTATTCGATGCTATAACCGCCTGCCAGGTCCCAAACATCCCTGTGCACAATGTTGGGGGGCCAGGTGGCCCCCATCCAGTCTGGTTTTTGAAGCCCAGCGTATTCCTTAAGTAAATCCTGTTCTTTGAACTCCTCAGGGGACGTGCCATAATTGGCCACAATAACGGAAGCGTTTCCCGTCTCTGTGGGCTCAATCATAGTGGCCGATAAAAAAAACCACTTATGACCTATGGACCTAACCTCTTCCATCAGCGCGGTATCCCAACCAGGCAGTGCATACATGTCGTCATTGAGAAAGACAACATACTCACCCTTAATAAGGGGTCGGGCATAGTTGAGGGGATAACAAACGCCTATGTTGATATCGCTGTACGTATAATCTATGTCCGGCTGTTGTTTAATCCACTCCAGGGTGCCGTCCTTTCCTTCGTTAACGTGCACGATGATCTGCATGGATTCCTTGGAATGCTTCCTGATACTTTGAATACACAATTTTAAATAAGCCAGGTTGTTCCAGGTGGGAATCAGCAGGGTCAGTAATGGATTAGGATGAGCAGACCGATTGACCTGCTGGAGGCAGGCTTGCGTTAATTGCATAGGGCTTTATTGGGACTGTTTTCCGTACTCATTTTTCCACCAGCGGAAGCCAATGAAGCCCATGATACCAAAGGGAGCGACCAATAGGTATACGATCGCCTTGTTGAGGGATTTGGCGGGCTTTTCCCCCAATTGTTGAGCAGTACGGGAGCAAACGGAACACTGTGCTTTAGCCGAAGGAGCTGTAAGGGCAAGACCTATCACCAGCAATGCCATGCAAAACGCCTTGGCCGCCGCGCTGCGTGTCCAGCCATTGGGCGTCCCAGCGTCACCCGACGCAGGGCGTCCGGTATTGAAAAGCCAAAAGCCTTTGCGACCTGAACCACCAGGGGTTTGTTCGCAAAGGCTTTTATATGTTTGTGAAGACAACATGTTTATTGGATATGCTCCCATAAAGGTAGTCAAAACCAAGGCTCGATCACCATTCTTTAACGAACGGCTTTTGGAAAAAAGCGGTCAGGCCGGGCCGGCGCCGGCATTAGTCTATACCTCTTCGGTCTTCATGGATTTCTGAGAACGCTTGCGTTCATCTTCATCCAGAATGGTTTTACGCATACGGGTGAAGTGGGGCGTAACCTCAATACACTCATCCTGCTGGATATATTCCATACACTCTTCCAGGGTCATCAAGGTCTTAGGGGCAATATTGGTTGCACCGTCCGTACCGCTGGCGCGCATGTTGGTCAGTTTCTTTCCTTCGTTGGGGTTTACCACCAAGTCACCGGGTTTGTTGTTTTCTCCGATGATCATGCCTTTATACACTTCTTCTCCTGGATCAACGAAGAAAAACCCGCGGTCCTGTAGTTTGTCAAGGGAATAGGCTGTGGTCGTTCCACCTTCTTTTGCCAGCAACACACCGTTGTTACGGCCAGGGATGGCGCCTTTCCAAGGTTTGTATTCACTGAAACGGTGGGCCATTACGGCTTCACCCTGGGTAGAGGTGAGCATGGTAGTCCTCAAACCAATCAGACCCCTGGAAGGAATTTCGAATTCGAGGTGCTGAATATCACCTTTGGTTTCCATGACGTGCATTTCGCCCTTACGACGGGTTACCAGGTCGATCACTTTAGAAGCAAATTCCTGTGGAACGTCTACTACCAATGTTTCGTATGGCTCCATCTTCTTTCCGTCAATGTTTTTGACGATAACCCTAGGTTGTCCTACGGTCAGTTCGAATCCTTCGCGGCGCATGGTTTCTATCAGTACCCCCAGGTGGAGGATACCCCTTCCATATACCATGAAGCTATCGGCACTATCTGTGTCCTCAACTCTAAGGGCCAGGTTCTTTTCTGTTTCTTTCATCAAACGGTCCCTCAGGTGGCGGCTGGTCACAAACTTCCCGTCTTTACCAAAGAAAGGAGAGTTGTTGATGCCGAATACCATGTTCATGGTAGGCTCATCCACGTGAATAACCGGCAAAGCTTCGGGATTATCAAAGTCGGCGATGGTGTCACCGATATTGAACTCTTCCAGCCCAACCACGGCGCAGATATCACCAGACAGCACTTCTGTTACCTTTTTCTTGCCCATGCCTTCGAAAACGTACAATTCCCTTACCCTGGATTTCTTGATACTTCCATCGGTTTGCATCAGGCTGATGGGTTGATTTTCCTTGATACTGCCACGGGTAACTTTTCCAACGGCAATACGACCCAGGAAAGAGGAGTAGTCCAGGGAGGTAATCTGCATTTGCAGGGTTCCATCTCCTATCTTAGGCTCAGGAACATACTGGAGGATTCCATCCAGCAGGGGGGTAATATCTTCACATTGGGTCAGCGAAGAATTGAACCAGCCATTTTTCCCTGAACCATAGAAGGTGGGGAAATCGAGTTGCTCTTCCGTGGCGTCCAGGTTGAAAAATAGTTCGAATACAGCGTCATGTACTTCATCAGGGCGACAGTTTGGTTTGTCGACCTTGTTGATGACTACGATAGGTTTCAGGTTGAGTTGTAATGCTTTCTGAAGCACAAAACGGGTTTGCGGCATGGGCCCTTCAAAGGCATCCACCAGCAGAATTACCCCGTCCGCCATCTTAAGCACCCTTTCTACCTCACCTCCGAAGTCGGCGTGACCTGGAGTATCGATAACGTTGATTTTGATGTCTTTGTAAGTAACAGAGGCGTTCTTACTAAAGATGGTAATTCCTCTTTCCCTTTCCAGATCGTTGCTATCCATGATCAGATCTCCGGTCTCCTGATTGGAGCGGAAAACGTGCGTAGCATGGAGGATCTTATCCACCAGGGTGGTTTTACCGTGGTCAACGTGTGCAATGATGGCGATGTTGCGAATTTGCATAATATATTGATTAACAGGCCAGCTATCCAGAATTTGAGGGCTGATTGCCTAATAAATTCAAAAAAGGGGCCAAACGAAGCCGCAAAGGTACGTTAATTCAGC